>CAZHTM010000001.1:0-154160 GCA_964535735.1 uncultured bacterium
CAATTAAATAATTACGTTTTACTCATTACGTGTGAAAATTTCAACCAAATAAACTTCGCCGGAGTAATAGTAAAAACTTGGATCGGGGAAAAGATTTGTCCGCTCAATTAAAATTTGAGTGACTAATTTCCGAAACTTTTTACTCCTGGTTACATTGAAGGGGTGATATAAATTTTGGAGAACACATGTTGAAAAAAGGTATCATTATTTTTCTGGCTCTGCCCTTGATATTGGCGGCGCAAAGTGGAGCTCTTGCTCAGTTCAGTAACGCCTTCGCCGATGTTGCGGAAAAGGCCAATCCAGCCGTCGTGACTGTCTTGACGGACCGGGTGTTTAAATTAAACGATCTTCATTCTGACCTTCCATTTCAGGGATTTCCGTTCTTGGCTCCCAATCTACCGGATCAGGAATACCATGGACAAGCCTTGGGTTCAGGGGTTATTGTCAATAAGGACAAGGGTTATATCCTCACAAACAACCATGTAATTGAAGACGCCGACGAGATCAAAGTGAAGCTGATTGATAAACGGGTCGTTGATGCCACGATTGTAGGGGCCGATCCCAAGTCTGATCTTGCCGTCCTGCAGGTAGAGGTTGATGATTTACATGAACTTCCCTTGGGAGATTCAGACAAATTACGAGTGGGAGAATGGGTCCTGGCGGTGGGGAGCCCTTTTTCCGCAAATCTGAGTCATACAGTTACAGCCGGAATTGTGAGCGCTCTCGGGCGGAGTAATATTATCAGTGGCAATAATTACGAAGATTTTATCCAAACCGACGCAGCCATTAATCCTGGCAATAGCGGTGGCGCCCTCCTTAACCTGAAAGGGGAATTGATCGGTATCAATACGGCGATTGCCACTGGTGGATTTGAGAAAGCTAACCGGGGTGTGGGCTTTGCTATTCCATCCAACATGGCCCGAAAAGTGATGACCGACCTGATTGAAAAAGGCTATGTGGTCCGCTCCTGGTTGGGCGTCTATATCCAAGAAGTGGATGAAAAAGTGGCCCGGGCCATGGACCTGGACACCCGCTTTGGTGCCTTAGTCGGTAATGTGGTAGAAGACAGTCCGGCGGAGGAAGCGGGACTGGAAGAAGGGGATGTGATTATCCAGTTCAATGGCGTGGATATTAATGGCCCTTCACACCTGAAAAATGTGGTATCCTCCACACCACCGGGGGAAGTGGCTGCTGTTAAGGTTATCCGTAACGGACGATCGAAAACGCTTAAAGTAACGTTGGAAGAATTAAAAGATGAAACGGCGATTACGGACCGTGGTTCATCACGATCAGAATTTGGATTGACGGTTACCGATGTGAGTCGATCGATTGCCAATCGATTTGGGATCAGTGCGGATGAAACGGGGGTAGTGGTCACGGATGTAAAGCCCAATAGTGTAAGCGATCGGGCCGGAATTCGCCCTGGTGACATCATAACCCGGGTCGGTACGGAAAAAGTAAAATCTAAAAAAGATTTTCTGGAATTAATTCGAAACCAGAAAAAGGAGGATACCCTGCTGCTCCTGGTAAAACGGGATAATATTTCCCGCTTTTACGCACTCGAAATTGAAGACTAAAGCACAGGGGCACTCTGAATGATCCTAGGGGCTGGTTTCAGCCCCTTTTTTATGACTTCGCTTCTAATGATCCCTTATACAGTGCCGTCCAAAATATATCAGGTGATTCCGGAATTGGATGCAATTGTCCAACATGATCGGGGTGGGGCATTGATTTTGGATAGATTTTTCCCCGTAGTGTGAAAACAATCCAGTCGGATAACCAAAAAGCAGTTTTCTCCTGATGTACGCTCTCCATCCAAAATAAACGGGAAAACAGGAATTCCGTCACCGGTCTCCTGCTTTTTGTCTTGATACAAAAAGCAGCAAAAAAATCAAGGCTGTAGAAAAACGGGCTGAATCTCCAGTCCATCAGCTAAAAAAGAAAAACTCATCCCGCTTGGGCGGGATTCGGACAGTTTCTTTTTTTTCACGCTGATTCCCTTCCGATTCTGTTCGCCCGTTTTTCTAAGGCCTGAAGATTCTGTTCCGTTCATGGGCGGCGTACCGTCGTCTGCCTCGTCACTCATTACGTCCTTCCCGTTTCCGGTTTTACTTGCCGAAGTACCGATTTATCGGAACGCAGGCAGGCTCCCGACTCCGGTTTCCATTCAACGATCACCCTTTGAACTTTCATAAACGCTGATGTCTGGTCAAAATTCCCAATTTATATCATCGAAATAATATTTATTTTGGACAGATCTGTCCCTCATAAAAGGTCTTACTACCGCAGTTGGATTCGATGGCGTTTGCGGTTAATTTCTCATTCTCGAATTAATAAATTTACTAACGATATCTGTAGGACTATGACTATCAAACGGGTAGATGCTAAAGTCGATTTTGTAAAGCTGGAGCATAAAATTCTGGAATTCTGGTCGAAGAATTCCATCTTTCAAAAACGAGTTCAGAAAAACACCGGAAAACCGAAATGGAGCTTTCTTGACGGTCCCATCACCGCCAATAATCCCATGGGTGTCCATCACGCTTGGGGACGGACCCTCAAGGATATTATTCAACGTTACAAAGCCATGACCGGCCACGAACTTCGCTACCAAAACGGCTTTGATTGCCAGGGACTTTGGGTGGAAGTGGAAGTGGAAAAGGAACTGAAATTCCAGAGTAAGCGGGAGATTGAGGATTTCGGCATAGAAAAATTCGTTAACCTATGTAAGGAGCGGGTCCGTAAGTACGCAGGTATTCAGACGGAACAGTCCAAACGTCTGGGATACTGGATGGATTGGGATAACTCCTATTATACCATGTCCGAGGAGAACAATTACACGATCTGGGCCTTTCTGAAAAAACTATTTGAAGCGGGAAAAATTTATCGCGGGACCGATGTGGTGCCCTGGTCCGGTCGTTCTGGCACGTCCTATTCTCAGATGGAGATTATCGAAGGACGGAAATTGGTAGCCCATGAAGCGGTGTTTGTCCGCTTTCCCCTGAAACATCGGGACAATGAAAATTTACTGGTCTGGACGACCACGCCCTGGACCTTGACCTCCAATGTGGCCGCGGCGGTGAACCGAGACATGGATTACGTGAAAGTTCGGGCCGTGGATGGGTCTATCTTTTATTTTGCCAAGGAAAATCTAGAGTTTCCCCGACTGGAGAGGCAATTCAAGGAGAAAAAGAATTGGGTGGAAGGCGTCCCGAAACTGAAAACCATCGCTCAGATATTCAAAGAACATGGCGGCTATGAAATTGTGGGAACTTTAAAAGGCGCTGAGATGATTGGTTGGGAATATGAAGGACCCTACGACCATTTGGAGGCCCAGCAGATTTCTGGCGGTTATCCCTTTATTAATGAGCGCTTGAAAGCTGAAGGAAAATCCGGAGTGACCTGTCACCGGGTGATTGACGGCGGAAAAGATTCTATGGGCAATGATGTAGTGGTTGCTGGAGAGGGAACCGGCATTGTCCATATCGCACCAGGCTGCGGTGATATTGACCATCAGATTGGGGAACGAGAAGGTTTAGTAAATATAGCTCCCCTGAATAGCGAAGCCCGATATATTGACAAATTTGGGTGGCTTACGGGTCAATCCGCTACGGCTGAAGAAACAAAAACTGCGATAATTAAAGATTTAAAAGAACGAGATCTTCTGATCCACGTGGAGAAATATCCCCATGTGTATCCCCATTGCTGGCGGTCTGGTGATGAACTGGTGTTCCGGATTGTGGAAGAGTGGTACATAAATATGGACTGGCGGGACCGGATTAAAAAGGTGGTAGACCAGATTCAGTGGATCCCCGAATGGGGACGAGACCGGGAACACGAATGGTTGGATAACATGGGCGACTGGATGATCTCCAAGAAACGTTTCTGGGGATTGGCTCTCCCGATCTGGACATTTGAGGATGGCTCTTTTTATGTAGTAGGGAGTCGCGAAGAATTAAAGGAACTGGCTGTTGAGGGTTGGGAAGAATTTGACGGACATACACCCCACCGCCCCTGGATCGATAAGGTGAAGATTCGCCATCCAGAGACCGGACTGATTGGCACCCGCGTTCCTGATGTGGGCAATCCTTGGCTGGATGCGGGAATTGTACCTTTTTCCACGATGCATTACCTTACCGATCCGGATTATTGGAAACAGTGGTTTCCGGCTGATTTTATCACCGAATGTTTTCCGGGGCAATTCCGAAACTGGTTCTATAGTCTCTTGGCCATGTCTACGTTTCTGGAGGACCAGCCTCCATTTAAAACGTTATTGGGTCACGCTTTGGTTAAGGATGAAACCGGTCGGGATATGCATAAATCCTGGGGAAATGCTATTTGGTTCGACGATGCGGCAGAAAAAATGGGGGTGGACGTGATGCGCTGGATGTACGCCAGCCAAAACATGGAGCATAACCTTCTTTTTGGTTATGGTCCCGCCAATGAAGTACGTAAAAAGTTGATTACCCTCTGGAATTCTTATTCCTTTTTTGCCACCTATGCGTCTGTCGATGGATTTGATCCATCCGCTGAGCTGATTCCTGTAGAGTCCCGCAGTCTCCTGGATCGCTGGATTTTGGCGAAACTCAATCTCTTGGTTAAAGAAACCACCGATCGATACGAAACCTATCGTTTTGATCGCGTCATGCGCTCTACGGAACGGTTTATTGAGGATTTGTCTAATTGGTATATCCGTAGGAATCGCCGTCGTTTTTGGAAAAGTGATAATGATGCGGATAAATCAGCGGCATACCAAACATTGCATACTGTATTGCTGACGCTAGTGGAATTATTGGCTCCTGTACTTCCCTTCGTTACAGAAGAGATTTACCAAAACATTGGTCGGGCGTTACCCGATGCTGAGGAAAGTGTTCATCTTCGTGATTTCCCAGTAGCGGATGTGACGTTGATCGATGAAACCTTGATTCGTCAGGTAGACAGTCTACGGAAAATCGTGGAAGGGGGACGCTCCGCCCGGAATCAAGCGGGACTGAAAATCCGTCAACCGCTCCAATCCATTCGGATTTACTGCCCGGATAATGACATAAAAACCTTTATCGAATCGAACGCCCAAGTCATTCAGGATGAATTGAATCTTAAAGCGGTAGAATTTACGGACGACCCCGCCACGCTGATCAGATACACCGTGAAACCAAACCTGGCTCGGTTAGGGCAACAATATGGAAAAGCACTGCCACAAATCCGGCAAGAGCTTCAATCATCTGATCCGGGACAAATGATACAGGACATTCGGCAACATGGAAAAATCAATGTAAATTCTGGAAGTCATACCATTGAGCTAACAGAGCAGGATTTGATTATTGATACTCATTCCGTAGAACCTTTTGCGGCCATAGAACTCGAAGATATGGTGTTGGGCATTCATACTGAATTAACCGAATCGTTGATTCGGGAAGGCAAAGTAAGGGATTTAATACGCCAAGTTCAAATTATGCGGAAAAATGCAGAGTTCGCGGTGGAAGATCGCATTCGGGTTTATGCCCGTATTCCGGAAGCGTTACAGCCAGCACTGGAGGATTATCGGGACTATTTTTGCGCCGAAACCTTAACTAAAGAATGGGTTGAGGAATTCCAACCCGGGGATTATCATGAAACCATACGGGTGGGTGATGAATCATTTCAAGTGGGCTTAGCCCGATATCAAGACTGAGAAAGGAACGTTCTAGCATGAAGGTTAAATACACCAAAGCAGAGTTAAACCGGTTTAAAAAACTCATTCTCAAAAAAATGGAGGAGGTCTCCAAAGAGGTAAGTGATATTCAGACGGGTATCCACAATTCCGACTCCACCAAATCCGGTATTTCTCCAGATTCGATTTATTCCGTCCACATGGCCGATGCTGGCACCGATTCCCATGAACGGGAAAAGAATTATCTCTTCATGACCCGGGAAAACAGCTATTACCAGAATCTGGAAACGGCTCTGGAACGTATCGAAGACGGGACCTTCGGAATTTGTAAAATTTGTGGGAATTTGATTGATGAAGAACGGATGATTGAAGTTCCCAACACAACAAAACATGTGGATTGTAAAGAACGGGAAAAGCTCGGACTTCTATGAACGTCCTGGTTATTACGGGACTGGTATTTCTGGTGGATCAGGCCAGCAAATTTGCCGTCCGGTCCACCATGGGACTTCATGAATCAGTTCCTGTGATCCCTAATTTTTTCAATTTGACTTATGTGACCAATACGGGAATGGCCTTTGGGCTGAATTTTCCGGGAGGTCTCATTTTTTTTACCGGTGCCTCACTAATCTTATCCGGCGTTTTGCTACGATTACTGTGGTTGGAACGGAAGAGTCATCTTATGGTCCGGATTTCACTGGCGCTGATTTTAGCGGGCGCGTTTGGTAATTTATTTGATCGTCTTTTTCGAGCCGAAGTGGTTGATTTTTTTGACTTTTATTGGGGGACCTATCATTTTTATATTTTCAACGTGGCTGATTCATCTGTGACCATCGGAATTATCTTTTACTTATGGTATTCTTTCTTCATTGATCCCAAACCAAGGCCTGACACCCAAAATACTTGACCTTACACCAATTTATCGTTGACCAGCCGGATATTCGGTTGGACGTTTATCTTTCGGGGAATTTACCGGAACTGTCCCGGGCATCGATCCAGGCGTATATCCGTCAGGGACTGATCACCGTAAACGGCCGCCATCGAAAACCGTCCTACCGCGTCCAAACCGGAGAACAGATCCTGGTGGAATCACTTCCGGAAGAACCACCCACTACACTGATTCCTGAGAACATACCTCTGGATACCGTGTATGAAGACGACGATTTGATAGTGATCAATAAACCAGCGGGAATGACGGTTCATCCTGGAGTAGGCGCACATTCCCAGACGCTGGCCAATGCATTGGCTTATCATTTTAAAACGCTATCCGATTTAAACGGACCGGTGCGTCCCGGAATCGTCCATCGGCTGGACCGTGATACCTCTGGTGTTATGGTTGTGGCGAAAACCAACACTGTTCATCAGGAACTGGCTACCCAATTTCAGGAACGAACCGTATCGAAAACCTACCTGGGACTTACCTGGGGACGTTGGAAGGACTCACAAGGATATATTGAAGGACCGATCAAACGTCGCCGGTCAGACCCCACGTCCTTTTGTGTTGATATGTCCGGGAAACCAGCCTCAACGGCTTACCAGGTTTTGGAATCCTTTGATGTGGTTACCCTGGTGCAGTTTACTCCCCATACCGGCCGTACCCACCAGATTCGGGTACATGCCACCTCTAAAAATCATCCCATAGTGGGCGACGATAAGTATGACGGGTCTCTCCACCGGCTAAAAGGATTTTTACCTGAAATTCAACAACCCATGAAGGCAATACTCCGACCCCTTAAACGGCATTTTTTACATGCCGCCAAATTGCGTTTTTTGCACCCCCATACGGGTTTGCCAGTGGAATTTGAAGTACCTTTACCCAAAGAATTGGACGATATTTTGGATCAAATTCGTGAAGTGACCTCCCATGGAACGTGAGCGAAACGCCTTTTTAAATTTTCTGAGCAAAGAACGGTCTTTTTCACCCAATACCGTGAAGGCCTATTCCCGTGATTTACAGCGTTTTCAGTCCTTTTTAACGGAGTACTGGGGACAGCCCCATATCCGGATTCAGGATGTGGATAAGGAAGCTATCCGCCATTTTTTAGGTCGTGAAGTTGAACAGGGATTCACCAGCCGGACCATCGCCCGGCGATTGGCTACCTTGAAATCCTTTTTCCGGTATCTTCAAAAAACAGGTGTATTACGATCCAATCCGGCAGATATGATCAAATCACCCAAACTAAAAAAAGGGTTACCTCATTTCATCGGTGAGACATTTATATCACAACTCATGGACATGCCGGATACATCCACACTTTCCGGTCTCCGGGACCGGGCAGTATTGGAAACGTTTTACGCAACTGGAATGCGCCTGGGAGAATTAACCCAGCTTCGAGTGGGAGATTTCCAGTTGGATGAAAATTTGGTGAAAGTTAGGGGGAAGGGGAACAAGGAACGCTTGATTCCCATAAATGAGGCCTGTAAAACCTGGGTAGAACGTTATTTGCAAGATATGGGTCGCTCCTTGAAAACCGATGCCCATGATCGCCTGGTCTTTACCAATCGTAAAGGGAAGCCGTGGTCAGTGTCCACCATTCAAAAACGTGTGAAGCAGATGATTCGATTAGCCACTGGTGCCACGGATATGGGACCCCACGCTCTACGGCATAGTTTCGCCACTCATCTTCTCGACCGCGGCGCTGATATTCGCGCTGTAAAGGATTTACTGGGCCATAGCAGTTTGTCTTCGACCCAGATATATACGCATTTGCGTCCTGAACAAATGAAAAAAATTCATCAACAAGCCCACCCCCACGGAAAATAGGAGGTCGCTATGATCACAGCCAAATCGATTGGATTATACGAACTTGGTCTCACTGGTGTTGGACGGATTGAACGAAATTTGCCAATGGAAAGTCTAGTGGAGGATTCCATCCTTCATAAACAAGGGAAAATGGCCATGCGCGGCGCAGTGATGGTGGACACGGGGCGATATACGGGCCGTTCCCCGAAAGATAAATATTTTGTAGAGGAACCTAGTTCTTCCGATAAGATTTGGTGGGGACCAGTAAATCAACCTGTGTCCGAAAAGATTTTTGATGAATTATATACCAAAGTTATCAGCTATTACAATCACGCTAGTGATTCTAATACTTATGTTTTTGACGGCTTTGCAGGCGCGGATCCGGAATACCGTTTACCGATCCGGATTGTAGCCAAACGAGCTTGGCAAGCGCATTTTTGCCATAACATGTTTATCCGTCCTTCAGAGGAGGAGTTAGCTGACTTTAAACCGGAATTCACCATCATCAATGCTTCCGATGTGTACAATGACCATTTTGAAAAGCATGGCATGAATTCCGAAACCTTTATTCTGTTCCATCTGGGTCGGAAAGTGGTCATTATCGGTGGCACCGAATATGGTGGTGAGATTAAAAAGGGCGTGTTTTCAATCCTAAATTATCTTCTGCCTCAAAAGGGCGTATTATCCATGCACTGTTCTGCCAATGTGGATAAGAATGGAGAAAACACAACAATCTTTTTTGGTCTTAGCGGAACGGGGAAAACGACCCTGTCCACCGATCCAAATCGACCTTTAATTGGTGACGACGAACACGGCTGGTCTGATCGAGGTATATTCAATTTTGAGGGTGGATGTTATGCTAAAGTTATCAATTTGAATCCGGAACATGAGCCCGATATTTACAAGGCCATACGTCATGGTGCTCTTTTGGAAAATGTGGTGTATGATGAGCGGACACGAATCATCGACTTTAATGATTCGTCCAAAACTGAGAATACACGGGTGTCCTATCCTTTGAATTATATTAAAAATTCATTGGCGGCTCAGGGTAAACCCAGTATGGGACCCCATCCGAAGCAGATCATCTTTCTGGCCTGTGACGCTTACGGCGTTTTGCCCCCCGTGGCCAAATTAACCCCAGAACAAGCCATGTACCATTTCATTAGCGGGTATACAGCAAAAGTGGCGGGAACGGAGCGAGGCGTGACCGATCCAGTGGCCACGTTTTCACCCTGTTTTGGGGGACCTTTTTTAACCCTTCACCCCTCTGTCTACGCCCGGTTATTAAAAGAAAAAATGAACAAACATGGTGTAAAAGCGTATTTGGTTAATACAGGGTGGGTTGGAGGATCCGCCAGTTCAGGGATTCCCCGAATTTCCCTACCCCTGACTCGAAAGATTATTGACGCTATCTTAGATGGAACGATTGAATCGTGCACATTTGTAACCGATCCTATGTTCAAATTTCAAATTCCTACCCGCTTGGGTGATCTGGACCCAAGCATATTGAATCCAAGGGATGCGTGGCCGGATTCTCAGGCTTATGAAGAGACCGCCCGAACCTTGGTGAAAAAATTCCAGGAAAATTTCCGAAATTACGACCTCGGTGATCCGGACATCCGGGCCGCGGGTCCTGAAATCTCTTAAAGACAGGAGGCTGACGTGATTGTTGAGTTCACAGCGCGCCATTTTCAGGCACCTACCAACTTGCGTGAATATGCAGAAAAAGAAGTACAGAAGATTAAAAAAGTCTTTGATCGGGCAACCCAATGCCAGGTGATTCTGATTCAGGAGAAAAAGGGATTCACCACCGAATTAAATGTCTCAATTCCTAACCGGAAATTGAATGTAAAAGAAACCACAGATAATGTGACCAAATCCATCGATCGTGCTGTGGATACCATGATTCAACGAGTAACCAAGATAAAAGAGAAACATTACCAGTACTAACACCTATCGTTATTTTATAGATGAAAGTTGTCATACCCGTAGCCGGGTATGGGACCCGACTTAGGCCCCATACCCTTGCTATTCAAAAAACGTTGCTACCGGTGGCGGGAAAACCCACCCTTGATCTTATTCTGGAACCGCTCATCAGCCAGGGAATCACCGAAATAACCCTGATAACAGGCCACTTTGGCGATCAGGTGAAACGTCATGTTGAATCGTATTCCGGTACCTTCCGTTTTGTCGAACAGACGGAACGGTTGGGATTGGGACACGCTGTATATCAGGGATTGGAAGACCGGGATGAACCGGTGTTGATTCAATTGGGAGATACCATTTTCAAAGCGAATTATGAGACGTTTCTTTCTCAAGATCATAGCACAATTGCTGTCATGCCGGTGGATGACCCGTCCCGATTTGGGGTGATAGAAACAAACGGAACGGCCATTACCGGATTTTTTGAAAAGGTGGAAAACCCGCCCACAAATCTGGCTATCAGCGGCCTTTACGGATTGCGCGGTGAGCGTACATTGAAACAGGCCCTAGAAACGCTGTTTCAAAACGATATCAGAACGCGCGGGGAGTACCAACTTACCGATGCTCTGGCACTCATGCTGAAATCCGGAGAACCGTTTGAATATCGACAAGTCCCGTATTATGATGTGGGTGTACCCGAGACATTTTTAGAAACAAACCGCGCCTTGTTAAAACCCCGTCACGATGACTACGAGGGAGTGACAATCAAGGAACCGGTTCATATTGGGAGCAATTGCCATATTGAGAATTCAACGCTGGGACCGTTTGTCACGATCATGGATCATTGTACCATCCGCGATTGTGAAATTGAAGATGCCATCATTCTCGCCGATGCATCCCTTGTGAATCAAAAGATTAAAGGAAAAATCGTGGCCGGGGATGGGTCATTATCCTGTTAATCTGTAGTGATTCTGGTTTGGTCGGATAGCGACTGTCAGTAAATTCACCGTTCATTTTCATCTTAAAAAGGAGTTTTACATGGGAGTAACCCATTTTACGTCCGAATCGGTCACCGAAGGACATCCGGACAAAGTTTGTGACGCCATCTCAGATGCGATTTTGGATGATTTGCTTTCTCAGGATCCGGAATCCCGGGTCGCCTGCGAAACACTAGCCACCACGGGTTTGGTCGTGGTTAGTGGTGAAATCACGACCAGTGGGTTTGTGGAAGTGGAGAAAATTGTAAAACAGACCCTCAACGATATTGGGTACGTAGATTTAGCCTATGGCATGGATAGTGAATCAGTAAAAGTGATCTCTTCCATCCATCAGCAAAGTCCGGAAATTGCTCAGGGTGTGGATGCCAGCGATGATCACGAGCAGGGAGCCGGTGATCAGGGCTTAATGTTTGGTTATGCGTGTACCGAGACAAAAGAATTGATGCCTGTACCGATCCAACTGGCCCAGCGGTTGACCGCTCGGTTGGCGGAGGTTCGGAAATCCGGTGAGTTAGAGTGGCTGGGACCGGATGGAAAATCCCAAGTGACGGTTGAATATGTAGATGGAAAGCCGGTGCGAGTCACCAAGGCCGTTGTGGCCACGCAGCATAAAGATATGCTGGGTAAATTTGGGACACAAGCGAAGGAACACGCTTTTGTCCGTGAGGGCGTGATTGAACACGTCATTCTGCCGGTTTTAGAGGCCTCGGGTTTGCCATTCGTGAATGATTTTATTGTTAATGGAACCGGTCGTTTTGTGGAAGGCGGTCCCGATGCGGATACAGGTCTAACGGGGCGGAAAATTATTGTGGATACTTACGGAGGGTACGCACCACATGGGGGCGGTGCCTTTTCCGGGAAAGATCCTTCCAAAGTGGATCGTTCGGCTACCTACATGGCTCGGTATATTGCCAAAAATATTGTGGCAGCTGAATTGGCAACTCGCTGCGAAGTTCAACTGTCCTACAGTATTGGTATTGCGGAGCCCACCTCTTTGTATGTTCGCACCTTTGGCACCGGCCGGATGAAAGACGAAGAATTGACGGAATTGGTACGGAATGTGTTTCCCTTAAAACCGGCGGAAATTATCCGACATCTAGATTTAAAGAAACCGCGTTATCGAAAGACAGCGGCCTACGGCCATTTTGGGCGCGAATTACCTGAATTTACCTGGGAGAAAACCGATATGGTGGACGCCCTGAAATCCAATAGTTAATCCTGGGAGCATTATGATTAATAAAACGAAAACAGCCACGGCAATTGCGGATACTCTGCCCTATAAAGTAAAAGATATTGCCTTAGCAGACGCCGGGCGAAAAGCCATCGGCATTGCCGAAAAAGAAATGCCGGGCCTCATGGCCACTCGCAAGAAATACGGACCCGAAAAACCTTTAGCGGGTTACCGACTCACAGGATCGTTGCACATGACGGTTGAAACAGCGGTTTTAATTGAGTCCCTTAAAGAACTGGGCGCCGATGTTCGCTGGGCCAGTTGCAATATATTTTCAACTCAGGATCACGCCGCCGCAGCCATCGCCGCAACCGGGACTCCGGTTTTTGCCTGGAAAGGGGAAAGTCTGGAAGAATACTGGTGGTGCACATTGCAGGCGCTCACGTTCCCCGGTGACCAGGGACCGAATTTGATTGTGGATGACGGGGGCGATGCGACGTTGCTGGTCCACAAAGGGTATGAATTGGAAGCATATTATGCCAAGCATCAAACGGTTCCTGAAATCACAACCAAGGTCAAAGAAGAACGGATCGTCGAAGAACTGCTCCGGGAAGTTTTAGCCAAAGATCCCAACCACTGGCACAAAGTGGTGGAAAATTTAATCGGGGTATCGGAAGAAACCACGACAGGGGTCCACCGTCTTCTGCAGATGGAAGCCAATCAATCCCTGTTAGTGGCGGCTTACAATGTGAACGATTCCGTCACCAAATCTAAATTTGACAACATTTACGGCTGCCGCGAATCCCTGGCTGACGGGATCAAACGGGCCATGGATGTGATGATTGCCGGGAAGACTGTGCTGATTTGCGGATATGGTGACGTAGGACGAGGATGCGCTCAGTCCATGCGGGGCTACGGTGCTCGGGTTCTGGTTACTGAAATTGATCCGATTTGTGCGCTCCAGGCCAGTATGGAAGGCTATGAAGTGGTGACCGTAGAGCAGGGATTGAGTGAAGCCAATATTTTTGTTACGGCTACAGGTAATCGGGATGTCATCACCCTGGAACACATGAAAGGCATGAAAGATCAGGCCATTGTCTGCAATATCGGACATTTTGACAATGAGATTCAGATGGATCGTCTGGATTCAGATCCCACTGTTGCCAAAGAAACAATCAAACCCCAGGTTGACCGGTACACCTTTGAAGATGGGCACCAGATTTTTGTACTGGCGGAAGGACGGTTGGTAAATCTTGGTTGCGCCACGGGTCATCCAAGTTTTGTCATGTCCAATTCATTTACGAATCAGGTTCTGGCACAAATGGCGTTGGCCAAGGATCGTCCAGAAATAGGTGTTTATCGGCTGCCGAAAAAACTGGATGAGGAAGTGGCCCGGCTTCATCTGGACCAATTGGGCGTCACCCTCACCGAACTCACGGACGAACAAGCCGACTATATCGGTGTGCCCAAGGAAGGTCCCTATAAACCGGAGCATTATCGGTATTAGTTCGTTAGCGGTATGGAGGATGAAAAGTTGGAAACAGGGGGATGATTATAAAATAGAAAAAGATATGACAAACGGGATTCTTTGTATCTCAATCGCCAAAGATACATGAATCGGAATTCTCCGGTACTATTCAATCTTCAGGGAAGGAGCCGGTCGAATTTACGGATGTCATCCTTTTTTACGTGTGTTGCTGTTTGCCTCCTTGTTTCGACTCTAACGCAACCGGCGAACGGTGAAGAGTTTGAGAAGACAATTACTCTTTTAAAACAATACGATAGTCAGATTAATAAGGCTGCCGCGGTATTTGGGATACCTTCCAGATTACTGGTCAGCGCTATTTATGCGGATCGCCGGATGCACTATAATTTACTGGACGCATCTTTGGACGTGCTGATAGCCCGGAATGGCCGGGATAATTCCATTGGAATTGCACAAGTGCGGGTTAGCACGGCCTTATGGGTTGTGAAAACACTAAAAGATAAAAACAGTCCGTATTACCTTGGGGGAAAATTTGAAAATATCATTCCGGGTGAAATGACGAGAGACGAAATGATTAATTATCTTATCTTTCCCGATTCGAATTTATTTATTGCGGCAGCCTATTCAGCCATGATTCTGAAACGGTGGAAAGACGCCGGCTTTGATATCGCCAACCGGGTTGAAATATTTGCCACACTTTACAATCTGGGTCCTTACCGAAGAGATGAAACGGAAAGAGAACCGCATCGAAATCCGGTTGCGAATGAATATGGATACGTGGCAAAAGATTTTTATTATTCCGCTTATTTGCGGGAAACATTTCCGTAATAATTGCTTAATGTTGATCAATTTGAAATTAAATTTTAAAAAAAACCTTGCCCCCCCCGAATAATATATATTCCGCATACCATTTAATATTTTTTTCAATGAGTTTAAAAAAATTCTTAATCATAACCGGTATGTTTTTTTCCGGGATGACCAACCTGGCGGGCCAATCCTTTCCTCCGCCAAAACCGCTATCAGATGAAGCCCAAATCCGTATAATCCTGAATAATCTTGAGCAGGGTATCAAAGAGCAGAACATCCTGAAAATCACCGATGGAATAGCCCGGGTGTATCAGCACGGTGACAGTACTTCCGCCCGGTTTTTACTGTGGGGAAGACTGAGAACCATTTTCGATCATTCTCAGAACCGATGGGATGATTCTTTATTTCTGGCCCTGACCCCACCGGGAGCCAATTTAACCGGCACCTGGGACTTTGAAATGGAAGTCGATACCATCCGGGTGCTGAACGATCAAATCGCCCGGGCAGAAACCTGGATCTATTTCAGCGCCTCAGAGCCGGATTCCGCCAGCGCCTGGAGGTTTGGGATAAAACATAGAGAAAATATAATGTTCAGGAAAATTGATGGAGAGTGGCGGGTGAAGAAAGTTGGAAAACTCATTCGAATATTAAATAGTTTCGGGAAAAATGTTAACTAATTTCTATTGTTTAAGGCTTATTATTAAACCACTAAATAAATTTCTTAGTAAGAGTTTTGGATTACTATTTTATCAGGATAATATTTTGAAAACCAAAACAGGTAGAAGGACTAATGAAAGGTTAGATGGGAATAAACGGCAAATACAGAATAGAAAATATTTACTTTTTATATTGATACTCATTACTCTGATATATAGCTGTGAAGGGCTTGGTGAGGAATCGATAAGACCTGAACCGGATAGCGCCTTTATTGTCAAGGATACCGCCAGTACTTATTATTGGTTTTGGGATGGGAAACATTTATCAGGAAATTCGGATGATATTTGCGGTACATGTGCAGGGAGGGCATTGAACACCGGGGACCGAACTTACAGCGGAATAGCCCTATTGGACTGGGATCGCCATAGCGAGACCTATACAACCAATTTGGGATCTTATGCAGATTTAGTGGTGGAGCAATTGACCGATTTAGGTTGGGATAGTTTAAACTGGGCCTGGCCTCCGTTAATATCCAGCGCCTGGAGGAACCCGGACCGTAACGCTAGGATCCCCGGAAGCTCTCCAACCTCTTTGCACATGTTCGGTAGAGCGATTGATTTTGAAGGTATAGATTCTACGCAACTTGACCTAATTTACGATGCAGTCTATAATACTGGAGGAACACCAACACGTGAGAACTATCCAACAGGGTGGATCCATTCAAGTTGGCCTCCCTATTAAATGCAGAGGGATCAAATGACAATACCGAATAGTAGTATGTTGAAATTTTTTGTTGCAGCCATTATTTCAATCCAAACTTTCTCAATTGGTCAAAAACAACCGGAAATAACTTTCAATAAATCTGAAGTAATAGCAGGCTTGAAACACCCTGATTGGCAAGAACGGGCTAAGGTTTTGAAGTCAACTCCAATGACTCTACTGACAGATAAAGAAATTTCTGAAATGCTTATTAACCTACTTAGTTCGGAAAATGATTCTTATTGGACAATCGTTCGCGGACCTGCTGAAGCCTGGGGTGAGTATTATCATTTATTGGTAAAAAAAGTCGGGGAAACCGGCAATGATAAAGCTATCCCCGTACTGATAAACTCTATTTATGCTGGAGGATCACGCCCGGCAGCTCAGGCCCTCGCCAGTTTTAGCGATAAAGGCATCCTGGCCTTGTTAGATGCTCTGGACAGGCCCGGGGATATGGAGCGTGAGATCGTACTTGAGACTATTACGTTAATGATTGCAATGCAAGCTATCGAAGATACAGGGACAATTCTATCCTCACAAACCAAGGAACGTCTTCAAGATACGATGATACCATTAACAACGAATTACTCACAGGTACCTGCTGTTCGGAAGGATGCTGTTAAAATTCTGGGTCACTTAGACAATCCGCGAGTGATCGCTCACTTAGAGTATCTGGCTGCTTCGGACCCTTATTACGTAGACTACTTCATACCTGGGAAAAGAGGGAAAAGGATAAAAGGTCACCCCGTGCGAAAAGAGGCTCAAATCCAGCTCGAAAAGATTAGGAAATCAAGACCGGAATAAAAATGTATTCCAGCCTTTTTCATCTTTACCAACGTATAATAATTGTCACTTTCCTGGTGGTTTTATTCAGACCCTTTGTGCTTGGTCAGAATTCTACTATGCTAACGCCCTATTATTTTGATACGGGTCATTACATATTGGACCTTGCCTACGTTCATTCAAAAGACCCGAACGCGGATCTATTTTCCCACATTGCAAATACTGCAATCGTATATTTAAATGGAGATCTTCTGGGCTTTGTTCTTGACGATTCATGGGATCGTATTGTGTATGGAGATTATAAAAATTGGTCAAAGACTTTTGGCAAAGCGGGCATAAATGATAACGAATTTATTTACCCCTCTGGTATAACTATCGATGGAGTTGGAAATATTTACGTTGCTGACACCCGTAACAGTCGTATTGTCAACCTCCAATATAATTCAACCAATCAGGAAATTTACCCCAACTACTTTTCTACTTTTGGTGAATCCATTCTGCAAAATCCCGGGGACCTTGATGTGGATGATTTTGGCAATACGAATTATCTTGATGATGTTTTATGGGTTGTTGATAACAGTTTAAATCAAATTATACCGATAAAATTATGGGGCTGGAATTATGGTTCATATTGGGGAAACGGTCCGATCACATTCCTCTATAATCCCGCAACCAATGCCTATTACCAGGATTTAAGCGGTATATGCGGGATTGCCGTCAGGAAAAGCGGCACCGGTGTGAACTCTACCTCCAACCGCAGGCTTTACCTGGTTGACTGGAAACTCAGAAAGTTATTTTTAGTTGAGGCTGAAGCAGTTGAGAACGGCGAAGGGCGGATTTACAAAGAAAAGTCTTTTAATGATAATGTTGTACTGTCAGGAGTTGAATCCGACTATTTCGGGGATGTGTGGGTGGTGGATAACGCCAACAATGCAATTTACAAATATACCTGGGATTTACAATACCTGGATGAATTGACCGGATTAAATGGACCCACCAGCATCGCCAGCGTCCGTCATCACAATGAAAATATCGCAATCACGGAACGATGGACTAATACGACCGGAAATCGAACCTATTCGCAGGGAGCGGATATAAAAAATATTTCTATTCAATCAAGTATTAACGCGGCAAACTTTAGTTTTCGCCTAACCAATTATTGTTATTTAGTAGCCAAGGTGTATAAAGGAACAAGTTTGCAAACCGTCCTTGAGGACGGTACTAACGTTTCCCCGAGTGGAAATGTTTCTTACAATTGGTATATAGAGAACCCATCCGGAGTTTATACACTGAAACTTTGGGCTAAAGCCTACCATGATCAAACCATTTATCGCTTAAGATCGCAGCAGTTTACCTTTTCTCTTACTGCTGATATATCAGGTCCCACCGAACTGGAATATAAGGAAATCGGAACCTGGACTGCCGTAACGACGGGAGGAGGGGACCGGATAAACTATCAGTGGTATGTGAAATTTGATGGTTCCAATACCTGGTATGCGAAAAGTACAGCTTCATCCTATTCACGTACCATGTTGGATAATGGTTTTACATTGAAATTAACGGTTTCCAGTAATGGTGAGAATGTGGAGACTACTCAACATGTTGATTATATGAATTTGCGACCTCCTTCAGGAAAAATACAGGAAGATATTCCCGATTATTATGCCCTTGGACAAAATTTTCCCAACCCGTTTAATCCTTTTACCCGAATTCAATATCAATTACCTGAAGCCAGTGATGTATTAATTGTCATTTACAATTTGAAGGGTGAAGAAGTGATCCGTTGGGAATCAGCCGGCGAATCAGGTGGTTATAAGCATATCATTTGGGATGGAAAAAACCAAAACGGTCGGACGGTTCCCAGCGGTATGTACATTTGCCAATTCTCAGCGAAGGCGGTTCAAGGTGAAAAAGAGTTTCGCACAACACGGAAAATGTTACTTTTAAAATAACCTATTTGTTAGCCAACCGGTACTCCATTAAGTAACAATAAACCCTGTGAATATTCACTGAATTTCAGGGTTTTTTTATATTCACAATTGAACTCCGGATAGAGTAAACTTACCTGTCTTATTCGGAAGTGTCGACACTCAAATTCATGCGCCTGAGATTCAATAAAAAGCAAAAAGCCGGTTTGGGGATCGGTCTGTTTATTCTGGCCCTGTTCAGTCTGACCGGCTGTGATTTCCAAAGTCCGTCCAACTTCGAGACCCCCACCTGGTTTGTGGATATCAAGTTACCGCTGGTGACGGATACCTATCCCATAAAGGACATGGTGGACGACTCCACCTTTTTTGTAACCCCCGATTCATCCGGAATTCAACTTCAGTTTACAGGTGAACTGCCCACCAAATCCATTGACGCCTCCTACTTGCAGATTCCCGTGGACGCCAACGTATCGGCAAATCCGGAGCCGGTATACTCGCCCACTCTGGATGTACTCATTGATACGGTAATCTCACTGTCAATACCAATTGCTCCCGCCGGTCTTATTGATACAAATAATATTCCTTTCTCGCTACCTGCCGTTGGTGATAAAGTGGTATCCTCTTCCGTCTGGAATCAACTGGCGGCCTCCTTTGATACTACAGCCCGTATTGATATCAATCTTCCGGAGATTCCACCGGACCAGGTTCCGGTATTTGTGTCTTCTATCGATGCCATTGTGATTGCTCCCGACGGAAGCACCGATTCCAGTCTGTTTGCCACGACCCTGGTTAATCGCGGTGTACCAACGGCGGTTGAAAATGCCGTCTTTCGGTTATTAACGGATACTCACACCCCCCTGGATACCCTGGCCAGTCATACTCAGGCATCAATTCCCCGGGACGAATCCTTTCTTCAGCACACGTTGATCGGAGGTGATTCTCTGGGTACGGCCATTCGTATGGAATTCGGATTCGGGATTGCTTCGGAAACCGTGGCCCCCACGGTAACGATCCGAGACGGTGATTCTGTTCGGGTTCAATTTTCAATTCGTCTCAGGATTGCTGGAGTCAGTGAAGCTGTCGTCACACTGGCGGAAACCGATTTATCGCCAACCTTGCCTTCCATCGAATTTCCTTCGGACGTTGAAATATATTCGGGCGTCTTTGCCACAAACACGGGATTGGATATAAATGAAATTTATGTGAGCAACCTTCGAAGTACCTTCCCATTTGATATTGATTTCAAACTCAACTTCCGCAATTTTGTACCTCCGGTTGGTTCTGACTCCGTAAAAATTGACACGGTGTTATCCGCCTCGGCACCTTCACCCATAGAGCAATATTTTAATCTGGACGGTTATACTTTTTCCAATCCCATTAGTCCTGACAGCGCCCTAACTGAATTAACCATCGATATTCAAGCAATTGTCCATAGTCAACAAATCGGGATACCGTTGGACGGTTCTGAGTTGGGTCGATTCAGCATCGCGGTCCAGGTGAATGAATTGGATTTTGAATCCCTTCAAGCCAATTTAATCCAGTCGTTTCCTCCAACCAATCAATCCATATCCGGAATTCCCCAGGGATTTACAGGAATGGTGTTCACCGATGTGCGGATTGAATTTGAAATGTTGAACCAAATTCGTCTTCCCGTGAGTTTGGATATGCGTTTGATAGGTATTAACGATTTCGGGGATTCATCTATAGTTCATGCTGTAGGCGTATTAGGGAGTCCCACGGAGAGCGGTGACACCGTGAAAACTATTCTGCGTTTAAGCAAAGAAGGGACCACCAGCCTGATCTATGCTTCGCCCAGTGATTCAGTTTATATGGATAGTGTTACCGTTCCGCCAGGTCCCGGCGAATCTACGATTGTGGATTTCTTGGCATCCAATCCAAAGGATGTCACGGTTGAATCTTCAGCCAAAATCGATGGTCGGGGCACCATTGAAGTGGGCGCTTCGATTAGTGGAAGCTATCATTTAATTGCTCCTTTTGCCGTGTCTATTGAGCCCATGACTTTTATTCCGGTGAACCGATCTCCTTTGGCGGAGATGGATTTCACAACACGAAACCGTATTCGTTCCTCTCTAATTCAGGCGGATATTGGGACCCATGTGATCAATCATCTTCCTTTTGGCGGTGAAATTGCCATGTTGACCTCCAATCGTTCACTCTTTCCCCTAGACCTGACGCCGGAAAGTATCCAAACCTTCAAAGATTCTCTGGTGGCCCAGGAAGGGTGGAGTCCAACCGATAGTTTGTACTATGTAAGCAGTTGCGCTGATTTGGCTCCCGATCTTGGAAATCTCTATATCTTTGACGTAATGAACGATTATTCCGAATGTGTGGACGGTTTAATCTATCTCGTAAGGAGCACCGGGTCGGGCGTAGATACGGTGATTTCCTATGTGGACACACTGGTGAAGATTATTTTACCCGATCCCGCCGCTTTTGTATCGGATACAGCCAGCCAGGGAATACCAGGAGCTGTTTTGGAACCGGGTGTGATTACCCATGTTGCCAGTATCGATACCAGTAAGATCCGTTTAATTACTGATTTTGGTAATCATTACGTAGTACCCCGGTTTCATTTAACCGGGTCTGGTGGATCCAGTGTTTATTTTTCACTGGGTGATTATCTCAGGATACAATCCACAATCACCTTCCGGATAAGTTCTACGGGTATGCTGGAAAATCCCTCCAATGAACTGGTTATCGTTTTTCCCAATGGAGGGGAAACCTTGGATATGAACGGCGATTATGTTATTCGATGGAAAACTTTTGGAAACGTATCCAAAGTCAATCTGGATTATGCGGTTGGCGCCCATACGATTTGGTCGAATGAGGCCATTTGGAATCCCATCGCTTCGGAAATCGCCAATGTGGATTCCTTCCTTTGGACGCCCATTACGTCCACGGGAATCAGTGCCTTATCCCTGAATCAGCGCGATAGCCTCCGTATCCGGGTGACCGATGTGAGTTCCGGCGTTTCTGATCACAGTGGATGGTATTTCAAACTGGTGGATAATTCTCGGAGTCAAAATAAACCTGGAATTGGCTTGGTTCTAAATCCTGTGGTGGAAGGGGAGCGCCGTCAATGAAATTGCGTCTGGTCCTGATCCATGTTTTAATCGGGTTTACCTTGATACAGGCTCAGACCAAGCGCGACCCCCGGAGTGTGGCGCTAGGAGGCGCTTACGGTACTATCGCCGACGGGTTATTTGCCGTGGGATTTAATCCAGCGTTACTGGCCTATCAGACCGACAAACCGTTTATGCTCCAAGTCTTTGGATTTGACGCCGGATTGGTGAGCAACTATTTTTCCTTAGCGAATCTCAATTCTATCAGCGGAGACACGCTGACAGATGGGAAAAAGAATTTACTTTACGATACTTATTTCCGTGATCAGGGACTAACCCTCTATCAGGATCTTCATTTTCCTATTCCATTACTAAATTATTCTTCCGGGAACATGGCCCTTACCTCCAATGTAATGTTCATCACCAACGCCCGAATTCCACCGGGCATCATGCGCCTACTCCTGTATGGGAACGCTCATGATCCTCGCCTGGATATGGAGTTTAATCTGGAAATGCTGGCCGTAGCTGAATACGGTTTCACCTTTTCGATGCCATTTCAATCTTTTGCTATTGGAGCGACGTTAAAATATTTGCAGGGAATTTTTTACCTGGGCATCGACCCCGATTCCAGCCACGCTGAGTTGGTGACCATTGATGGTAAACCCGTGTATGGATCCGGCACGTATTTTTTACGTCAGGGTATCGGTGGAAGTGGTATGGGATTGGATATTGGTATGGTGTCCGATGAATTCGCGGATGGATGGCGTATTGGGTTTTCCATTACCAATGCCATTGGTCAGATTAATTGGAATAAACCCAGCTTAATCAAAGATATTCTCGGTGGTTCTGATAACGTCTTTGGAAATAAGGATGATCTCTGGCATTTAGTGTGGAATGGAACCATCATAACCGATTCCATGGCTATTAAATATTCCTACACTATTGATAGTCTTAGCGCCCAATCATGGTCTGATACGGCGCTATTTACGAGTGATCAACAGGTGGTGTACAATGTGGACGCCAATGGAAAACCGATAAGTTTTACAACTAATTATCCATCGTTGTTTCGAGTGTCGGTTTCCAAGCGTTTTCAGGATGTGCTGGTCGCATCAGATATGGTCACGGGATTTGAAGACCGTTTTTTTGCCCGGGCGGGGTGGACCTGGAGTTTGGGAGCTGAATTAACCCGGTTTGAGAGTTTTCCCTTGCGAATTGGATATGCCTGGGGTGGAAAGGATTTAAAACAACTGGGGCTGGGCTTTGGATTCCATAAAGGTCCGATTGTTTTTGATTTTGCCCTGGCTTTCCGTAACGGTATCTGGATTCATACCCTCAAAGGTCTCAATTTGTCGACGTCGCTGGTTATCACCAGTTTTAAAGGTTGGAGATCCAAAACTCCACCGCCGACACCGGAAGCGCCGGCTCCGGTTCCCTGATTATTTCCTTACACTTAATAATAGAATAATTCCGCCCAATGTGAAGACCACATTCCCCAGCCAGGCGGATACCAATGGCGATAACAATCCTTGATAACCCAGGCTTTGCCCAAATTTTATAAACGCGTAATACGCGAAGATCACAAAAACACTCATTCCCGCACCGAATGAAAGTCCGCCTTTGGGTTTCAGCACCACCAAGGGCAGGCCGAAAAGAATCACGATAAGATTGGTGAAAGCAAAGGAGATTTTAAATTGTCGCGCCACCTCCCAACGCGTGGTGTTCACGCCGTTTTCCTTTAACATTTTAATCCGGGCCGCCAATTCGGTATAATTCAGTTCGTCCGGGGATTTAAATCGCTTCGCGATATCCTCAGGGATGAATCCCAAATCCACCAGTGTATCCCCTTCAGCAATATGTGCTGACTGCTCCAATCCGGTTGAATCAAACGTTCGGATAGAATAGGTCGTGGCGGCCCACTGTTGAAGCGAATCAATCCAGGTGATCGATTTTGCATCGATGCGCTCCGCGATACGATCTTGGGAAAGATTGATAACAGTGACATTCTCAGCAACCTGTTTCCGGGTATGGTAGCGGGCGATGGAGATGTGCTGGTGGCCTTGCTTTTGTAAGAAAATATTGGTTAATACGGTTCGCATCTTTGGAATGGACGAACGACTCTTCTTTTTGATGTACTGCCGTTCGATATTAAAACGATGCTCGTTTCCCCAGCTCACCATCTGGTTTTCCAATTCAAAAGAAAAGGCGCTGAGTAGGAATCCCAGTAAAATCAACGGCAGCGCAACGCGATAGAGGCTGATCCCCGATGCTTTTATCACGGTGAACTCATTTCGCTTAACCATTAAGCCAACGCTAAACACCGTGGCAATCAGCGTTGCCATGGGGAAACCGATGTTCACAAACCAGGGAATGGAATAACCATAATACGTCAGGATAATGTTTGCCGGAACGGCATTATCAATGAACCGGTCCAGGTTTTCAATTAAGTCCACAATCACAAAGATAGTGATGAACCCGATCAAGGCCATGCTCAGAATTTGTAAAAACTGTTGGAGTAGATAGCGGTCCAGCCGTTTAATCATTTCGTATCCCTGCTAATAATACCCAATCGTCTATTTGATCGACCTGTGTGACGTTGAAGTGAGACCGGTAAGCGGAAATCACGGCGTCTATTTGAGGTTCTAGGATTCCCGTCAATAATACTATGCCGCCAGCCGTAACCTGTTTCGCGAAACGTCCACTTAATTCGATAAGAGGATTCACCAGAATATTGGCCAAAATGATATCCACCGTTTTAGGCGGGATATCTTCGGGGTGATAGACCGGAAATTCCATGGCATTCAGTTGGGCGTTATCCCGACTTGCTTGGAAGGCTTGCCGATCAATGTCTACGCCAATAGCTTTGGACGCGCCCAGTTTCAGAGCTGCCAGGCCCAATATTCCGGATCCACAGCCCCAATCAATAACCGTCCTATCTCTCAGAGAATTTTCACCTAACCAACGAAGAATCATTTGCGTGGTAGGATGGGAGCCGGTTCCGAAGGCCAGCCCCGGTTCAATGATTAACCTGGGCTCCTGATACCGCTCTTGCGGTGCCCATGGCGGGAGCACCCATAGTACATCCCCAACCTGCAGGGGTTGAAATTGGTCTCGCGTAGCCTGAACCCAATCTTTCTCCGGAACGGTGGAGATTGAATGAGTTAATGGGCGTTGATAGTATGTTTCCAGGGATTGAAGCAAGTGTTTGCCATCCGTCTCATTTTCTAAAATACAGACGACACGTGGCGCTGTCCAATGTCGTACTTCTCCTGGTTCTTGGAACCAGGTCTCATCCCTGTTCTGAGGCGCAACACTTACAGAATGAGCACCCAGGGACAAACAAAGGTCACAGAGCTCATCCACATTGATATGATCAGTGGATAGAATCAGATTTACCATCGGTTTCAGACTCAACAAATCCTATTTTGAAGAATTACAATTTATCAAGTTAACGAAAACAAATAGGAGTTTACATTCGTAATTTTACTGATGCATTTGATAATTGTTCGATGACCTTAGCCTACGGGAAAGGATGGTAGTGCCGGTGAACCAGGTACCGAAGACAAGAAAAGATTTACAAACGGAACAACAAAATCCAAATTCCTATCAAATTGATCGGAAAACTGTCCCGGAAATTTTAGCAATTATTAACCGGGAGGATGAAGAGATCGCAGCGGCGATTCGGAAAACACTTCCGGAAATCGCCAAGGCGGTGGAATTGACAGTAAAAGCTATTTCATCCGGACATCGTATTTTCTATGTCGGGGCTGGTACCAGCGGACGATTAGGGGTATTAGACGCCACCGAAATGCTGCCCACCTATTCAGCGCCAAGGGAATGGTTCCAGGGCATCATCGCTGGAGGACCTGAGGCTTTGGTGCGCAGCATCGAAGGAGCGGAAGATAAACCGGAAGATGCCGTGCGTGATCTGAAAGACCGTGGGGTGACCGCTGGAGATTGCGTCATCGGTATTGCCTCATCCAGCGCCACGCCATATGTGATTTCCGCGTTAACCTATGCCAGGGAGATTCAAGCCAGCACAGTCTATTTAATTTGTAATCCGGCCCCTTTAGTCCCAGTTGAGGTAGATGTGCTGATTGCTGTTCCTGTAGGTCCGGAAATTATTACTGGTTCCACGCGCATGAAGTCCGGGACTGCCACAAAAATGGTATTAAATATGATTTCTACCACTACCATGATAAAAATTGGCAAGGTATATGGTAATTTGATGGTAGATCTCCAGGTGGTTAATAATAAACTTGTGGATCGGGGAAGCAGAATTATTTCACAATTAACCGGCTTAGATTATGATCGAGCCAAAACTTTTTTGGAATCTTCAGGCGGATCAGTGAAAACTGCCATTGTTATGGCGCGAAAATCTTGTTCCCGTGAAGAAGCCCAGGCATTATTGGAACGGGTTAATGGAAGTCTTCGAGAAGTCATCGGAGACGTAGAAACAGAATTTGGTCATTAATTTCTGAATGAGTAGAACGAATCACTTGAGGATAAAATGAATAAATATATTTTTCGTGAATATGATATTCGCGGCCGGGTAGCGGAAGATTTCCCCCCAGATGTGGTTGAATTATTGGGGAAGGGGTTTGGAACCTATGCTAAACGGAATGGCGCCAGAGAAATTGCCCTCAGTGGCGATGTGCGGTTATCCACTCCGCAATTATTGGAAAGTTATAAAAAAGGACTCCTATCTACGGGATTAGACGTCATTTACTTAGGACAACTCCCGACCCCGGTGAATTATTACAGTATGTTCAAATTGGGTGTGGATGGAGCTGTGCAGATTACCGGAAGTCACAATCCTCCGGAATTTAACGGCTTTAAAATGTCCTTATTCAAGAAAGCCGTCTATGGCGCATCGATTCAATCAATACGGGAAATCATTGAATCCGGGAATTTTGAGGTTGGAGAAGGGCAGGAAACCGCTCATAACCTAAAACCGGACTATATGAATATGGTGGTGGAAAAGATCACCATTGAACGCCCGATAAAGGTGGTCATGGATTGTGGAAATGCCGCTGGCGGGTTGGTAGCGCCGGAAATTTTTAAACGGCTGGGTGTGGATTTAACCCAATTGTACTGTGACATTGACGGGAGTTTTCCAAACCATCATCCGGATCCCACGGTGAAAGAAAATCTCACGGACCTAATCGCCATGATGAAATCCGGCGACTATGATATTGGCGTCGCCTTCGACGGCGATGCCGACCGAGTCGGCGTTGTGGATGATCAGGGAACCATTGTCTGGGCAGATCAATTGATGGCGCTATTTTTACCGGAAGTGATCCAGGACGGTGATGAAATATTATTTGATGTCAAATGCTCACAGGCTTTGGAGGACATGATCCTTAAGTATGGCGGCACTCCCGTGATGTGGAAAACTGGACATTCACTTATTAAGCAACGAATGGGAGAATTGAACTGCAAACTGGGTGGCGAAATGAGCGGCCATATATTCTTTGCTGACGATTATTTCGGTTATGATGATGCCATATATGTGGCTGCACGGGCCGTGCAAATGCTTTCCCGCAGTTCCCGGAAATTAAGTGATCTAGTGGCGGAGCTTCCCAAGTATTATTCTACTCCTGAATTACGGTTTGCAGCGGAAAACGACGAGGAGAAATTCCGGATTGCGAAAGAAGCCGCCGACTATTTCACTACCAATTTTGATTGTATCACCGTGGATGGGGTACGGATTAAATTTGGCGACGGATGGGGCTTGGTGCGATCCTCCAACACCCAACCGGTCATCGTTTGTCGTTTTGAAGCCACCACTCCGGAGCGTATGGAAGAAATTCGGTCCATAGTGATGACGAAACTAAACTCAATTGGGAAACTGGTACTTGAAACAGGTGACTGAATCCTTCCTCAAACGTTTGGAATCGATCCGGTACGCCACGAACCAGGCGCTTCGTGAGCTGCCCCTTGAGGATTCGCCCGTTTATCTCTACGAACCTGTCCGTTACATTCTGGATGGGGAAGGGAAGCGGTTGAGACCCATATTGGTTCATTTAACCGGGGAAGCTTTTGATGCCCAACCAGAGGACATTTTGAATGCCAGTCTGGCTGTGGAATTGCTCCACAACTTTACCCTGGTTCATGATGACATTATGGATCACGATGACATTCGCCATGGCAAACCAACGGTCCATTTTAAATGGGATGAGTCCACTGCCATTCTGGCGGGAGATGGGCTTTACGCTATTGGACAACTGTGCATTTCCAAGTTGAAGACGGGACAACTAGATGCGGTACGCGCATTTAATCAAGCAACCCTGATGGTTTGTGAAGGCCAGGCCTATGACAAGGAATTCGAGGAAAATAACCTGATCAGCCTCTCCCAGTACTTTACCATGATTGAGAAGAAGACGGGATGGCTTCTGGGGCTTTGCGCCGAACTAGGCGCTATTTTAGGTAACCAGGATGATAATACTCGTGCCCACTTACAATCCTATGGATTGAACCTGGGGAAGACCTTTCAAATTCAGGATGATCTCCTGGAAATATATTCGGACACCAGCATGATGGGGAAAAGTCTTGGAAGTGACGTCTTGTCAGGAAAACAAACCGTCCTTACAATCTTGGCTCGGGAACAATATCCTCAGGAATGGAAATCGTTTTACAATCACGTCCGTTCTTTGGACATGGGAGATACACTTCAACAATTGCGCACGTTTTTTATAGAGCAGGGCATTCGTGAGTTGGCGGAAAGAAAAGCCCAGGAATTCGGCACACAGGCCAAAGAAAGTTTAAAGGTGATTCCGGAGGAAAAACGTAAACCTCTGGAAGCCTTCACCGATTATATTTTGAACCGTAAACGATAGGACGCTTAATGGAATTGGATCCTAAAAATATGAAAGCTTCGATTTTTGAATTCCCCGATCACATGGCTTCAGCCATGGCTATTGGTCAAGGGATTGAATTACACCGGGACTATTCCTTTGTCCGGAACGTGGTGGTAACAGGCATGGGCGGATCCGCTATAGGAGGCGATGTTGTCCGTGCACTAATGGCGGATCAACTGACGGTGCCCTTTGTGGTTAACCGTCATTACCGGTTGCCCGCCTGGGTTAATGAATCCACGTTAGTCATTTGTTCATCTTATTCTGGGAATACGGAAGAGACCCTGTCGGCTTTTGATGATGGAGTGTCACGTGGGGCGACTGTCATTGGCATCACTACTGGCGGGCAATTGGAAAAACGCCTGGAGGAAAATGGCTTTGATCGTGTCTCCATTCCTGGAGGACTGCAACCCCGGGCGGCCTTGGCGTACTCATTCGTCCCGATGATATATTTAGGAATTAAAGCAGGATTTATTTCCGGAGACGATCCCACCCATCAATTGACAACAGCCCAATCCCTGTTAAGCTCCGTTCGCGTAACTTATAGTGAAGCGTCTTCAGATAATCCCACCTATCAATTAGCGCAATCGATTTACCAGACAATACCCGTCATATATGGCGAATCGGAATTCACAGGAATTGCCGCTATTCGTTGGAAAGGACAGTTGGCTGAAAACAGTAAAATGTTGGCCTATTGCAACGATTTGCCGGAGATGAATCATAACGAAATTGTGGGCTGGGAAAATAATCCTCAGCTTTTGAATACAATATCCATACTCTGGTTGATGGATAAGTCCGGTCATCCGCGTGTGAAATATCGCCGCCAGATATCTGAAAATATTATAAATTCAAGGGCCGCTCAACAGCATACGATCGAAGTGAACGGGCCGGATGTCTTTTCACGGTTCCTCCATTTAATTCACTTTGGCGATTGGGTAAGTTACTGGTGTGCGATGGCTCACGGAACCGATCCGACTCCCGTTCATAAAATTGATCAGTTAAAAAAGGAGTTAAGCCAAATCCAATGAGCCAGACCGATTTTATTGCCGTAAAGGTTGATCGAATTTCCTTTCATACTCCATCCCGGAGCTATGCGGCGGTATTAAAAGAAGTAGGAGGGAGCCGACTGTTACCCGTCATTATCGGGGCGTTTGAGGCTCAGTCTATCGCTTTGGCTCTGGAATATATGGAAACGCCACGTCCTCTTACGCATGATCTTATTGGCAATATTATACAGTCCTTTCAGTACAAACTTTCGGGAGTGAAAATAACCGATCTGGTTGATGGTGTATTTTACGCGCGGATGGAGATTCAGGGCCGGGACATGGAACTCAAGGAAATTGATGCTCGTCCCAGTGATGCGATTGCTGTCGCACTGCGCCTAAGCGCACCCATAATTGTGTCTAAGAAGATCATGGAAGAAGCTGGAATTCAAGAATCAGAAGAAATTGATGAAGACGAGTCCTCCTCGTCTTCTGTTTCGGTACCACCGCTAGAGATACTTGAGGAGAAACTGCAGGAAGCTGTCAGTCAGGAAAACTACGAACGAGCTGCTGAAATCAGGGATCGAATACGAGAATTATACCCGCACTGATTTCTGCAATTCGTCGAGTGCTATTTGAGCCGCAGACTGTTCTGCGGTTTTTTTATTGCTGCCCAATCCAGGACGGAATTCTTTCGTTCCGATTTTCACAAAGACTTCAAAGGTTCGCTGGTGATCAGGTCCGGTTACCTTGGACACAATAAATCGAGGAGATTCCAGGGATCGGGAATGACAAAACTCGATCAAGTGCCCTTTGTGATTGGTGGATTGCCAGGCTTCGTTTCGGTGTTTCCACACTGTTTGCATAATAAGCCGCTCACAGGGTGGTAATCCGCCATCCAGATACATGGCCCCAATCAAAGATTCAAAAAGATTGGCCTGTTGTTTAACTGCGATTTTTTCAATACTCATGTTGACCGAATCTTCAATCAGGAGATAATCCAGCACCTGAATCAAACTACCCATGTTGGCCAAATATTCTTTATTCACCAAGGCGGAACGCTTTTGAGTAAGGAGCCCTTCATCACCGAGGGGATATTCTTCCATAAGGGCTTTGCTGATAATCGTATCGATGACTGCATCCCCCAAGAATTCAAGTCGTTCATAGTTCCGGTCCGGTTCCGGATTGATGGACCGATGTGTGAACGCTTGAGTTAACAGGGATTTGGATTTAAAATGATAATGGATGCGATCCTGAATGGCCCGGTAGGGGTCGGGAGAGGAATCGTGTGGTTTGAATAATTTCCGAAACAGACCCAAGGAATTTTAAGACCAGGATTTCATTAAAAGAACCGCATTATGCCCCCCAAAACCGAACGAATTTGAAAGGGCAATCTGAATCGAGAACGATTCGGGATTGTTAGGAATATAGTACAGATCGCATTCCGGATCGGGGGTTGTATAATTAATCGTTGGAGGCGCGACTTGATGCTGCAAGGCCATGACCGTCGCGACGGCTTCGATTCCGCCACTGGCCCCTAAAAGATGACCGGTCATAGATTTCGTGGAACTGATCTTTACGTTAGTGGCGGCAGAACCAAATACCTCCCGGATGGCGGCCGTTTCATTTTTATCATTGAAGGGAGTTGACGTTCCATGAGCATTAATGTAATCAACCGCCTCTGGATTGACGTCGCCGTCTTTGAGTGCCAGTTCGATCGCGCGGGCAGGACCGGCAAGGGACGGTTGGGTGACGTGAAAGGCATCATCCGAAGCACCATACCCGATCAATTCCGCCAGAATGTTTGCTCCCCGATTACGGGCATGTTCCAATGTCTCCAGAACCAGGATACCGGCGCCTTCTCCTAATACGAAACCGTTCCGATCGCGATCAAAAGGTCGGCTGGCCTCTTCCGGAGCATCATTTCGCTTCGAGAGGGCTTTCATGTTTGCAAATCCAGCAATCGTAAGGGGAGTAATGCTGGCTTCCGACCCGCCACAAATCATGACGTCGGCGTCACCGTATTGCATGAGTCGGGCGGCCAATCCAATGGCGTCGGTGGCGGAGGCGCAAGCAGAGGTCACCGTTTGATTGGGTCCCTCAAGTCCAAATCGGATGGATACTTGAGCTCCGGCGATGTTGGCGATCATTTTGGGAACAAAATGGGGCGAAACCCGACGAGCAGATCGAGTTTGTAACGTCGTATGCTGGTTTTCCAGAGTTTGGATTCCGCCCACACCGGTACCTAACATGACGCCGATTCGGGTGGGGTCTTCCTGATCGATCGACAGACCGCTTTGATTCCAGGCTTCCTGCGATGCAACCAGGGCGTAAATACTAAAGGGATCTAATTTACGGATTTGTGCCGGGTCCAGGAATTCCTCAGCATGGAAATCTTTCAACTCACCTGCGATTTGAACGGTAAAATCGTCTAGATCAAACCGTGTGATGGTTCCAATCCCGCTTTTTCCAGCCAATAGTGCTTCCCAATAGGAGGGAACATTATTACCGTTCGGAGCAAGAACTCCCAGACCGGTAATCACAATCCGTTTATGTTTCATACGATCAGGCTTGTTTGCTTTCGATATAATCGACGGCTGAACCGACGGTGGTGATTTTTTCGGCGTCATCATCTGGAATTTCGATTCCGAATTCTTCTTCTAATTCCATGATTAATTCAACAGTGTCCAGAGAATCGGCGCCCAAGTCATCCACGAAGGATGCTTCCGGGACAATTTTACTTTCCTCAACACCTAATTTATCAATAATCACTTCTTTCACTTTGTCAAACGTTGACATGGTTTTCCTCCTTTGATTAAATCATGGTCATCCCGCCATCGACCGCAAAGGTTTGTCCGGTGATGTATCCGGCATCATCGCTGGTTAAAAAACGGACCAGCGCTGCCACATCGTCCCCGGTGCCAATCCGGCCCAACGGGATTTGTTTAATTAAGTTTTCTTTTACCTCCGGAGAGAGGGAATCGGTCATATCAGATTCGATATATCCCGGTGCAATGCAATTCACGGTAATATTGCGGGACGCCAGTTCCTTAGCGGCTGACTTGGTCAATCCCAAGAGTCCCGACTTTGAAGTTGCATAATTGATTTGTCCCGCATTGCCCGTCAATCCAACGACTGACGAAATATTAATAATGCGTCCATATCGGTTTTTCATCATGGATCGCACGACGGCTTTTAAGCCATTAAAAGCGCCTTTTAAATTGATATTGAGAACAAAATCCCAATCATCTTCAGACATCCGAAGCAATAGGGTGTCGCGAGTAACGCCGGCGTTGTTTACCAGAATATCGATGGAACCCGCTTCGCTGGCAATATCCTTAAAGACGGATTGGACTTGATCAAAATCAGAGACATCACATGCTTTGGCGAAAGCTGACCAACCGTTCCCGGTTAATAAGTCTGCAACTGCCGATACCGCCTCAAGTGAACGACTTATGCAATAAACCTTAGCCCCGGCTTCAGCCAAGCGAGTGGCAATGGCTTTACCAATACCACGGGAAGCCCCAGTCACAATAGCTACTTTGTTTTCCAGATCAGGCATGAATATACGCCTCCAGTTTGTCCAAGCCATCCACCCCGGATGTGTTCAATGAGCGATCAATTCGGCGGTTTAGTCCCTGGAGAACCCGTCCCGGACCCACTTCGATAAATTGATCGATTCCGTCATTTGCCATGGCAAGGATAGATTGCGCCCACCGGACCGGGTGTTCTAACTGTTTCAGTAAATTATCCTGAATGATGGTTTTATCTGTGACCGAACGAGCATCCACATTGGAATAAATCGGAATATCTGCGTCCTTTAATTGGGCGGTTGACAATTTTTCGGATAAAGGTTCCCGTGCCGGCTTCATGAGCGGGGAATGAAACGCGCCACTAACATTAAGTTCAATGGCCCGACTGGCTCCGGCGGATTTGGCCCGTTCCATAACAGTATGAACGGCTTCCACTGCTCCAGAAATCACACACTGTCCGGGAGAATTGAAATTGGCAGGCACTACAGGACGTGATTCCGTAGAGATATCCTGACAGATTTCTTCGACTGCTTCATCCGACAATCCCAGAATTGCCGCCATAGTTCCCGATGATTTTTGACCTGCCATAGCCATACTTTCAGCCCGAAGTTTAACGAGACTAAGCGCCGTTTCAAAATCAAACACGCCTGCAATTGATAAAGCTGTGTATTCGCCTAAGCTGTGCCCAGCCACCGCATCTGGTCGATATCCCCCGTCTATGAGTAACGTTCCCAGGATGTAACTCACAATAAAAATAGCAGGCTGAGTATACTGGGTTTGCTTCAGTGTCTCTTCAGGACCTTCAAAAATGATGGATTTAATGTCATAACCCAGAACAGAGTTGCTTTGATTGAATATATCTTTACCGAGCGACGTACAATCATAGAGATCCCTTCCCATGCCCACATACTGCGATCCTTGTCCGGGAAAGAGAAAGGCCGTTTTCATCGTGCATTACCCCAGCGTAATAAAATACTTCCCCAGGTAAAGCCTGCTCCAAAGGCCGCCAGCAGAACCAAGTCACCTTCCTCCAAAGTGCCGTCATCGGTGGCTTCACTGATTCCAATGGGAATTGTTCCGGCCGTTGTATTTCCATATTTATTGATATTGATTAATACTTGCTCAGAATTCAATCCACAGCGCTTGGCGGCAGCATCAATGATACGTTTATTGGCCTGATGGGGGATATACAGTTTCAGGTCGGATCCTGAATAGCCATTCCGTTCCAAGATTTCAGCGCTGATATCGGCCATACCTTTCACTGCGAACTTGAATACCGCTTTCCCATCCTGGTGAATGTAGTGCATATGTTTATCCACGGTGTCGTGACTGGCAGGATGTAAACTGCCGCCGCCAGGCATGTGCAAATAGGGCGCGCCACTTCCATCAATGCGTAAAATGCTGTCCAAAATACCAGATTCATCCTCGGATGGCTCCAACAAGACACCCCCAGCTCCATCACCAAACAGAACGCATGTATTTCGGTCCGAATAGTCAAGTATGGAACTCATAGTATCACCACCGATGACGATTACCTTTTTATATTTCCCCGTTTCCACCAATCGGGCTCCCGATTCCAGCGCAAACAGAAACCCGGTGCAGGCTCCAGATAAATCAAAGCCCCAGGCATTGGAAGCTTGGATAGCGTTCTGGATCAGGGCAGCGGTGGAAGGGAACAACATATCGGGGGTCACAGTAGCCACAATAATGGCGTCGATATCCTTTGGATCGGTCCCCGATTTTTCCAGCAGTTCCCGGGCTATACGGGTACCCATAGCGGCGGTAGCTTCGCCTTCGGCGACAATGTGCCGGGTTTCAATTCCGGTTCGGGTGCGGATCCATTCATCGGAGGTATCCACAATTTTTTCTAAATCAAAATTGGTCATCACCTTTTCAGGAATGTAACGGGATGTAGCAGTAATCGTAGCTCTCAATTTGATGTTCCTTTATAGTCGGCCAGGCTGTGACGTGTCTGAGCAATCAGTTGATTATCTATACATTTTTTGGCGACACGAATAGAATTCTTAATTGACTTTGGCCCAGAGCTTCCATGAGCCACAATGGAAATTCCATTGACGCCTAAGAGGGGGGTGCCACCATGTTCTTCATAGTCGTATTGTTTTTGTAAATCTTTGAATACCGGCTTCAATAATAATGCGCCCATTTTGGTACGAAAACTCTCCATGGATCGGGTTTTAATCTCATTGCCCAGGGTAGTGATCCAGGCTTCAGCGAATTTGAGTAAGGTGTTTCCCACAAATCCATCGCAGATCAGAATATCGGCTTCACAATCCATGAGATGCCGGCCTTCGATATTCCCAATAAAATGTGGCAATTCTTTAGATAATAGTTCGTAGGTCTCCTGGTATAATTCGCTACCCTTTGTCGGCTCTTCGCCTATATTGATTAAGCCCACCCGCGGATTGGAAACACCTTCAATGCGGGTAATATAATCGATAGACATGAGGGCAAATTGCAGCAGATGCAGGGGTTTAGCGTCCGGATTGGCGCCCACATCGCAAAGGACTTTACCACCCACTGGTGTGGGGATATAAGCACCCAAAGCCGGTCGCTTTACACCTTGAATCCTTCCCAGTAAAAAAAAGGAAGCGGTCAATATTGCTCCTGTATGACCTGCACTGATGAACCCATCGGCTTGGTTTTCTTTAACAAGTGAGATTCCTCTGACAATAGAAGAGTCTGGTTTTGATTTTAATACTTTGGAGCCACGGTCAGTCATTTCTACGACTTGAGACGTGTGGAGGATGGAAATTCGCTTTGGGAGGGTGCCGTTTATTTCTTTGCGGATGGCGTTTTCATCACCCACAAGAATAAACGAATAATCGTCCGGAGTCTCAGATAGGGCTTGAAGAGCACCCTGTACGACGGAAGCCGGAGCGGAATCTCCCCCCATTGCGTCCAGGGCTATAATCATTGGTAGGGTGTGTTATTCAGTCGCTGAAATGACCGGACGACCGCGATAATATCCGCAATTAGGACAGACCCGATGTGGCATTTTGGTCTGTCCACATTGAGGACAGGTTGTGTGGCTCACACTCGCTGCCTTATAATGCGTGCGGCGTTTCCGACCGCGTGTTTTTGATATTCTTCTTTTCGGTAATGCCATGCAAACTCCTTAATACTTTTCTTCCTAATCGTCCAGGTTCAATTTCATTAACTGATCGAAAGGTGAGGGAGGTTTTTCCATATCGCAGGAACAGGAATCATGATTTTTATTGATTCCACAGTTAGGACATAATCCTTTGCAGTCTGCACTGCATAAATGTTTAACCGGCAAAGCCAGAGCGATGTAATCACGAATGACGGGAGTCAAATTGATTTCAAGCATGGTGTCAGGAAAGTAGAGAACATCGTCTCCTTCTGAATCTACCAGCAGTTTATTGTTAGTCAAACGTAGCACGATATCCAGGGATTTATCCAAGCGATATTCATCCAAACACCGGTCACACGTCAGGCGGTATGGAATTTGAAAGCTCAGGGTGAGTTTATACCCGTCTGGCTGATGAACCGCTGTTACGGTGCAGGGTAATACATCCGCTTCAAAGACTACATCTTCGACATGCAGTGAATCTGCAGATATTTCAAAAAGCCGATGCTCAAGGCCCTGAAGTAATTCTGATCGAAATAGCTTCAATTTTAGCCAAGAAAGATAACAGTAATTACCTATCTACCACAAGAATTAAGCGGTAACATAAGAGAAGGTTTTACGTTAACCTTTGTAGGAACTCGTTGTTGAGGCCGTGCTGCTTCTACTCGTCGGATGAGTCGGAGGAATTACTGTCTTTGGAATCATTTTCAGATTCTTTATCCTCGTCATCATCCGAGTCATCAGAAGAATCGTCTTCGTCGTCTGACTCAAAATCGGTCAAATCATCGTCTTCATCTTCTTCTTCCAACTCATCTTCATCTTTCCGTTCCAAAAGGTTTTCGTCATCTGATTTCTTTTTAAAGATGACGAACATCAGGGTTTCACCAACGGAAAAGACCGAAAAAGCGTAAGAAATAACAGAAGTGAACAGAAGGAAGAAAAAGATAGACAGTATTATGGCTGAAGCCATTTCTGTCCCCGTTAGGGCCGTATCAGTTGGAAGCTTCATTAAACAAGTGAGGGAATTCCCTAATTGAGGTGCAGCGTCGCAACAAGAGCCCCCGCCGACACAAGACTGAGTTCCCGGCGCCACGACCTGGGTAGCCCAGCCCACAATATGCGTAAGTTTTGACCCCATGAGCCAAGATTGTCCAAACACCATATTGATAAAATTGTACCCGGCTAACCAGAAGAAACGAAAGACCGCGATACCAATTCCTGCAAGAGGTATTAAAAGTAGATTGTAGAGAATCACCCGCCAGGGTTGACTCCAGGTAATGGAATAACTCTGGAAAACCGTGCCCATCGTGTCTTCTTCATAAACACCCACAATAGCCGGAGTGTAAATGAAAGCGGTGATCAAAACGACCAGCGTGTAAAGGGTGAACACGGAGCCAAAGAAGTAAAAAAGATAGGGGAGGGAAAACAGAAATTCACCCACATAAGGTATCTTTCCGAACAGACCAAAAATAATAGCACCCACAATGAAGAATACTACAATAGCGATTATGGATACGGACGTAAAGATAATGGGATACCAATGTTTTTTCACATATTTCCAGGCGTCCCCAGAGGAGAAAAATTCGTCGCCTTTTAATTGTTTGTAGGTTATCCGTACGACCGCAGTACAAGCCAGGTTAAGACTGAAAAACCACCCCAGAAGTCCCAGGATATACAATACCCAGCCATACCACGGAGCGGGATGACCAAACAGGCAAGGATAGAGGCCATAGGTGTTCCACATGGCGCTGAAACTATAGCCAGAGACGGCGTAGGCCAAATAGGTTAACGCCCAATAAACGGCCCATCCTATAACATTAGCTATCGTAAAGACTAGGATTTTTTTACCGCTCAAACCCAATCGGGGAGCTCTAAAAATATCGCGGAAATCAAAATACAATTTCATGGGTCCCATGATTATCTCCTGTTTAGGTTATTTTGAATCCAGTCGTACATAATCCACCCAGGTGGACATGTTATATTTATCAGCGAATTGTTTTGCGGAAGCGTGAGCTTGTTCCAGGTTGTCAAATTTTCCCAATCGGATCCGATACCAGATTTCATCCGTTTCCTTGAAATAAGCTTTTTGAACATATACATCAAATCCCTCGCTGAGAAACCGAGCAGCAATATCATCGGCGTTGGACCGCATTTTCTTGGCGGCAATCTGGATGGTAAAATGTTCCCGGTCAGCCGGGATGGACGACCCCGGTGCCGGTGGCTTAGGTTTGGATATGGTTTTTACTGTTGGTTTCTTAGCAATGGGTTTTGGTGCAGGAGGGGGTACAGCCTTTTGGGGTTCAGGAGCCGCAGGTGTATCCTCGATGGTTTCATTCAGCCAAGTTTCTTCTTCGACGGTAGGTGGTTCCGATGGCGGTGGAGTGAATTCAGAAAGATCGATAGGCTCTCCGGTAACAGTGTAACTCCAGGACTGTACACTCACGTCATCACCATACTGAGAGACGGTGACTTGGATGGTGTAATCACCCGGCGCATCGGGTGTAAAGACAATTGTTTCCGGATGATTGGGATCCTGTAGATTCGCAATTTGAAGCAAACTTCCATCGGGTTGCACTGTAAAATCCCACGCATAGTCATAGGATTCACCAGTGTCCGGAATTTCTGCGGTAATTGGAATTTTTGCACCCACGTCAGCTTCGATCGCTTTTTTCCCACAGGAAACAAGGATCAATGAACACATCAGGACAGGGATAAATAATTTTTTCTGCATCGATAAGACCTGGTTATTCAAATGGTTGAGAGCCATTGAATTTTAAGGTGATGCAGCAAAAAACCAAATGCAAAACGTATTATTTACTGAGCCGCAATGAGTTCCGCTTCGCTGAAGAAAAAGGCAATTTCCATGATAGCATTTTCATCGCTGTCTGAGCCGTGAACCGCATTTTGCCCCAAACTGGTGGCAAAATCTTTTCGGATAGTGCCAGGAGCAGCATCCGCTGGGTTAGTCGCGCCAATGGTGTCTCTCCAGGCGGAAACGGCATTTTCCTTTTCCAGAGCCAACACCATGCATTTCCCGGAGGACATAAAGGTAGTTAATTCCTCGAAAAAGGGCTTGCCACGATGTATGGCGTAAAATCCTTCCGCCTGCTGCCGAGTCATCCGAATCAGTTTAGCTCCAAGGATTTTGAAATCCGCCTGGATAATTCGGTCAATGATTTGTCCCAGATATCCATTTTGAACAGCATCGGGTTTAATAATCGCAAAGGTTCGGTTAGACATGGTCTTCTCCTAATGAGATTGATCCGTTAGTATTTGTTTCATGGTTTCACCGATAGTAGCTACCGATTCACAAACTGCGATACCGCATTCCTTAAGAATTCGCATTTTGGCTTCGGCGGTATCATCACCACCGGAAACGATAGCGCCAGCGTGTCCCATACGCCGTCCTGGAGGCGCGGTCTGACCTGCAATAAATCCAACGATGGGTTTGGTCATGTGTTGTTGAGCCCACCGAGCCGCTTCAATTTCCATTTGGCCACCAATTTCACCAATGATAACGACCCCTTCCGTTTCCGGATCGGCTTCGAATAATTCCAGCACATCGCGCATACTGGTACCGATGATAGGATCCCCACCAATACCAATGGCCGTAGTTTGACCTAATCCGGCGCTGACCAACTGTCCAATGGCTTCATAAGTAAGGGTTCCTGATTTGGATACAACACCGATGGAACCTTTGCGGGTGATGAATCCGGGCATGATCCCTAGTTTACATTCATCTACGGTGATGATTCCCGGACAGTTAGGTCCTACCAGACGGGTACCTTCCATATCGATAATCCGTTTTACCCGCACCATATCATGAACTGGGATGCCCTCGGTTATGCATACCACCAATTCAATACCGGCATAGGCGGCTTCAATGATCGCATCCGCAGCAAATGCGGGAGGCACAAAAATAATAGAAACGTTCGCATCGGTTTTGCGCCGTGCTTCTTCCACCGTATTAAAGACCGGTACCTGACCGTCCAAAGCCGTTTGTCCGCCCTTGCCCGGAGTAACGCCGGCCACAATTCGGGTGCCGTATTCCAGCATTTGGGTGGCGTGAAACGTGCCTTCTGATCCGGTAATACCCTGTACAATGACTCGTGAATCTTTATTGACTAAAATAGACATGATCTTCTCCCGTATTACTGATTAGCAGCGGCTACAACTTTTTCCGCTGCATCTTTCATATTATCTGCTGGAATAATGCTTACCTTCGATTCAGCTAAAATGGTTTTTGCTTCTTCGGCATTCGTTCCTTCCAGACGGACCACCACCGGCACTCTGAGTTCCAATTCCTTCACGGCTTGAATAACGCCTTTCGCCACCCGGTCGCACCGGACAATGCCTCCGAAAATATTGATTAATATGGCTTTCACGTTTTCATCGGAGAGAATGATTTTAAACCCATTCTTTACCGTTTCCACATTGGCGGTTCCGCCTACATCCAGGAAATTTGCCGGATCACCACCGGAAAGTTTGATAATGTCCATCGTGGCCATGGCCAATCCAGCGCCATTTACCATACAGCCCACGGTTCCATCCAGTTTTATGTAATTCAGGTGGTATTTTCCCGCTTCGACCTCGGTGGGATCTTCTTCATGCCAATCCCGAAGTTCCGCGATATCCGGATGCCGGAACAGGGCATTATCATCGAAATTGAATTTCGCATCCAGTGCCACAATCCTTCCATCTTCAGTTCGTACCAGGGGATTGATTTCCACCAGAGAGGCGTCGGTTTCTTCGTAGCATCGGTACATATTCATGAAAATTTTCATGGCCGATTTAAGCGTATCTCCTTCTAGCTCAAGGGCGTTACCAAGAATTCGGGCTTGAAACGGCTTCATACCAACCAGAGGATCAATCCACACTTTGGCGATTTTTTCCGGTGTTTTGGCAGCCACTGCTTCGATATCCATACCACCTTCCGTGGACACCATGAACACATGCTTTGCCTTACTCCGATCCAGGGTGATGGCGGCGTAGTATTCCTTGGCAATATCCAAAGCCTCAGTGATATACACTTTCCGTACTTTCTGCCCATGAGGACCGGTTTGATGGGTGACCAGCGTGGAACCTAAAATCGCTTTGACATTCTTAAGGGCATCCTCCAACGTGGGGGAATATTTGACTCCACCACCTTTTCCGCGACCTCCGGCATGGATTTGCGCTTTCACAATAACCGCTTCGGTGTTGAATTCCTGTTGAACCGATCGGATTGCTGCTTCTGCCTGATCAAAAGATTCGATGACTTTCCCATCCTGAATGGGAACATTAAAGGATTTTAGAAGATCTTTTCCCTGATATTCATGAATTTTCACGAGAACTCCTTGGTTAAGTATTGGTTATAATGGTTCCGGCCTTTCCCGCAATGGCTGTTTCCACACCTTCAATATTGGTAATAACCGCTCTGGAACCATGGTAGGATAGAAAATAGAGAGCCGCTTCAATTTTCGGCCCCATGCTTCCCTTTTGGAAATGACCCTCCTCCAGATAACGTCGGGCCTGGTCCGCAGTAATGGCGCCCAGAGCGCGTTGCTGCGGTGTGTTATAATGGAGGAACGCACATTCCACGTCGGTAATAATCCACAACTCTTCCGCTTTGATGATACGTCCCATGAGGGCGGCTGCCAGATCTTTGTCGATCACCGCATCCAGTCCCTCAAGGCGCCCGTCGGGTTCCCGATAAACGGGAATGCCGCCGCCTCCGCTGGCGATAATGATGGTCCCATGCTGAACCAAGGTGCGAATACTGGAGCCATGCATTATGTATCGGGGGAACGGAGAGGGAACAACCCGCCGCCATTCACCGGGATTTTGCTCTGCCACCTGCCAGTCGAACGTCTTTGCTAAAGAATCTATTTCCTCTTTTGAATATCGGTGTCCCACAAATTTGGTAGGGTTTTGAATGCTGGGATCATCGTGATCAACTTCCACTTGAGTAATTAATGTGACCACTTCCCGATCGATCCCTTCCATCAATAAACGATTCTGCAATGACTGCTGAATCATATATCCGATGGTACCCTGAGTCCCAGCTACACACACTCCCAATGGAAGTGGAGGAACGACTTTATGAGTGAGGTCCATGCGCAGAAGTTCATCACCGACTTGAGGACCGTTTCCATGTGTCAGGCAGATTTTATAATCCTGCCGGACGAAGTGCATGATTCCTTCCAGACTCTCCCGAGTGCGGGCGAATTGCTCGGTAATGGTTCCGCTGCCGGACCCGGGGGAAATGGCATTTCCCCCGAGTGCGATCATGGCAGTTTTTGACATTTTAGAGATAGGGTTTTAGGACGTCGATAAGCGTCGGAGATCCGATTTCCTGAAGATCGTAGGTCACTCGGACAGACGGTTGATCAATTTTAATCACCCGGCGAAGATCAATAGGGGTGCCGATGATGACCACATCACACTCCGTATTACGGATCGTCGTTTCCAGGTCTTTCATTTGCTGTTCACCATAGCCCATGGCCGGCAACAAAGTGCCAGTGTCTGGATATTTTTCAAATGTTTCTGTGATTTTACCCACTGTGTAAGGCCGCGGGTCCACCACATCTTCGGCGCCGAATTTTTCAGCGGCAACCATACCAGCACCGTAGGTCATTTCGCCGTGGGTCAAGGTCGGTCCGTCTTCCACCACCAGAGCATGTTTCCCTTCGATCAATGAAGGATCTTCCACAGAAATCGGCGAGGCGGCATCCACGATCCGGGCCGTGGGATTTACTTGCCGAATATTCCAGCGCACATCGTCGATTGCTTCGCCATCGGCAGTGTCAATCTTGTTGATCACTACAACGTCCGCCATGAGTAAATTAGTTTCTCCAGGATAATAGGACGTTTCATGACCGGGACGATGGGGATCCACCACCACAATATTTAAATCGGGCTTGTAAAACGGCATATCGTTGTTCCCGCCGTCCCACAGAATCACATCGGCTTCCTGTTCCGCCTGACGCAAAATGGCTTCGTAATCCACACCGGCGTAAATGATGGTTCCGGTGGTGATATGAGGTTCGTATTCTTCCATTTCCTCAATGGTACACTTATGCTTTTTCAAATCATCCAATGTAGCGAAACGTTGGACAGCCTGAGCCGCTAAGTCACCATATGGCATGGGATGACGAATGGCGGCAACTTTTTTACCTGCAGCCTTCAAGATTTCTGCAACGCGGCGTGTTGTCTGACTTTTTCCGCAACCGGTGCGAACGGCGCCAATGGCGATCACTGGTTTGGATGATTCAATCATGGTGGACCGGCTCCCCAGCAGTTTGAAATGGGCACCGGCAGCCAGGACGGCGGATGCTTTGTGCATTACCGTTTCGTGAGAAATATCGGAATAAGAAAAGACCACTTCCTGAACATCAAGTTTCCGGATCAAATCATTGAGCTCAGCTTCATCATAGATGGGAATTCCATCGGGATAAAGCTCACCAGCTAAGGCAGCGGGATATACACGCCCTTCAATATCCGGAATCTGGGTGGCGGTAAAGGCTACCACTTGGTAGTTCGGGTTATTTCGGTACACTACGTTAAAGTTATGAAAGTCGCGCCCGGCGGCGCCCATGATAAGAGTTTTAATTGCAGACATGTGTTTCTCCTTTGAAATCGTTGTAAAATGGGTGGATAGGGGGGAAAAGAGGGATTTAGCTGAACCCAAATGTCTGTCGGAAACGGAGAATGCCTTGTACGTAATGATGCATGCTTAATCCATGAAGGGATAGCGGTAATTCCGAGGCGGATCAAAGGTCTCTTTAATGGTCCGTTGAGACACCCACCGTAAGAGATTAAACATGGAACCAGCTTTATCGTTGGTTCCGGAAGCCCGGCTTCCGCCAAAGGGTTGTTGTCCTACGACGGCGCCGGTCGGTTTATCGTTGATGTAGAAATTACCGGCGGAATGGGTCAACGCCTGAGACGCTTCCACAATTGCCTGGCGATCATTGGCGAATACCGCACCTGTAAGGGCATAAGGTGAGGTCGTATCCACCAGGTTCAATGTGGCAGACCAGTCGTTGTCAGGATAAACATAAATGGTCAGAACCGGCCCGAAAATCTCTTCTTCCATAGTTTTGAAATGGGGATCATTGGTAACGATTGTCGTGGGCTCGATGAAATAACCCTCAGAGTCGTCGTAACCACCGCCGGTAAGGATAGTGGCATCGTTGTTGGCTTTGGCATAATCGATGTACGCCGTTATGGATTGAAAAGCCGCCTTATCAATGACCGCATTCATGAAATTGGAGAAATCCTCCACGGGTCCCATGCGAATGCTAGCCACCTGATCGGTGTACAGTGATTTGAACTTTGGCCACAGGGATTCCGGGAGATAAAGCCGGCTCAAAGCAGAGCATTTTTGTCCCTGATATTCGAACGCTCCCCGAATGACGGCCGTCACCAAGGATTCCACATCAGCGGAGGCATGGGCAATGAGAAAATCTTTTCCGCCCGTTTCGCCCACAATTCGTGGGTAGGACCGATAAGAAGCGATATTTTTTCCCACGGTGGACCACATGCTTTGAAAAACCGCTGTTGACCCGGTGAAATGAATTCCAGCCAAGTTGGGATCGGTCATGACCACCGGCCCGACCTGCGATCCGGGACCGGGAATGAAATTAATCACGCCGTCCGGGAGACCGGCTTCCTGGAAAAGTTTCATGAGGAAATAGGAAGGATAAACAGCGCTGGAAGCGGGCTTCCAAAGCGCCACATTTCCCATCAGCACCGGAGATGTGGGCAGATTGCCAGCAATACTGACAAAATTAAAAGGTGTTACGGCAAAAATAAATCCTTCCAAGGGCCGATGCTCCACCATGTTCCACATCCCGTCAGGTGAATACATGGGTTGCATGGCGTACAATTCCTGGGCGTAATAGGCATTGAAATTGAAAAAATCGATCAATTCGCAGGCGGAATCAATTTCAGCCTGGAAAGGATTTTTACTCATATTGAGCATGGTGGCCGCGTTTAAGGTATCCCGATAGCGACCGGCCAACAGGGTCGCTGCCTTTTTAAATACGGCTATCCGTGATTCCCAGGGCGTGGCGGACCAGTCTCGCCAGGCCTTTTGTGAAATTTCTACTGCTTGTGCGACTTCTTCCGATCCGGCCAGGTGTATCTTAGCCAGGACATGGCCGTGACGGTGAGGCATGACCGCGTTCTGGGTTCGTCCGGTGAAGATTTCCTTCCCACCAATGATCACCGGAATTTCAATTTGAGACGCGCTTAATTCTTTGAGTTTATTCTGCAGTGATGATCGTTCGGATGTCCCCGGCGCATAGGAACGAATAGGCTCGTTCTGGGGGCGAGGTACAGAAATTTTTGCGTTCGGCATAATGGATCCTTTGTTATGCGATAATAAAACGAAATGAGCCTTGAAATTTACCTGTTCAGGAAATTCCAAAGCAAGCTATGGAGCACAGGTATTTAGACTCCTATTTTAAGCGGTATTTGAGGTTAATTCATGAAGGATATTGTTCATCGTCTCCAGATCAGGAGCCATGACTAACGCTTTTCGCAACGCCAGGGCTCCAGGGAACCCTTTAAAATACCATCCCAAATGTTTTCGGATGATGTTGGAGCCCACCTGTTCTCCACGATACTGAATTAGGAGAGACAAATGTCGTTGGGCCATGGCGGCTCGGTCAGATAGCGTTGGAGGGGCAGGGGGCGTGTCTCCATTCATGGCGGCCTTAATTTCGGCGAAAATCCAAGGATTTCCCAAAGTAGCCCGCCCGATCATTACGCCATCGCACCCGGTTGTATCGATCATGTTGAAGAAGTCATCCGCTGATTTCACATCGCCGTTCCCAATCACTGGAATGGAGACGGCGGCTTTTAATTCACGAATCAGCGACCAGTCCGCCGAACCGGAATAATCCTGGACGGTAGTGCGAGGATGAAGCGTAATTGCTTTTACACCCTGAGCTTCCAGTCGTGGACCGGATTCCGGGATTACTATGGATTTAGAATCCCATCCAGAACGCATTTTCACGGTCACTGGTACAGGAGTAACCGCCTCAACCACAGCGGCAGTGATTTCATCCATAAGACATAAATCTTTAAGTGCCGCTGAACCAGCGCCGCGCTTGGTGACTTTCGGTACGGGACAGCCGTAATTGATGTCCACAAGGTCCGGTGCGAAGCGATCCACGACCATTCGGGCCGCCTGGGCCATGACATCCGGTTCATCACCGAAAATCTGAATACCAATAGGCCGTTCAAATTCTGTGAATTGAATCATATCCAGGGTGCGTTGGTTTTCCCGGATAATTCCATGCGCGGAGACAAATTCGGAATATACCGCGCCGGCACCTTGTTCCTTGCAAAGGGTGCGGAAAGGGTAGTCCGTTACACCGGCCATGGGCGCTAGCAGCACCGGAGGCGATATGGTTAGGGTTCCAATGCTTAGAGCCGTCGATTTCAAGATGTCAACGCCCAATCTTCCTCATAGAGCTCATAATGAGCGTGGGTCATGCCTAGAGATTCATAGGTATGCTGGGCGGCTACGTTGTTTCGGTCCACATAAAGCCGCAGTCCACAGACCGAATCGGATTTTTCCGCCCATTCCCGGACTTGACGATGGAGGGTGGAATACACACCCTTTCGGCGAAATTTCGGTGGGACGTAAACTGACTGAATCCACCAGAATTCCTGGTTTCGCCAATCAGACCACTCTTTGGTGATCATCAGTTGTCCGGCGATTTCTCCGTCAATCTCCGCCAGGTAGTACATTCCTTTGTTCGAATCGGAAAGAACTGTTGTAACGCCCTGGCGAACGATGTCCTGGTCCAGGGTTTTGTTTTCAGTCTCCAGGGCCATGGCCATATTGTTATCCACGATGATATCTCGGTCTTCCACTGTTGCTTTTCGTATGGTGATCATGATGGCTGCAATTCCTTGGGTTGATAAAGCCTGCGAAAGTAAGTCGATAGGAGCCGGCAGAGCAACCTGTGGAAAGGTGATCGGACTCATTGAAGATTAATCGTTGAAAAATTAAAATCCAGTTAACCCTAATCTCCGAACCTGTCCGCCTGAGCCATGTCGAAGGGGGACTCGAAAGAGTACCAAGTGAAAAAGTGTTCGGGTATTGAAGTAGAATGAATAATTAGGCTTTGACACGCTGTATGGCCTAGCTGAGAATTACGATTTTTCGATGCGTAAGCCGTGAAACAACCTTAAGGAAGAACACGCATAATGTTATTGGACATAGGTTTACCCTGCACTTGGAAAAACCAAAAAACATATATGACCTTTTCATTTGAGGATTTGAATTCGTGGCGTAAATTTCCCGGCTATTTCCTGATAATAAACCAAGATTTCAAAAAGGATTGACTCATGAGCAGAGTTTGTGATGTGACCGGAAAGAAACCCATGTTCGGCAACAATGTAAGTCACGCGCATAACAAGACCCGCCGTCGGTTTAACGTGAATCTGCAGCGGAAAAAATTCTGGCTGCCGGATGAAAAACGGTTTATTACGCTGACGGTTTCCACCAAAGGAATGCGTATTATTGATAAAAAAGGCATTCGGAAAGTGGTGAGTGAACTTCGGGCCAGGGGCATGAAAATCTGACGTTCCCTTCCAAAAATATCATCATAAAAAAAACCCTCCGATTCGGAGGGTTTTTTTATTTGATGGTTTTCCCTGAGTCTCAGTCTTGAAGTCGCCTTAAATAGGCGGGAATCTCTATATCCTTGGGATTCGCAAACGGCGTCGTATCATCAAAGATAAACCGTGGCCGTTTGGGTTCGGGATGCTCATTCAGATGTCCATTTTTATCAACGGCTAGCGGTATATTAAACCGATCGGAGATGACATCAGTATTGGGTGCGGGATCATAGGGCTCTTCAGTCAATTGTGTCTCTTCACTGGCTTTTATCGTCTGCGGATTGAATCCTGTTGCGATAACCGTAATTCGAATTTCATCACCCATAGTTTCATCAATAACGGTACCAAAGATGATGTTCGCTTTATTTCCTGCTTCTTCATAGATGATGGCCGTCGCGTCTTCGATTTCGTGGAGCGTTACATCTTTACTTCCGGTGATATTGATGAGTACACCCTGTGCGCCGTTAATAGACCCATTATCTAAGAGTGGACTGGAAATGGCCTGTTGCGCAGCCAATACGGCCCGTTCCTCTCCGGAAGCAATTCCTGTTCCCATCACTGCGTCGCCCATGTTCTTCATGACAGTTTCCACATCGGCGAAATCCAGATTGATAAGACCGTGGACGTTGATGAGATCCGAAATACCTTTAGCCGCCTGGAATAAAATAGAGTCCGCCTGGTGGAACGCATCGATGAAAGATGTTCCTTTATCCACTATGGAAAGGAGTCGTTGATTGGGAATAATGATTAAGGTATCGCAAAATTTGCGCATTTCCTCTATTCCGGATTGTGCCCGGGCAAGCCGTTTTGGTCCTTCAAATGTGAAGGGAAGGGTCACAATGCCTACGGTTAGGATATCCATTTCCCGGGCGATTTTGGCTACAACCGGACTGGCACCTGTTCCAGTACCGCCACCCATCCCGGCAGTAATGAACACCATATCCGCGCCTTGGACTAAAGCGGACACCGCTTCCTGATCATCCTCAATCGCTTGACGTCCTTTGTCCGACTTGGCGCCGGCCCCCAATCCTTTCGTGAGGTCTCGGCCAATTTGAATTTTATGTTTTGCAATGTTGTTTTCAAGGTCCTGCGCATCGGTGTTGATGACAATGAAATCCACACCGGTCATACCTTGCTCAATCATGCGATTCACGGCATTTCCACCAGCGCCGCCTACGCCTATGACCTTAAGTTTTGCTTTCTGTTCAGCTAGATCATCAAACTCAAAATACATAGTTGAGCTCCTTTCAGGTTTGGGGTCGTAATTGAATTAAAATAAGTCTTTGAACCATTGGCCGATTTTCCGGGGCATATCCTTGAACGAGAAGGTGGAAGAGGCTGAGGGAGCATAATCTTCCTGATGGAATCCCCATTTCAGTAAACCCAACGCCGTGGCGTATTGAGGCTCGCTGGCCACATCCAGAACACCTCCAAATCCGGAGGGAATTCCCACCCGTGCTTTGATGTTCAACACATCCTGTGCCAATGTGCTAATATTTTTTAAGTTGGCGCCCCCGCCGGTCAGCACCAGTCCATAGGTTAATTTTTCATTGATATCTGCCCGGTTTATTTCCCGACCGATTAAATGGAAGAGTTCTTCCATGCGGGCCTGGACATAACGGGATAATTCATGTTCGGTAATGGAACGGGGTATTGACTCGGATTTTACGGGCAGGTCAAACGCTAATTTGGGTGAGGCTTTAGACGCCTGGGCAGAGGCATATTTTAATTTAATATCTTCAGCTTCGTGAATACCGATTTGCAGCATCACGGCAATGTCGTTGGTGATGAGGTCAGCGCCATACGGTATTACTCCCGTGTGTCTCACACCTCCATCAGAATAAACGGTTACATCACAGGTCCCGGCGCCAATATCCACCAGCGCAACACCTAAATCTTTTTCATCCTGATCTAAGGTCGACAGGGAAGAAGCCAGACCCTGGAATACAATACCTTCGACGCTCAATCCCAAATCTTCCACGCACCGTGTCAAGTTCGCCGCTGCTGAATGGGCGACGGTTACCAGATGTACACGGGCTTCCAGACGGCGGCCCGACATTCCTAGGGGATTTTTAATACCCCGCAGGGTATCCAAAACATATTCTTGGGGCAGAATGTGGAGGATGTCCCGATCAACAGGAATATTGATGGCCTTGGCAAATTCAATGGCTTTATTTACATCTTCTTTAACGATACGTCGGTCCTCGATCATCGACGTATCATGAGAATTCAAAGGAATCGCACCCTGGGTGTTTATTCCACGGATATGATCGCCGCTGATCCCAATGCTTACATGCTCGACTTTTACTCCGGCCATCATTTCAGCTTCAGAAATGGCCTTTTCGATTTCTTCAATAATATGGTCCCGATTTATCAAGGTTCCGTTTTTCATGGCAGTGGACGGGGTGGAGCCAATCCCCAGGAGTTTTATGCTTTGGGTATCATCGTCGGCTTGGCCAATGGCACAACAAATCTTGGAGGTGCCAACATCCAGCCCGGCCAGAAGGTTATTTTCCTGTCGAAAAACCATGTTCATTATGATGACCAATCCTTGGCAATAATTTGTTTATCAAATCGTAAATCCAGTGAGCGGAATGAGGTCAAGGGAACGGACGGCGGTAAAACACGCTTAAATTCACGCAGAGTGATTATTTTTTTACGGAATTGGGAATTACCGAGGAAAATCCGGGTGGGATGTTGGGTCAAGACCAATTCCAGATCATCCTTGGAGTTAAACCGTACTTCGGAAATTTCTTTGTATAACTGGGGAAATAAATCCAGGATTTCTCCCACAATGCCTACCGCATCCAATACTTTGATGGACAACGTTTGCTGACCCATAGGATATAGTTCTTTCGCCGGATTCATGTTAGACAGCATGGGAAGCTGGACCACCATTTCCGGATGATTCACGGGTAGAATGACCCCTTCCCGGTCCACCAGATGGATAGGATCAGTATTCAACGCCGCGATGGGCTTCCGCTCCAGGATTTCCATTTTAATGGCATCGGGAAACTGACGACTGAGGCGCACCCCTTTGATGTAGGGATCATTCTCTAACGCATGAACAGCGGCGTCTATATCCAGAGTCAATAAGGACGAATCCACATCAATCGACAAATAATCCCGATAGGATTCTTCATCATTCAACTGTGCTCCCAACACCCAGATCTCTTTTAAATCCAGTTTATGGGTAAATCCTGCCCAGGTCAGCGCAAGCGGCAGGGCGATCAAGGTGATGATAATAAACGCAACACCTGTCGCAAGACTGGGTTGAATCAAGGTGGTTTTTGAACGACGTGTAGCCATTTAGTCCGCGGTATCCTTCAGTTGATCAAAAAAGGCCTGGCTATACCGCCAGATCGTGCCTGCGCCTAACGTAATTACCATATCGCCCGGTTCAATCAAGTTATTTAGTGTTGGGATAATATTTTTAATGTCTGGTTCATAATACACATGGCGGTGTCCCAGCTCCTTGGCGGCATCGGCAACCAGTTTCCCGGTGATGCCTTCAATAGGATCCTCACGGGCCGGATAAACATCGGTGACCACTAAAACATCACTGGCCAGGAAATTCCGGGCAAAATCGCGGTAAAAATCTCGGGTGCGGGTAAAAAGATGGGGTTGGAAAACGGCTACAATCCGTCGGTCCCAACCGGTACGGGCCGCTTTTAAGGTAGCTTTAACCTCAGTGGGATGATGGGCGTAATCATCCACCACCATGATATCATTATAGATGCCTTTAATGTCAAACCTGCGCCGAACGCCTTGATAGGCGGCTAATCCTTTGGAAATGGTGGCAAACGTCAAATCCATTTCCAGTCCGATAGCGACGGCTGCCAGGGCATTACTCACATTGTGAACTCCCGGTACATTAATGGTAATCCGCCCCAGAGGATTTCCATGGTGAAGGACCGAAAACGACGTCCGGATTTCGTCAAATTGGATATCTTCCGCCTGAATGTCCGCCTGATTGGAAAATCCGTAAGTTATAAGAGGACGTTTTATCCGGGACATGATTTCCTGCACACCCGGAGAATCGATACAGACCACCACAGATCCGTAAAAGGGAACCGAGTTACAGAATTGACTAAACGCACTCTGCAAATCCTCCAGATCGGCATAACAGTCAGTGTGTTCCAATTCTATATTGGTTACAACAGCCAGCGTGGGACGGAGCATCAGGAAACTGCGATCGTATTCATCCGCTTCCACCACAATGATATCTCCGGAGCCTAATTGCGTATTGGATTTCAAGGTATGCACCAAACCACCCACAACCAGTGTTGGATCTTTCCCCGCCTCCGTTAGTAAAGCACCAATCATAGAGGAAGTGGACGTTTTGCCATGAGTACCGCCCACGGCAATGGAGGTTTCTTTCACGGAAATCAATTCCCCAAGCATTTCAGCCCGGCGAATAATCGGAATATTCTTTTCCCGGGCGGCCTGTAGTTCCGGATTCGTATCGCGAACCGCGCTGGAGTAGACGAGCACATCGGAATCATCCAGGTTTTCGGCTTGATGTCCTACGAATATTTCCGCACCCAAGGAAGACAATCTTCGCGTGATTTCCGATTCCTGTAAATCGGAACCAGAGATTTCGAAACCAAGATTCAAAAGCAATTCCGCGATCCCGCTCATGCCAATCCCGCCGATTCCCACAAAATGCACTTTTTTTACCGAACGAAACATCACGCCTCACACAGTTGTAAAATATGATTCACGATTTCCCGGGTGGCCTCCGGTCTGCTTAATTCCAAGGCCCGCGCCCCCATGTCTTTAAGTGTCTTCTGATCTTTGATAACCGTCATAATGGTTTCAAACAGTTGATCGGGTGTCAATCCGGATTCATCCAGCACCACTGCAGCTCCATGTTCCGACAATGTTTGCGCGTTTCGCGTTTGGTGATCACCGGCTGCTCCCGGGAAAGGGACCAGGATGCTGGGTTTGCCACACACGGTGATTTCCGCCAGCGTCAGGGCTCCGGATCGACAAAGAATTAAATCGCTGACCGCGTAGGCGTCGGCCATATCAGAAAGAAAGGGAACCACCCGAATGTGATCAGACTCATGGACGGAAAATTCATTGAATTGGGTGGTCCCGGTCTGCCATAATACCTGAATATTTTTTTGTTTAAGTAAACCCACGATCGCATTCATCATTGCATTTAAAGGAGCGGATCCCTGCGACCCGCCAAACAGGAATAATACCGGTTTATTTCCGTCCAGTTTGAAATGCGCCAGTCCTCGCTGGCGTGACCCGTTGTTGATCCCCTTTCGAACTGGATTTCCAGTGACCACTTTTTCACCTTTAATCAAGGAATTTGTATCGGGAAAGCCCAGGCAGACCAGCCGGGCACGATGAGCATACCAGCGTGTGGTCATTCCCGGAAAGGAATTCTGCTCCTGAAGTACAACGGGTATGCGCATCTTCAGAGCTGTGCGCACTGGAAGAGCGCTCGCATAGCCTCCGGTGCCCACCAAAACGGACGGATTAAAGGCTTTCAGCGCCTTCTTTATCCGGCGTTGAGATATGGGAAGCCGAAGGGGGAGTAATAGATTTCTGCCCAGCGCTGTGAGACCCACTCCCCGTTGAAATCCCCGGATGGGAACCAGTGTAAATGGATGGGGGCGCAAAGGGAGGACTTCCGCTTCAATGCCAAACGTGGACCCAAGATAATGAATCGACGCATCCGGGCGCTGCCGTTTTAATTCTTCCCCGATAGCAATAGCCGGGAAAAGATGGCCGCCGGTCCCACCGCCGGCGATGGCGATCCGCAAGGTCTCAGACACGGCGTGTCCTTCCCCAGCCGTGATGACTGATTCGCGCCCGTCGGCTTTGGCTGATGTTGAGGAGAATTCCCATGCTAGCCAAGGTCACGACGGTTCCAGAACCTCCGTAACTGATGAGGGGCATGGGAAGACCCGTTACCGGTAAAATATTGGACACCACCGCAGCGTTGATATACGCATATAGGACAAAAGCGAATGAAATACCCACGGCTACTAGGATAGCGAAGGGATCTGTGGAGCGTTTGGCAATGGCAATACCCCGTTGGAATACAACCAGAAAAAGGGTTAGCAAAATAATGGCGCCTACAAACCCCAGTTCTTCTCCAATAATGGCCATGATGAAATCGGTATGTGGTTCCGGAAGGAATAGATTTTTTTCCACACTATTCCCTAAACCCATACCCCAAAAACCACCGTTGCTGAGGCTGATAAGGGCCTGGGTAGCTTGGTATTGACCTTGAGTAATTGTATCCGATTCCTGAAACCAGGATAATACGCGTTGGAGGCGATAAGAACTGGTAAGTATAACTGGCACGGCCAGTGTCGCCGCCGCCGTTGCCGGCAGTAACAAGCGGGAAAAGGAAACGCCCCCTACAAAAAGGAGGGTAAATCCAATCATGCCCAACATTGCAGCCGTGCTGAAATCCGGCTGAATGACGACCAATCCCATTATAATTGCCAGAATGGCGATAGCCGGACCAAAGCCAGTCTTAAAATCCGAAAGATGTTTTTTATTACGTTCCACATAGGCAGCGAAGAACAGAATCAAAGATAGTTTCGCTAAGTCAGCGGTTTGGAAATGGAAACTTCCCAACACCAGCCAACGGGCTGTACCGCCACCGCCTCGAATGACGTGCAGGAGTTCGGTGAGAATTAGAAGAAAGATGACAACCACGATTCCTGGATAGGCCAGCGATTTCAACCGCTTGTAATCAAAGCGCATAAAGAAAACCATGGCGATCAGGCCCAGGAAAATTCGGAGGAGATGGGCCTTTAAGAAGACCATATCCGATTGGTACTGCGATTGGGTAAGAGAAAGAATGGAACTGGCGCTATAGAGCATGATCGATCCACCCACGCAGAGGATGAGAATGGCTCCCAGTAACCAACGGTCGCAATTGCCCACAATTGTTTGTAACCACGCTTTCATGCCGCCTCCAATTCGTAAACCCATTCCCGGAACCGTTCGCCCCGTTCTTCAAAATTTGAAAATTGGTCGAAACTGGCACAACCCGGGGATAGAAGCACGATATCGCCCGGGCTGGCCAGTTCATAGCTCAACAAAACGGCATCTTTAAGACCTTCAACGACGTGAGGTCTAACCGCATCCCTAAGGGCCGTTTCAATCAAGTGTCGAGCCTGGCCATACACAATGATGGCCTTTACGTTGTGGGTATAAGGAATCAGTTGAGAAAAATCTCCGCCTTTATCCTTGCCACCAAGAATGAGGACGACTTCCCGAGAGAACGAGGCTAAAGCAACTTTTACGGAATCCACATTGGTGGCTTTGGAATCGTTAAAATATTCAACATCATTCACGATGCGGACCGACTCCAGGCGGTGAGGAATACTTTTGAATGTCTTCATGACATGAGCGATATGGCTCATGGAAATATCCAGGCAAGAAGCACAGGTGGCGGCGGCTATTAAATTGGATAGATTATGATAGCCGGGGAGGGAGATATCTGAAACCTCCACGACTTTTTCACGAGGATGTCCCGCCATAACCGTATCCTGGACAAGTTCAAACCGGGTTTCATCGGAAAGCGTCATGGTATATGGTTCCAAATGGTAAGGACTCTCATGGAAATAGGAATACAGTTTGGGATCGTCCTGATTATAAATCACCGTCGTGTCAGTAGGACAGTACATGACCATGTCCAACTTGGCCTGATAATATTCCGACACCGATGAATAGCGGTCCAGGTGATCGGGTGTTAGGTTTAGGAAAATGGCAATTGTGGGTGCGAAGGTCTGGATAAACTCCATTTGAAAACTGGAGATTTCCAGGATATACAATCGTTTGGGATCAGGATGTTGTATATCTTCCTGGACCAAAGAAGAGAAGGGAACACCCATATTACCGCCCAATTTTCCGTGAATGGAGTCCGATTGGCACATGGCTTGTAAAATGTGAACCGTCGTGGTTTTTCCGTTGGACCCGGTCACTGCGACGACAGGGTAGGAACAATGCTGATAAGCAAATTCGATTTCTCCAATAACCGGAATTCCCTGCTTTTGAGCGTCCATGATGACATTCGCGTCCCGTGGAACTCCGGGAGAAACCACCAATACATCGGCATCGTAGATACGGGAACTGTGCTCGCCTAATTCACCCTCGATTCCACGCTGTTGAAAATCGTTCAGTACCGTCTGCAGTGATTCCGACGTTGAGGGATCGCTCACAAAAACGGAGGCTCCCAGGAAGTGTGCCAGGTTCGCCGCGCTCTGACCGCTTTTGCCCAGTCCGATAATGGAAATTCGTTTATTGACTAATGGTTGTGACGTTGCCATTTACCGAATTTTGAAAGTGGATATGGAGAAAATGGCCAGCAGGATTCCTAAAATCCAAAATCGGATCACGACTTTTGATTCAGGCCAGCCTGAGAGTTCAAAATGATGATGAATCGGCGCCATTTTAAAGAGTCGTTTGCCCGCACCGGTTTTGGATTTGGAATAGCGGAAATACCCTATCTGAAGAATGACGGAGAGGGTTTCCCAAACGAATACACCGCCGATAATGAAGAGCAATAATTCTTTTTTTAATAAAATGGCCAGACTTCCCAAAGCAGCACCGGCGGATAGGGATCCCACATCGCCCATGAAGATTTGAGCCGGAGGCGCATTGTACCAGAGGAAGCCTAGGCAGGCTCCGGCCATGGCAGATGCAAAAATGGTGAGTTCGCCTGCGCCGGGAAGGTAGAGGATGTTTAAATAATCAGAAAAGTCCACCCGACCGGCGATGTAAGCAATGACGCCAAAAACACTAAAGGCGATAGTGAGTAACCCGGCGGCCAGACCGTCCAGTCCATCGGTCAGGTTCACCGCATTCGATGTACCTGTGACCACAAATAATATGGCCAGTGGATAAATCCATCCCATGTTAAGGAGCGTATCCTTGAAGAATGGGACCGAGGTTGTACTCCAGGAAGCCCCATATATATCAGAAGCAAATATCCACACAGTAATTACTGCTCCCAGGATAATTTGTCCGGCTAGTTTATAACGAGCTATCAGTCCTTTTTCAGAATGACGAATGTTTTTCAAGTAATCATCCAGGAAACCGATCAGTCCCATCCAGGTAGTGGATACGAGAATGATTTGGATATAGGCGTTGTCCAGTCGGGCAAACAGCAGGGTTGGGAGGAGGACTGCTCCAAGGATGAGTACTCCCCCCATAGTTGGCGTGCCCTTTTTGTGTCGGTGAGTTTCCGGTCCTTCGGATCGAATGGATTCACCGATCTGATATTTGATCATCCACCGGATAATAGTGGGTCCGATGAGAAAACTAATGGCCAAAGCCGTCAAGGCGGCCATGGCGGCGCGAAACGTGATATACTGAAATAGATTCAGTCCGGAAATGTGGTCACGAAGTGGAAATAGGAGATGGTACAGCATTTAGGTGGTTTCCAATCCCTGAATAATGGTTTCCATAGCCATGCCCCGGGAGCCTTTCACTAATAAAACATCGCCGGGTTGACAAAAGCGCCGTAATTGCTCCAAAAGACGCTCTTTGGTTCTGAAATGAAAGGAGGGAAAGCGAGCCGACGCGATTCTCGTGACAATTTCCGCAAATTGACCCGTAGTGAAAACCGCATCTAGTTTGGAATCCAGGCAAGCACGCCCAACATGGGCATGAGCCTCTTCCGCCGCTGATCCCATTTCGAACATATCGCCAAAAACGAAAATCTTTCGGCCCCGGCCTGAAAAATCAGTGAGGAAACCCAGGGCCGCTTGCGTGCTCTCCACATTGGCATTATAAGTATCGTCGATAATGGTTAATCCATTCAATTCTTGAACAACACAACGCCCCTTCACCGGTGTAAACAAGGGTGTGGCTTCTTCCACCACCGACCAGTCAATTCCCAGAGTAAGGGCCACGGCGACAGCGGCCAATACGTTTTTCTTTAAAGCTGGATTGGGCGAGGGAAGGGGGATAAAATGTCCATTGATCATAATCCCAGACTGATTGCCGTTCAGGGCAGGATCGGTTGCCGTAAAATCTGCCGGTACATCAAAACCATATGTTTTTTTGGGGACGGTTACCTCAAGCTGTGAGCAGAACGGATCAGACACATTTTGAAAGGCTAGGGTAAGGTCTTCAAACGTCAATAAATTGGCTTTTTCCTTTAAGATTCCTTCAATCGATCCAAACCCTTCCAAATGGGCGGGGGCGATATTGGTGATCAATCCATGCGTCGGTTCGGCGATTTGAGTGAGATATTGAATGTCTCCCGGCTGATTAGCACCCATTTCCAGAAGGGAAACGGTGTGGTCTTTCTCCAGCGTAAGAAGGGTCAGGGGCAGACCGATGGACGTATTATAGTTCCCGGACGTGGCATGGGGGCGTCCGGAATGACTGAAATAGTGTTTGAGCAGTTCTTTAGTGGTGGTTTTACCATTAGATCCGGTAATACCCACGACAGGAATGGAAAATTGTCTCCGCCACTGTTGGGCCAGGGTACCAATGGCTTGCGTTACGGAATCCACAGCGATTTGTTGACAGGTGGATTCAGCCTCAACGGTGTGTGTGACCAAAGCCGCTACCGCTCCGGACTGAGCGGCGGAAGGCACAAATTGATGACCGTCGACATTCTCGCCGGGAAGCGCCAGAAAGAGGTCGCCCGGTTTCACCTCACGGTTATCAGTGGCGATGCCGCGGGGCGGTGTTTTTAAGGTGACACCAAAGGTCGTTTCCATCATATCCGCAAAAGTCCGGGGGGCCGGTAAATCAATCCGCACGACAATACTCCTTAATAATGTCTAGGTCCGAATACGGTATTTTTTCGCCCTGAATATCCTGATAATTCTCCCGTCCTTTTCCCAGAACTACCACCACATCCGGGGCTTTCAGATGGGTCAGCGCTTCATGGAGAGCTATCCCGCGGTCCTGAAAGACCTGATAATGTTTTGTTTGAAATCCGGCAATCACATCCGCATTAATTTGTTCCAGGGACTCAAATCGGGGATTGTCCGGCGTAAGAAAACAACGATTACTGTATTTTTCGGCGATAGCCGCCATTTCGGGACGTTTGGACCGGTCACGATTGCCGCCGGCCCCAAAAATAACGGTGAGTCGCGCGTTGGTAGGCACCATACTCCGAATAGTTTTTAACACCTTTTCGTAAGCATCCGGTGTATGGGCATAATCGACGAAAACAGTCCCGCCGTCAGGTGTCTGGTAAGTTTCCATGCGACCTTCAACCAACGAAACTGTTTCTAGCCCTTCCTCGATTGCCCTCGAATCCAGCCCTAGGACATGGGCAGTACCAACGGCCGATAGAATATTTTCAGCATTAAAAGAACCAGTGAGTGAACTTTGAACGGAATAGCGATAATCACCTACTTGTATGGTTCCAGCAATTCCGGTGACGGAAATTGTGTAATCGGTGAACCGAACTTTGGCCTCTGGTGAAAATCCTGTTGTTAAAATCGGTGTTGAACACTGGCGAATGAGTTTTTGGCCATAAGGATCATCGTTATTCACCACCGCCGTGGATTGAATCGGTAAGGTTTTAAATAACCGGGCCTTCTGAAGAAAATAATCTTCCATGGTCCCGTGGTAATCCAAATGCTCAGGGCTTAAGTTCGTAAATGTGGCCACGTTGTAATCCACATCCGCGACTCGATATTGGGACAAGGCGTGGGAGGACACTTCCATAACAACGTGAGTAAATCCATCATTGAGTAGGGTAAATAAGGTGGATTGAAGGGAAACAGCGTCCGGAGTGGTGAGCGATTTGTTTCGCGAATACCCTTCGGCCAGGAGTCCCAGGGTACCTAACTGAGCGACCCGACTCCCTGAACGTTTGATCATGGATGTGACCAAGGTCGCTGTGGTAGTCTTCCCATTGGTTCCAGTGATTCCCACCATCGTCAGACGTTGAGAGGGGGAATCATAGAATTTGTCGGCGATGTAGGATGCTGCCCGTCGATCATTGGCCACATGAATGACCGGTACGGTTCCCAATGTCAGGGAACGGTTGCCGGTTAATATAGCAACGGCTCCCCGAGAAATCGCATCATCGATAAATTGGTTTCCGTCGGTGGCATGTCCTTTAATGGCAATGAACAAGTATCCTGGGCGAACGTTTTGGGAGTGAGATGTGACTCCGGAAATGGTCAAGTCGGAGGGAACCGTTGTAGGGGTCTCTAACCCCTGAATCAATTGTTTCAGAGGTTTAATCATTCCAGCCCCAATTGACATAAAGTTTGAACTGGAACTTGTTCTCCAGGATGGGGTGATTGCCACACAACCACCCCGGAGCCACGTAACTTGCACGTCAGACCAGCGGATTGAAGGGTTATCATCGCCTTGCGCAAGCTCATACCCCTTACCTCGGGGACAATTGTAAATTGATCATCGGTCGTGGTGACCGAGGAGAGTAAAACCGGAATAGCTTGGTTTGAGGATTTGGCGGTTTCAATTGTCGCCCAATTCATTGAATTGGAGGGCGCTTCTTTTGATGGCTTAGTGCTGGGCAAAATCGAATCATCCATGCTGATGATCCGTTCCATGATTCGCCGAAAAGCCACCGCCGCCGATACACCGCCCCAATGCATACCGTATCGAGGTTCATCGATGGCAATAACCGTAAGGAGTTGAGGGTTCTCAGCCGGAAGAAATCCAACAAAGTCGGAGATAAATTTTGAACGAGAGTAGCTTCCGTCGATAAATTTTTGAGCCGTTCCGGTTTTACCGGCGACAGACCAGCCATCAATGGCGGCTTCGACTCCGGTTCCCGTTTCCACTACGCGACGGAGTATGTCCGTCACCTGGCTCATCACGTCCGGTGAGGCAATTTTGCGAATAACAGTCACGTCATTATTCTGGAGAATGGTACCATTCGGTGCTTTTACCTGGCGAATTAGCACGGGACGGAGCAAATATCCACCATTGGCAATGGCGGCATAGGCCATCCCTAACTGTAACAGAGTTACCGCTACTTCTTGCCCCATGGACACTTCTGCCAAAGAGACTTTACTCCAGTCTTTAACTTTTCGAAGAACACCTTTGCTTTCACCCAACAGGTCAATCTGAGTCGAAGCGCCAAAACCAAGGTCCCGGGCATAGCGGTACAACCGTTGCGGTCCCAGAGTTTCGGCGATTTTTATGGTGCCTACATTGCTGGAATTCTCAATAATCTGAGGAACGGTGAGTAAACCGTACACTTCATGGTCCGTAATGCTGATGTTGTCTACCTGGTAAGCCCCGTACTCACAATTGAATTCTGTGTTTAGATTTACGGTTTGCTGGTCTAATGCGGCGATCAGTGTCACAATTTTAAATGTAGAACCTGGTTCGAATTGGTCGGTTATGGGCCGCAATTTTTGGTTTTCTAGATTGTAATTATTGGCGTGATTGGGATCATAATCGGGGACCGAAGCCATAGCCAGAATAAATCCGGTTTGAGGATCGAGAATCAAACCCAATCCGGATTTAGCATCGGTTTCTTTAACGCGACGGGCCAATTCCTCTTGTAGAATGGATTGGTAATCGATATCGATCGTAAGCAGAATATCGTTGCCGGGTTTGGCGGCTTTTCGGGGAGCATTAATCGAGGGCCGCAATTCTCCCCAGCCGTTACGTTCAAGAACTTCCCAACCTGACTCGCCTTCCAAAATAGCATTGAACCGTTTTTCCACACCGGTGACGCCATGATTGTCAACATCAGTGAATCCCAGAATCTGGCCAGCGACATGACCATGGGGATAGACCCGCTGGTTAGCTTTTTCCAGGATGATGCCGTAGGGTTTGTTTTGAACTAGCCGACGGTAACTCTCCAAGTCAACATTCCGGTCCAAGTAAACATAACGTCGGCGAAGCGATAGCTTGGCCGCAATATCAGTAGGATCCTTGTGAATGATTTCCGCTATTTGATTGGCCACCTTTTTGGGGTCTGAAATCAACGTGGGGTCGGCCGCCAACGCGTATTGGGCAACATTCGCGGTGAGGGGAATGCCGTTACGATCCATTATCAATCCTCGATCCGCGCGAATAATTTGTCGTTTCTGGCTCTGGCGCAGCCCCATCTGGCGGTATTCTTCACCATGAAGAATTTGGATGCTAAAAAGCCGAATAATTAAGCCAGCCCAGGCCACTACAACACCAATGGATACCCATCGAATCCGACGTTGATATTTGGAATAGACTTTATTCACCGGACTCTGCATCAAGATAAATAATAATGGATTCAGGACGAACGGTGACCATTCCCAGTTCTTGGCGCGCCTTACGGGCGATAACATCGGGTCGGGATAAATAGTCCACTCGTGCTTCCAGGGTGGCCACCTCGGTCTCAAGTTCTTTGAGCGTAGATTTTTGAATGCCCAATGCCACCAACGATTCATCAATGGCAGTGTAAATCATCAGATAAACGATAAGTGCCAGGATCAGACCACCTGAGGAGAGATAAAAAAGAAGGGTGCGAAAAATTTCCTTCCGCTGATTACGTTTTTTTCGGGAGGAACGCCGCGCCATTACGCCACCTTCACGGCCGCCCGTAATTTGGCGCTTCGCGCCCGGGGGTTCCTTTGAATTTCTTCGGCCGACGCCGTGACTGGTTTCCGCGTTAATATCCTTAGGAGACCTTTTTTAGTTAAATCCCGAAAAGCGTGTTTTACACGACGGTCTTCCAGAGAATGATACGAAAGTATGACAATCCGACCTTCCGGCTTGAGAATGGAAATAAATTTGGAGAGGAAACGGTCCAGATGCTCCAGTTCCTGATTCACAACAATTCGGAGGGATTGAAAGACTCTGGCGAAGGATTTATGGCGAAAAGCTGGAGGGGTGCTTTTTCGAATGGCTTCCTTCAGGTCCTGGACCGTTTCCACAAAAGGTGCATGCTTGATTTGTCGGGCGATTTTTGCAGCGTGACGTTCTTCTCCATACGTGAACAACCAGTCACGAATGGTGCGTTCATCCGCTTCTTGTAAGATTTCAAATGCCGGTTTTCCAGTGGTGGTATCAAACCGCATATCCAACCGTCCTTCATTTATATAAGAGAATCCCCGATCTCGTTGATCTAACTGGAAGGAGGAAAGACCTAAATCCAGTAAGATCCCATTCACTGCTGAAATACCTCGTTCACGAAGTACTTCGGGCAGCGTATCGTAAGTCCCGTGGACCAACGATATGTCAGGATACTCCTTAAGATTGGCTTTGCAACACCGAAGTGTTTCCGCATCCCGATCAAAGCCAATAAGGATTCCTGAAGGTTTCAGACAGGAATAAATATTTTGGGCATGACCACCAAGTCCGACGGTTCCATCGATGATAATTTGCCCAGGCTGAGGATGGAGATACTCCAGCACCTCGGATACCATGACAGGAGTATGTGCCGATCCCTGAAAATTGGACGCCATCAGATAATGATCGAATTGGCGAGATTATCATATTCCTGGGAATCCAATTCCGGAGTCTCCTGTACGACTTGTTCCAGCCGTTGGGGATTCCAGATTTCAATTTTGTTGACGACCCCAATGATCACTACATCTTTTTCCAAACCGGCATATTCAATGAGGTCATTGGTTAATTGAATGCGTCCTTGTTTATCGAACACAACTGGGGTGGCCCAGCGTGTAAGGGAACGAACGAATGAACGGTTTATGGGTGATAAAGCAGATAATTCACGAAGGCGGGTTTCGATGACTCGCCATTCAATCAGTGGGTAAACCCAGATGTTGGGATCCTGGCCGCGAGTGATGATAAAGGTATTATTATTTTCCGGAGAAAGGACTTTACGGAAGAGGGCAGGAATATTAACGCGGCCCTTGGCATCAATAGAATATCGGTATTGTCCTGTAAATGTATCTTTGTTCATGTGCTTCAAGTGTTGGGAGTATTACCCACAACTACCCACAATGTTATTAAATCAACCCACTCAAAATCAAGACATATTTCAAAAAAAACAAAGATTCGTTGATTTAGGGTGGAAAATGGAGGTGGAGTATGGCGGGATTCAGTCTATTAGAAAGACCGAATTCCCGAGGAAAGATTTAATCGATAGTGGAAGGACGAAGTGAGTGGTTTATTGGAAGGGAGTGTAGTATTTATACTGGATAATAGGTGGATTTCCCGTAATTACGACCCGAACGGGGTAATCCTGCCCGACGAAATCCTTAAGGGGATTGCCGTTCAAGTACACTGTCAATCCTCGGGAGTGATTTAATAGGAGAGCCAACCGTGTGGAAAAAATAAATGATCTTGAATCGCCACCGGGCATGGTGATGGATTCAGCAGCAGAGGTATCCACTGTCACTTGGTATGAGACCACATGTTTTCCTGCAATTCGTACCGAGAATGGTGGAACCGCATCATGAGTGGTTTCCATAGAGTTGTAGACCACATATTCGGTCAACAATTCATTTTCCGTCACGACATGATCCGCAATGATCCGCTGTCCGGACTGGGAAATGGCGGTGCCGTCCCCTTCTAGTGTGATTTTGCGGATAATCAATAGTGCAAATATCCAAAATACAATCAATATGCCAGCTTTTATTAAATTGGAACGCTTAAGGGCAGGCGACTTGGGTTTGAATGATGCGGAAAGTTCGCCACTTTCCGTATCCGCAGATTTTTCCTGAGATTTAGTCTTACTCGGTTTGTTGATATTCCCGTTAATGAAATGTTCCAGATCACTTAAGGCCTGATCGGGATCACCACCGATTTCTGTAACATAGGCCCTGAAGAATAGCCGAACATAAGTGTGGGGAAGTACATCGAATTGTCCGTTTTCAAACGCTTCAAGAAAACGAATATTGATTTTGGTTCGATTCTGGATTTCTTCCAACTGGATATTGGAATTTTCCCGGAGTTTTTTAAGGTCTTTGTAAAATGCTGCCATATTTAATGAATTTAGAGGTTGAAATTACCGAGGGTGGTTTTGGGACACAATCGAAAGAATTGCGTGTACAGGACTATTTTTTAAAGGGATTAATCGTTCAGGCGTGATGGCGATAAATAATATCCTTCCGAATGAATCGTTTCTTTGTTTTGGGAGAGAAACCTTCGGATTGTTTCCACTGGGATGGCATAGGTAACACCATAGTTAATATCCTGGTGGGTTGTTATGTAAGGTGTTCCCAGATAGGGATGTGACGGATCGTTTTCGGTAGTATAAACGGCTGGATCAGGTTTCAGGAAAATGGTGGATTGGGCCGAGACCGATTTGGCGATACCGATCCACTCCAGATTGGGAAGCCCATCCCGGATGGCGACAATCATTCCGCCACTGAATCCAGGATTAAATAACGCATCTGTCAGTAATAATGTGGAATTATTTTTAGGAACACTCACAAGGCCTTCGGTGACCATGAGGTTTCCCATGGGAAAACCCAATACATAGACGCGACTGCCCCACTGCAAATATTCAGAGTGCCCAAAGGGCAGTGTAATGGGTGGTTCCGGATATTCAACCGGATTTCGCGTGGATCTCAAAAGCATTAAATCTTTTTTCGTGTCTACTGTGAGCGTGGTTATTTCATTAATACCCTTTAAATCGCTGGTGTAATATTTCTCTTTAATTTTTATGGCCAACGCATCCAGATAGATGTTTTCAGTTTGATTCGAAAGGGTGCGGTAGGAAAATACGGTGTCTGGATAATTTCCAATATGAGCGCAGGTGAGGATTAGCACACGGTCCCGCGTCGAAGATAGGAGAATTCCGGTGCCGGAGGACGTTTCATTTTCAATATTGGTAGATGAAGTTGCGGTGATTACTGATAATTTATCAGACATGTTACGTGTAATCCGAGATTGGGAGGGAATAGTATATACCGTGTAGGTAGCTATATAATTAATACGAACAAGGCTTCGAGTCAAGGTATTCAAAAGTGGACCCAATCCTTCCTGAGCCAAGGCTGTATCATAGCGTGAATCTGGGACCGAATCAGGATGAATGGGTTTTATTTGGCATCCAACACTTAATAACAAAAGGAAGATAACAAAAAGGAAACTCCAGGATTTCAAATGTGAAGGTCGATGATTTAATGGGTCTGAATAGGGGGAGTTGTCGTCAAAACCCATGCCGGTTATTGATCACGTTCACTTTCCGGCTGTGATGATGGTGATAAGCGGATTTCCAAGGGACGAATACTGTCCAAATGCACATCCCTTTGGGGAAATGCAATATCAATGCCTGCTTCCCGAAACAGGGAATCAATAGTGAACCGAATGTCACTTTCGACAATGAGCGGTTTGATTGTTTCCGTAAGCTCCACCCAAAAGTACACGGTAAAAATAAGCGCATTATCGCCAAAGTCTTTGAATAAAACCAATGGCGGGGGTGTGGCCTTCACTTGAGGATGGGATCGGACGGCTTCCAGAATTAGATCCCTGGTTTTTTCGGTAGGAGACCCATAAGCCACGCCGACGGTTACTTCCCGTCTCAAATCCTTATCCATTAGCGACCAATTGATAACAGTGTTCTCCAATAGTTTGCTATTGGGAATAACCATCCGGACATTATCAAAAGTGCGAATTCGGGTGGATCGCCCACCAATAAATTCCACGATACCTTGGCGTCCTTCTACTTCCACAACATCATCGATTTTCAAAGGACGCTCCGTCATGAGAACGATGCCGCTGAGAAAATTGTTCACCAGATTCTGGCTTCCTAAACCAACACCAATCGCCACGGCTCCACCCACCAGAGTAAAGGCGGTTAATGGCACCCCCACGATGGTGAGTACAAACAATACGACTAACAATACCAGCAAATATCGGAAAACCAGCTCCAGCGATTTCTTGGTAGCGATCTCCAAATTCAGAGGTTTTAAAAATATCGTTTGAAATTCATTGGACAAATACCGTGAAAATTTCAATCCGGGATAAAGCAAGATCAGTCCCAGGATGATATTGCCCAATTCCACTGAACTGTTTTTGACAGTAAAAAGTGTAAGATTCCAGATGTGTCCCAAAATAGTAAGCGGAATACCAATGATGAACAGGGTAATAACCGTCAACAAAACAATGAGCAAAAAACTAGTGAAGTTTACCAGCCAGGCGCGAGTATCCGAATCCTTGATAAAAGAAAAAACTTTTGGGAGACGCGATTCACGAAATAGGATTCGTATGATCCGGGAAAATATGACAAAACATACGAGTCCTAAGAAAAGCCGTCCTAGGGTGATGTTTAGGGTATTCCCAGTAATCAAAGGAAACTTCCAAAGGGGAATTAACCACTTATCGACCATATCCCAGAACGGGTAAGGAGTTGGATTGGGTGTTGGCACTGGTTGCATCATGAAAAATTAGAGGTTCGAAAGGATTATAAAAAGAAAATGTTCCCGGGAGGGTTACGGGAACATTTTTGAAACGAGGAATAGATATCTGTGTTAATACACGTCAATATCTCCACTAGTAGTACGGATTTTTACTTCCGGCCCGCTTTGATTGATCATTGCTTTTATTTGATGTTTATGCGATTCCACGATCTGAGCAGGAAGTTGAAGATTAATGTCCCCGGAAATGGATTTTCCGTCCAGATTTACACCGGCTTCATCGGCCAAATCAATCGACACATCTCCAGATATTGATTTTAAAGACCAATCATCGATGGGATAGCCCGTAATCGTGATATCTCCACTGGCGCTGTGGGCTCGGGCGATCCCTATCAAATGCGCAAAATGTATATCTCCTGAACTGGTGGACGCATCGACCTTCCCGTCATTGGCAAATATAAGATCAATAGAACCGCTCCCAGTACTAATGATGTATTCTCCACCACAACCTGTAAACTTAACGTCACCACTTCCTGTAGAAGCCACCAATTTTCCAAATATTGCCGACCCGGTTATATCACCGCTTCCAGAGGAAACAGTTCCACCGTGATCCAACTCCGAAAGTTGGATGTCGCCCGATCCTGTAGACAAGTCTACAGGGGATTGTAATTGCGATACGTCCACGTCTCCCGATCCAGTAGATGCTTCTAAACTGGTACCGAAAGGCGCTGAGATTTCATAATTGATTCGAATAGATTTTGCCAAATCAGAATCAATTTTTTTGATGATCAAATGGGTTCCGTCAAAACTTATAGGAGGGTTTTTCTGCAATGCCTCAATTTCTTTTTTCATCGACTTAGAAAGAACCGTACTTGAAGATGCCCAAATCGTTCCTTTTAATTCAATCTTTTCATCGATAGTTCCAGTAACCCGTATATCACCAGCTCGAATTGTAAGTATAATGCTGGGTATTCCTTGAATCGGGAATGATTCCTGAAAAGTTCCTATTTCTTTAGCGTCAATGATTGGGGAGAGGAAAATGCTTCCTCCCAGGAAAAATTTTAAAAATGTTTTCAACTTCATGGAGGGCCTCAGATTTATTGTGCAACTGAGACTATCCACAAAGGATTTGGTTGTCAATATATTGGATCTGTTAGTAAATCATAAAGGAAGAATGTAAATAGTATGTGCCGCTAAGTTGAAATTGGTTAAACGTGTTTTCTAATTAGGATACCGGGGTTAAAAGATGTCAAACGAGTCCATCTTTTCCCGTTTATCGATCACACGTTTGGCCAAATGTGCCAAGTCTTCAGCACCCAACATTTCCCGGATATCTTCCCGGATTACCTTCCATTTATGGTGGAGGGGGCAGGGGACACTATCGGAACAATAATCGAGACCAATGACACATCGTTCCTGTTCCGGAGGCGGTCCGTCAACCGCATATACAATTTGATTCAGGTAAATTTCATTAGCCGGGCGAGCCAACTTCACACCGCCGTTACGTCCCCGGACGGCCACAATAAGGCGGTGTTTGACCAGCGTCTGTGAAATTTTCGCCAGGAATTGCTGTGGAATATTATATGCCTGGGCGATCTGACTAATCATGATAGGATCAGGCGAGTTTTTTTCCGCCAGGTAAATCATGGCTTGGATGGCGTATTCTGCTGATTTTGAGTACAACATATTCAGTCTCTAAAAGTAGAAAAAATTGAAATCATGTGTCAAGCCGGACTTTGAATAAATGTAGTGGATATGTCATTTTAAAAGATAAAAATCCACTCAGCACAAGCAATCCCAGTCTTTCCAGGGCAAAGGCAGGAGCACCTGAATAATGACTGCAGATTAAAATGGCGACTATGAATTTCTGTATATCCAAAAGGTATCACACCCTTTTTGACTTTCCGGTTTTTAGTAGGCAACCAAAAGGAGTGAGGCAGGAAATAAAGAGTGCAACCTCCGGATACGGATCGCTGTACTGAGTGGAATTATCAAGAAGCATATCCCCCTAATTGAAAAAGTTTTTTTTCCAATGTGACAGAAAGTTAGGCTTCTGGTATAATGATCTGCAAGCAAAATAAGATAACAGCATCCTATTTGAATAATTACCAGATGATCCATAAAATTTCTGATCCTTCAACCCAAAACACTGATGAACATGATAAAATGCACGACCATAATTTGTACATTTAATAGTGTAACTTATGCTGAAATAGGTCATCCCACGTTTGAAATGCAAGCCTATAAAAAATTGTGCCGGAAAAAATCTTGGAACTTTTCAGATTTTTGTCGTAAATAGAATCTATGATAATGAAAATCACAGCAGTATTCAACTTGGCATTTATGCTTAGTGTCAATCTGGCACCCCTTATGAGCGTAGATTCATGCAAGACATCCTGCTCAGATGATCATTCAATGATGTGCTGTGAAATGGCTCAATCTAACCACCATAATTCGTGTGGAATGAGTTTCAATGAATGCACCGAAAAACCCCTCCTTCCGCTAGTCACAGCTCCCATTAACCAAGTCTCCTTTCATATCGAATTGGTCGAATCATTATGGTCTAATTCCGTTGATATAGATCCGAATGAAAGTGTGACTGGATTATATGTGGATCATTATGTGTTACCAGCGCCCCCTCCAAGCTATACTCTCCCTTTATTAATTTAGATTGATCTCCACGACTTGTACCTAGTCGGCAAAAAAGGTACATTCGTTAGAGTTTGCCGTATAGGCAATCCCTACAACACATAAGCAAATTGGAGAATCGTTTTGATTATTATAAAAAAATTATCGGTAATATTGGGTGTACTGATCCTGACACACGGATTTGCCCAAACAACGTCCAAAAATTTAGTGTATGACACGCTTTTATCGGTTAATCCGGAAATAAAAGCAGCCGATTTACTCGTTGAGGCTAAGGAAAATTCTATCCGCACTGCCGGTGTATTACCGGATCCTGCGTTTGAGCTTACAACGTCATTGATGCCGGTGGAAACCCGAAATGGTCCCATCGAAAATCAAATCATGCTGGGACAAAAATTTCCTCTCTGGGGTAAATTAAACCGACAGGAAAAAATAGCTGTTCTGCAACGGGATCTGGCTATTGAGAATGGAATCCAAGTCCGGCTCAATATTATCAATCAGTTTGAACAGGGATTAGCTAAATATATCCGCATAACCCATTCGTTGGATATTTTAGAGAACTATTCCCGGGAACTGGAATCCTTCAGAAACATTGCGCTAACTCAATATTCAACTGGACAGGGGATTACTCAACACCCAATTCTCAAACTACAGATTGAACAAACACGTATTCATACCAAAGCCAATGCATTGCAGAGTGAGTTGGAAACGGTTTTGCAATCAATGTGGCGATTATTCGATGGCCAACTGGATAGCGCCACTCTGAAATCCTTGGAATGGACTTCTTTGCCTGAGCGGTCACCCGAACAGTGGTTATCCTTAGCTCTGGAGTCCAACCCCACATTGCAGTCCAGTCGAATTCAGATGGACATCGCCAAACTGAAGCGTGAGTTGAGTCAAAAACAAAACTTGCCGGATCTCACTACCGGGATCACCTATACCGTAGTGGGTCCCACCACATTGCCCGGGGCTGTATCAGCAGGAAAAGATGCTTTGGGAATCAAGGTGGGTCTCAATCTGCCCATATGGTTTACACGGAATAAAGCCCGTGTGGAGGCCGCGCGTCAAACCGAATTATCTATTCAGGAAAAAAATCGGGATGTTGAGAACCGCGTTTCTGAATCGGTTCAGGCGATTTTGGCTGATTTGGATAAAATTGATGAAACGATTGCCTTATACGAGAATCGCCTGATTCCGGAAGCCGAACAAATGATATCATCGGCGTATGCCGCTTACAAAACAGGTAAAATCAGTTTTTTAGATCTGCTAGATAGTGAGCGGATGGTTGTCAACTTACGATTGGACTATGACCAAGTTTTATTAAAACAAAGAATTGGAGAAGCCAATCTTCGAAAAGCAGCAGGATTGCTGGAAATTGAGGAATAAGATTATGAATACACGATTTCAAAAGAAAATATGGATAGGCCTGGCTTTGGTAGCCGGTCTGATTATTGTTGGCTGTGGTTCAAATTCTAGTGCGGAATCAACATCTGAAGAGATAGCCGCCAGTAAAGAATTGTACACTTGTGGAATGCATCCCAATGTCATTCAAGAGGGGCCTGGTAATTGTCCGATTTGCGGGATGAAATTGACGCCTCTAAATGGTGGCGCTGCGACAACATCTACAGCCGCTACCTCGTCGACCGGCGAGAAAAAGATTCTGTATTGGCAAGCGCCTATGGATCCGTCTTATATCAGTCCTAAACCAGGGAAATCTCCTATGGGTATGGATTTGATCCCGGTCTATGAAGGGGAAGAAGCGTTTGGTTCGACGGTGAAAATTAATCCAGTGACTGAACAAAATATGGGCGTACGCATCGCTAAAGTTACACGGAGAGACCTGACCAAGTCGATTCGGACCGTGGCGTCGATTGAAACCGATGAAAGCCGGGTCGCTCATGTGCATACTAAAATATCCGGTTGGGTGGAAAAAACGTTCGTTTCGACAACGGGAGAACACGTGACCAAAGGCCAGGAACTGCTGGAGATCTATAGCCCCCAATTAGTCACGGCGCAGCAGGAATATCTGGATGCGTATCACAATTTCCAATCGCTTTCCGCTGACGTGGATCCAATATTAAAACAAAATATGTTAAATATCCTCCGTTCAGCCCGTACGCGACTTGAATACTTTGATATTTCCGAAGACCAAATCCATAATTTGGAAACGTCAGGTAAAACTCGTAAGACGCTGGTAATTCGATCCCCGTATAACGGTTTTGTAATTACCAAACATGTTCTGGACGGGATGGAAGTCAAACCGGGAATGGTGCTATACACCTTAGCGGACCTCTCGGCGCTCTGGATTCAGGCCGAAATTTATGAATCGGAACTTCCGTGGGTAAAGGAAGGTCAACAGGCCACCATTACACTTCCGTATTTCCCTGGTGAATCATTTACCGGCGTATTGGATTACATCTATCCCATATTGGAGACCAAAAGTCGGACGATCAAAGTTCGTTTGGTGGTACCAAATCCGGACCTGCGGTTAAAACCTGGAATGTACGCCAACGTAACTATCCACGCGAATCCGGTTAAAAACGCAATTGCCGTGCCTCAGGAAGCAGTTCTGTTCTCCGGGGAACGGACGTTGGTGTTTATGTCTTTGGGTAACGGTCGATTTGCTCCTCGGGATGTAACTGTGGGTATTGAGAGTGGCGATAATTATTATGAAATCCGAGAAGGCTTGAAAGCAGGCGAAGCGGTGGTCCTATCGGGACAGTTCCTACTGGATTCCGAGAGTCGGCTTCAAGAAGGCATTGCCAAAATGCTGGCGGATCGTGAGGCGGCAAAAACAGGCACGTTGACCCCCGAAAAATCTGCTGATGAGACGACGCCCAAGAAAACCAAGGCTCCCAAAATGGATATGAACATGGAGATGGATGGAAGCATGAAGATGGACAAAGGGATGGACATGGACGATCACCAACACACCCATTCCGAGGAAGCCGGAAAACTACCTTTCGGTACTGTCCAGGATGGAAATCTCACGTTCTATACCTGTCCCATGGAATCCCATTCCTTTGTGAAGGTAGCCGAACCAGGGAAATGCCCAGAGTGTGGAATGGATTTGATTAAGAAGACTATTCCCGTGGATGAAAACGCTACCTGGTATACCTGTCCCATGGATGAACATTCATTCGTGGTGACCGATACCCCCGGAGATTGTCCGGAATGCGGTATGACCTTAGTTCCACTAACGGCAGACGAATAAGGTCTGGGGGTGAATTATGATTGAAAAAATTATTGAATGGTCCATTAACAACCGCTTCCTGGTCATCCTGGCGACGATCTTCGTCATCTTGGGAGGATTTTTGGCCATGTCCACCACACCGCTGGACGCTATTCCAGACTTAAGCGATGTTCAGGTCATTATCCAAACCAATTATCCCGGCCAGGCACCACAGGTCGTGGAAGACCAAATTACTTATCCCTTGACCACAGCCATGCTGTCGGTGCCCTACGCCAAAGTCGTTCGGGGATACTCCTTTTTCGGAATTTCCTTCGTCTACATCATTTTTGAGGACGGAACCGATATTTACTGGGCTCGAAGTCGGGTTCTGGAATACCTGAATTTTGTGTCCGGGCGACTGCCCGCGGGAGTGACACCTCAACTAGGGCCGGACGCCACTGGTGTTGGCTGGGTTTATGAATATACCGTCGAATCCGATAAGCATGACCTACAGGAGTTACGGTCTATTCAGGACTACTATCTTCGCTATGAGCTCATGTCTGTGCCTGGCGTTTCCGAAGTGGCCAGTATTGGCGGTTACGTGAAACAGTATCAGGTAGAAGTAGATCCTAACAAACTTCTGATCTACAATATTCCTCTGAATAAAGTGAAAATGGCCATTAAACGTAGCAATAATGATGTTGGTGGTCGTCTATTAGAAATGTCCGAGACCGAATACATGGTCCGTGGATTGGGTTACATCAAGTCTATAGAAGACATAGAATCCATTCCTCTTGGTGTGGATAAAAATGGAACGCCCATTCTGATAAAAAATGTGGCTCAGGTTCATATCGGACCCGAACTCCGTCGAGGGTTGGCAGAACGGGATGGTATCGGCGAAACAGTCGGTGGCATCATTGTTATGCGCTACGGGGAAAATGCTCTGAAAGTGATCCACAAAGTCCGGGAGAAGCTGGAGGATTTGAAAATGGGTTTGCCGGAGGGCGTCACCATCAAACCGGCCTACGATCGATCCTTGCTTATTGAACGAGCGATTGACAATCTGAAAGATAAGCTCCTGGAAGAAAGCATCGTAGTGTCGCTGGTTTGTATCATTTTCCTGCTTCACTTCCGCAGTGCACTGGTAGCGATTTTTACCCTCCCGGTGGGAATATTAATGGCGTTTTTGGTCATGCGGTATCAGGGAATCAACGCCAATATCATGTCTTTAGGTGGAATTGCCATCGCCATTGGAGCCATGGTGGATGCGGCCATTGTCATGATCGAAAATGCCCATAAACATATTGAGCGGAGCAAGGGGGACGTGGACCACTGGAAACTCATTCTGGATGCCTCCAAAGAGGTGGGACCGGCTCTGTTTTATTCCCTGTTAATCATCACGGTGTCCTTCATGCCGGTATTTACCCTCCAGGCTCAGGAAGGTCGATTATTCCGTCCGCTGGCCTTTACGAAAACCTATTCCATGGCAGCCTCGGCGCTCTTAGCGATTACCATCGTTCCCATCATGATGGGTTATTTCATCCGTGGTAAGATATTGCCTGAGGAGCGTAATCCCATTAACAAGTTCCTGATCCGGATTTATCGTCCTGTGATTCGATTCGTTCTACATTTCCGGAAAACCACTCTGGTGGCGGGAGTGGCAGCGATCGCTATTTCGGTTTATCCGTTAGAGCATATAGGGTCGGAATTCATGCCACCCTTGAATGAAGGAGATTTACTTTACATGCCCACGACGGATCCGGGTATTTCCATAACAAAAGCTCGGGAACTGTTGCAACAAACCGATCGCATCATTAAAACATTTCCGGAGGTTGAACGTGTCTTCGGGAAGATCGGTCGGGCTGAATCGGCCACCGACCCAGCACCGCTGAGTATGATTGAAACTACCATTACGTTAAAACCGATTGATGACTGGCCCAAGCGGAAACGGGTGGAACGATTCTACAGTTCCTGGAATCTCCCCGATGTGCTCCGCGCTCCTCTGGAATACTTCTGGCCGGAGAATCGGGCGGTTACCATCGATGAGTTGACCACGGAGCTCAACAATTCGATCCAGTTTCCCGGCTTGACCAATGCCTGGACCATGCCCATCAAAACCAGGATTGATATGCTTAGTACGGGAATTAAAACACCTGTTGGTATCAAAATCATGGGAGCAAATCTGGATACATTGAACTCTCTGGGGTCCAAAATACAGGCGGTGGTACAAAAAATCCCCGGCACATTGAGCGCCTATGCGGATAAAGTAACGGGAGGTAATTTTCTGGATTTTGAAATTAATAGGGAAGAAGCGGCACGTTATGGACTGACGGTAGGCGATATTCAGGATATCATCCAGTCCGCCGTTGGGGGTATGAATGTGACGTATACCGTAGAAGGGTTGGAGCGTTATCCAGTCAATGTTCGGTATAGTCGAGAACTACGGGACAGTATCGAAAAGCTGAGGCGAGTCATCGTACCCACACCAACCGGCGCTCAGATTCCCCTGGCTCAGGTGGCCGATATTCGCATTCGGAAAGGCGCGCCGGTAATCAAAAGTGAAAATGCGCGTATGACCGGCTGGATTTACGTGGACCTGGCAGGAATTGATGTGGGAACCTACGTCAAGCGAGCCAAAGAAGTTTTGGCGAATGAAGTGAAGATTCCACCGGGATATTCCATCGTATGGAGTGGACAGTATGAGTACATGGAACGGGCGAACAAACGGTTGAAGCTGGTAGTGCCCGTAACCCTGGTCATCATCTTCTTACTGCTTTATTTCAACTTTAAGAATGTCACCGAGAGCGTTATTGTTATGCTGTCCCTGCCGTTTTCTCTGGTGGGCGGCATCTGGTTTATGTACATCTTGGGATACAACATGAGTGTGGCCGTTGGAGTCGGGTTTATCGCCCTGGCCGGTGTGGCGGCTGAGACCGGCGTGGTGATGCTCATTTACCTGGATCATTCCTACTTTGACCGTAAAAACCGGGGAATGATGAATTCTGTGAAAGACCTTTACGCGGCCGTCATGGAAGGCGCGGTGGATCGGGTCCGTCCCAAAATGATGACCGTTACGGCGATCATGGCAGGACTGCTACCCATCCTCTGGGGAACTGGAACCGGTTCCCAAGTGATGAAACGAATTGCCGCGCCCATGGTTGGGGGAATGGTCACGTCCACCATTTTGACTTTGGTGGTGATACCCACGATTTATTACATCTGGCGTGCCTGGGAGATGAAACCCCGGGAGAAAGGAGGAACCTCCGCATGAAAGAGATCAAAGCATATATCCGATGTTCCAAGGTTGATAATGTCATCCAGGCGCTGAAATCCATTGGAATTCAGAATATGACCGTCATTGACGTCATGGCGCTAGGACGAGGGATGGTGGATCAACAGCATTTCAAGTACTCCATCGATTGCATTGAACGCTATTCAACGGTGGCAAAAGTGGAAATTATTTCCAAGGATGAACAGGCTGATCAGATTGTAAAGACGATTCGTACCAGTGCGTATTCGGGAGAATCGGGAGATGGTCTTATCCTGGTCTCGCCCGTTGAGTTTGCCTTGAAAATCCGTTCGGGAAAATCGGGAGAGACTGTTGTCCAATCGTAACCTGAATCAAAAAGGGAATTTGTAAATTGTCGACATGGATATGAAGGTTTTCCATCTGTATATCAAGAATATGGTGTGTGACCGTTGTATCCGAGTCGTACAGGAAGAAATGGAACGGTTGGGCTACACGGTCCTTAACGTTCAGTTAGGAAAATGTAACCTGGCCGTTCCTGTTGAACCGGATTTGGAACGTATCAGGACGGCCCTGGAATCCAATGGATTTGAACTCCTGGAGGATGAAGCTTCCCGCTGGGTAAATCAGGTCAAAACCACGATTATTTCATTGATACAAAACGGAGAATTGGAGATGCTGAATCAACCCCTATCCCAACTATTAGCTGATCGTGTGGGAAAGGATTACACCTCTCTAAGCCGTCTGTTTTCGGCGGTGGAAGGAATCACCATTGAGAAATACTTCATTCTCCAAAAAATTGAACGGGTCAAAGAGTTGTGGATCTATGATGAATTGACATTGAGCGAAATTGCGTATCAATTGGGCTACAGTAGTGTTCAGCATTTATCGAATCAGTTCAAAAAAGTTACCGGATGTAGTCCACGGGAGTTCAAACAGTTACGAACCCCGCACCGTGTTACCTTGGATCGGGTTCAAGCGGCAGAACATGAATCAAAATAATGTAACAATTTATCAACCGGATGTAACGAAAACCTGGCTGAAAATGGGGAAATTCTCCTGAGTTATGAAACCAGGAAACCATGAAAAACCAGTCAGTCACCTTTTTGGGATACCCCGAAAAGGGAAGGAGGAAGTCAAATGAAAGATGTCGTCTGTGGAATGGACGTTGACCCCGGCCGTGCGGGAGATCAGGAAACGTATAAAGGTGAAACCTACTATTTTTGCTGCTCGCATTGTGCCGACACGTTTCGTCAAAATCCAGAGAAATATGTCTCATCCGGAGAGAATGAAATGAATTCTCAGAAGCATACTCATCATCACAATCATCATCACAATCACCATTCTGAAGATTCGGCAATGGCAATAGATCCGGTCTGCGGAATGAAGGTTGATCCTGCCACAGCGGGAGCCAAAGTAGAACACGACGGTACCACCTACTATTTTTGTTGTTCCCATTGCGGTGAAAAATTTAAAGCAAACCCGGCGGATTATGTGGACTCCAAGACAGAGTCGGATTCCCCGGAGTCACATTCCCACCACCACCATCATCATCACGATTCAATCACGGAAGTAACCGATCCTGTGTGCGGGATGACCATTGATCCTTCAACGGCTGTGGGATCGGAACATTATGACGGGAATACCTATTATTTTTGCAGCGATCATTGCCAGAAAAAATTCACGACAAACCCGCAAGAGTATATATCTGGCGAAAAACAAAGTGTACCCCAGGATTCCAATCAGGAATATACCTGTCCTATGCACCCGGAAATTGTGCAGATCGGCCCAGGTTCCTGTCCCATCTGTGGTATGGCCTTGGAACCACGTACAATTTCCATGGAGGAAACCTCCAACCCTGAACTTGAGGACATGACCCGGCGCTTCCGCTGGAGCACACTCCTGGCTGTTCCGTTGGTTATCATTAGCATGTTTTCCGCGGTAACCGGCCGGACTCTAGTTCCGGAATTTTGGAGTCGTTGGATAGAACTCCTGCTGGCAACCCCCATTGTTTTGTGGGGTGGCGCACCATTTTTCCAGCGCGGATGGGCTTCTCTGAAATCCAGGAATTTGAATATGTTTACCCTGATCGCAATCGGAACCGGTGTGGCGTATGGTTACAGTGTAATCGCCGCCATCTTTCCTTACATTTTCCCGGAGGCGTTCCGCAGTGAAACAGGACAAGTGGCCATGTATTTTGAGGCCTCCGGTGTGATTATTACCCTGGTACTTCTGGGTCAAGTTTTGGAATTGCGTGCTCGGGATAAAACCAGTAGCGCGATTAAAGCTCTCCTGGGCCTGGCGCCTAAAACAGCGCGAGTGGTTCAACCGGACGGCACGGAACAGGACGTGCCTTTGGATCAGGTGAAAATTGGCGCCATTCTTCGTGTCCGTCCTGGTGATAAAATTCCGGTAGACGGCGTCGTAACCGAAGGCCAAAGTACGGTGGATGAATCCATGATAACCGGAGAACCGCTTCCCGTGACCAAGTCGCCAGGCGATAAAGTAACCGGAGCAACTGTCAACGGAACCGGGTCTTTTCTCATGCGGGCGGAACGGGTTGGAAGTGAAACCCTCCTGTCACAAATTGTTCAAATGGTGAGTGATGCCCAACGGAGCCGTGCGCCTATTCAGGGATTGGCGGATAAAGTGGCGGGATATTTTGTACCCGCGGTAGTTCTGGCATCAGTGATTACCTTTATCGTTTGGTCTCTTGTGGGACCGGAACCCCGCTTGGCCTATGCTCTGGTCAACGCTGTAGCGGTTCTGATTATTGCTTGTCCCTGCGCTCTTGGATTAGCCACTCCCATGTCTATTATGGTGGGAACCGGGCGGGGAGCCACGGCCGGTGTGTTGATTAAAAGCGCTGAAGCCTTGGAAATCATGGAAAAAGTTGACACTCTCGTAGTGGATAAAACCGGGACACTCACAGAAGGGAAACCCCGTTTGGTATCGGTGAAACCGGCGCAATCCTTATCCCGGGAAACGCTGATTCAATTGGCCGCGTCTTTGGAAACCAATAGCGAACATCCCTTGGGTAAAGCCATTACCGATGCCGCTAAAGAGGAGAACCTGAACGTGCTTCCAGTGAGCGATTTTGAATCGGTGACGGGCATGGGTATCAATGGAACCGTCGATTCGCGTTCGGTCGCCATTGGGAATTTCCGTCTCATGGAATCCCTGGGCGTGAAATTGGGTCCCTTAACACAGGAGGCCGAAAACCTTCGGACTCAAGGGGAAACAGTCATTTTCGTGGCCGTGAATGGTGAGGCCGGTGGATTGCTGGGAATAGCAGACCCAATCAAATCAACGACTCGATCAGCCATTAACGATTTAAAAGCTGAAAATATCCATATCGTGATGTTAACCGGTGACAATAAAACCACAGCAAAGGCTGTGGCTGATCAACTAGGCATTACGGACGTGGAGGCGGATGTACTGCCGGAGCGGAAACATGAGGTAGTATCCAAGCTCCAGGCGAAAGGACATCGCGTTGCCATGGCGGGTGATGGTATTAATGACGCCCCGGCATTGGCGCAGGCGGATATTGGTATTGCAATGGGCACCGGAACCGATGTTGCCATTGAAAGTGCGGGAATTACATTGGTCAAAGGCGATCTTACTGGTATTGTCAGGGCGCGACATTTAAGTCGTGGCGTCATGCGCAATATCCGGCAGAATCTGTTCTGGGCCTTCATTTATAATGCTGTTGGCGTCCCAGTGGCGGCTGGAGTATTGTATCCCATTTTTGGCATTCTGTTGAGTCCGATTATTGCTGCTGCCGCCATGAGCTTTAGCTCTGTTTCAGTTATTGGCAACGCATTACGTCTGCGGAGCTTAACCCTCTAAAGGAGATAGATGTACTATGAGATCAAGGAAAAAGAACACAAATCGTGAAACCCTCATTCTGGCGGGATTGGGCGGAATTTTTCTAGTGATCATGCTTTATGGTTGGGTTCAAACCAACCGGCCGGTACCGAATACACCTGAGATAGATTCCCAGGTGTATAGTATGGCGACCCTGCAAATTGCTAAGCATTTTGATTGCTCTTGCGGTGCTTGCAGTGATGACACGGTTGCGGATTGCAATTGTCCCACGGCTAAGGCGACACGAAAATTTATTGAAAATAAAGTCCAAGGCGGATTGAATGAACAAGAAATTATCAATCAGGTTCAATCCACATTTGGGTATTATCGTGGGTGATCTCATAAAGAATCGAGAATCATCCGCTTTTTATAAAACAACCGAAAGGAGGCAGAAATGATGTTTCTGGCCGACTCAGCCTTTGGGCTGATATTGATTGCATTGGGCATAGGATTTTGGGTTTTGGTGAAATCCCGAAGCGCGGATCTGGGGAGTAATTTGAAAGGTCTGGGATCGTTCCTGGGATACTTTATCATCATTGTATCATTCGTTGTCCTGTTGTGCACAAGCTACTATACAGCTCGTTATTGGGAAGATGGTCATTTCCGTACGCCCGCGGCGACTATGCCCATGATGGGTGGCATGATGGGTCAAATGCAGGGCGGCATGATGGGGCCCATGCACGGTGGAATGATGGGAAAGATGCATGGTGGGATGATGAGCAATCCCATGCATGACGAAATGCAAAAAAACTGTATGAAGATGATGCAAAATATGGGAAAAATGGATATGGATGACGACGATGGTCAGGATGAGGATATGCCCATGAAACAAATGATGAAAGAACATCACCCAGATAAGTAAAGCATCTGAGAAGGGGTGGATAGCGGGTATTTTTACTATCCACCCCTTAAAAATAAGGAAGGAATAAAATGCATGGAATGCATTGGATCGGTGGAGGTTGGATCATGATGGTGTTTTGGTGGGCAGTCATTATCGCTATCCTTGTTGTAATCGTCAATTCGGTTAATCGTAATAAATTCAGTTTCCGGGGTGATAATACGGCCATCGAAATATTAAAAAAACGGTATGCTAAAGGTGAAATCGATACGGACGAATTTGAGCGGATGAAAAATGAAATTCTTCAGTCATAAGAAACAAACATTTATCGATACCGATAATAAATAAAAAATTATGCTTGAAAAGAGAATAAAACTTCACAAACTAACGATGTAATCACATCAAACTGGATGAGGAGATAAACTAATGAGTTACTATTTCAATAAAACCTTAAATCAACCATTCGAAACTGTTGTTGAGTCCGTTACAGAAGAATTGAAAAAAGAGGGTTTCGGTATCCTTACCGAGATTGATGTCAAGGCTACTTTAAAAAAGAAATTGGATGTGGATTTCCGTCCCTATTTGATTTTGGGCGCATGCAACCCACCGTATGCCTACCAGGTTTTACAGGCAGAACCACTAATTGGGACCATGCTCCCCTGTAATGTGGTGGTTCGGGAGTTGGAAACGGGCGCCATTGAGGTTGCAGCTATTGATCCTATGGCATCCATGCAAGCGGTAGACAATCCGAAATTGGGTGACCTTGCCTCTGAAGTCCGTCAAAAATTGCAACTGGTGATAGAACGTCTATGATCGTCTCTGGGGCCCACAACCCGAAAAATAAGGGGGAATGAAATGAGCATTAAGCATTTATTCATGGGTGTGGTATTAATTCCCGGTGCCTTGGTCGTTAATGGATGTATGGGGTTGGGTATGATGACGCCCATGAGGGTAAAGACCGAACGTATTGAGGTCAAACCAACGGTTGATCCACAAACAAAGATAACCAGTCTGTTGGATGCCGCCGTTGATCGGTTACCCGAAAAACTAAACGATCTCCAAACATTGGCCGTTGTCCAGGTTAAAGGAAATTCTGATTTACAGACGGAAGAATGGATGATCTCCTACTTGGAAAACAAACTAACCACAACCACTGATTATCAGGTCGTGGATCGTACGGTAATTTTGAAAATCCTGGATGAGAATTCCTTAAGTCTGAATGGAATTACTTCTGGAACCGGAGATTGGAAAGCAGGAGAATTATTACCCGCTGATGGTTTGGTGACCGGCATGTTTTCCAGCACCCCATCCGGGATGGAATTGATTTTGAAAATTATTTCAACCCGTAGTGGAGCTATTTTGTGGTCCACCGTTGTGAAGTCACAATGAACAGGCGGTTAACATTCATGGGATTCCTGGGGATGCTTGCGGGAAGCTTACTTCTGCTTAATGCATGTGATGTTACGGGATCGGATCGTCCGGAAATACTTTCCATTCGACCGTCGGATGGGTCTGTGGACGTCGCTCGAAATTCGAATATTGTGATAACCTTTTCTGAGCCCATGGATCCGACATCCTGCGAAAATCGATTCAAACTGGTGATGGGGGAATGGAGTGAGATTCCAGGGATAGAGGAAAGAATTCCGGGCCATTTCATCTGGGATAATTTTTCCCAAACCATGACGTTTGATCCAGACAGTCTAATGGATACCAACATGCCCTATTCCATTTGTTTAGAAGAAGGGATGGAAGCCCATCATGATGGACATTTCATGAATATGATGGGAATGCGGAACCATGGTAGGGAAGTGGAGTCGGGAATTATTTCGATTTTTTTCACGGAATAACCCATTAGAAATTTTGTAAAGATCGGTATCATAATGGAGATCTTGGAATAAGTGCTAAAATGGGCTTGGAGACACTTGCATTGTGACCCGACGTCACAGCGGGGAAGGGACAGTCTGGTCCTGGCTTCCCTTCCCTGTCCTAACACTTCAGAAGAATAAAGTGATGAAAAGGAAATAAAAAAGATGAAAGCACTTTGGATAGCGTTTGGATCCATATTCTTAGCTGAATTAGGCGATAAAACTCAGTTGGCGATATTGGCGATGAAAGGAAAAGGTTTTTCCAGTTGGGGGCTTTTTATCGGATCCATGTTGGCATTTGCAGTACTGACAGGGCTGGCGATTCTGGTGGGCGATTGGGTCCATGCACGAATTCCTACTGCTATAATTGAAAAAATTGCATCGGCAGGATTTATCGTTATCGGAGTTCTGATGTGGTTTGGAAAACTTTAAATAGAAAAAGAAAGGAATGTATATGAAAAGCCTAACGATTACCTTGGTCACGATTCTTAGCGTTGGCGTTATGGCCTGTGGCCAGAAAAAGGAAACCAAAATGGATTCCATGAAACCATCCATGGAGATGTCTGGAAATCAAATGCAACATGACATGAAAAGTATGGATATGAAAGACATGGAAGGGATGAAGGGTATGAAAGGCATGGAAGGGATGAAAGGTATGAAAGGTCATGACCAGGCGATGTATTACACCTGTCCCATGAAAAGCCATAAACATATCCATAGCGATGAACCTGGAAAATGCCCTGAGTGTGGCATGAATTTAGTGAAAGTAGTGGAAACTACTCCGGATAACGCCGATTTCTGGGGTTGTCCCATGCCGCAACATAGTGAAGTGCGGAGTGATAAACCGGGAAAGTGTCCTGAGTGTGGTATGGATTTAAAGCCCATGAAATTGGAAAAAACATCGTCCTAAGTCTGATCGAAGTCCACCAAATATTGTCTGGATCAGACATCTATAGTTAAATCATAAAGTATGGTTCGTCCTCCCTGGAGTTTTAGTTCCCCCGCGGACTTCAGGGAGTGGCGGACCGTTAAAGGAGTGAGGCATGATTTTACCTGATTGGGCGCCCAGCGTCCATCCCCTGATTATCCATTTTCCCCTGGTACTGTTGCTGGGAGCGATTCTTCTGCATTTGGGAGAATTCTTTATTTCCTGGTTGAAACAAAGACTTTGGATTGGAACGTCGATCTATGCGATGGGTTGGATCTCGGCAGGGATTGCGTATTTAGCTGGACGCCAGGCGGCGGATGCGGTTTCAGTGGCCGATGAAATTATTCCAGCAATTTCCCGGCATTCCGATCTCGCCACCCAAACATTGATTCTGTTCGGTGCAGTGGTCTTGATTCGACTAAGTATTCCGTATGTTGCGATTGGCTATCGCACCATGCTCAATGTATTAGTTCTGGCGGTGGCATTGAGCGGAGGCAAACAGTTGGTAGCCACGGGGGAACAGGGAGCCATGTTGGTATACCGGTATGGTGTTGGTGTCCAACAAACGATTTCTGAGGAAAAACCGACGGTTTCGGACTATTCATTTATTTCCGATGACCATAGCTGGGATTGGGTATTGAAGGGTGTCGCTCCCTTGTTCGATAAAATCGAAGGCCAGTGGAACGGTGAAATAACCGGATGGGAAAAAGTCGCTGGTGGTGAAACCCTGTTGACAGCGGAAGAGTCAGTGGCGTATTTGTCTCCGGTGTCCTTGGCAAACCTATCGGGACGTATTTCTATGGAAGTGGACAGTTTATCAGGATCGGTGGAACTGATATATCATTATCAGGATGACCGTAATTATGATTATTTATCCCTTTCAAGCAGTGATATCCGTTTGGGACGAATTCAGAATGGTAACGATGTTACGTTCGAATCTCAATCCAATCGAATTTCCGATTTTCTGACCCTGAAGGTGGTGGCCAATGGCAACCATTTACGGGGATATGTGAATGATGAATTGGTTATCCACACCCATAAGGCTCCAGGACCTGCTGGCATGACCGGTTTTCGTCTTACCGGACCAGGAAGGATACGGCTGATTCAAGTTGGATTTAAGGAACTGACCGCTGGGCATTGATGATTTATTAAAAACGAAACATGTTTGGTATTTGCCTATAAGGGGTAGCGAAATATCCTGATTGAGGTAATGGTCAATAATTGTATATTTAGATTTACCCTGCAGCAATGTCCGATAACGAAAATACTTCGGCATGGTATTGTTGAGGCGTGATGGGACCACAATGGCCCGGCCTTCTTAGCTGAAATCCAGGGGATCTACTGCACATCATATGTCAAAGCACCGGAATCTATCCGGTGCTTTGTTATTATTGTGTATGGAGTATACTATAGCGACTAAAGGCTAAAATCCCTTCCACCCTATTGGAAGATACTACTAACTTTTCATCTTGTTTTAGGTACAGTAATAAGGTTTGTGCAAAACAGATTGTTGATTGATTAAACGCTCCTGAAAAAAGAGAAATACGATGTACGAGATTATTGAGGCGCAATTCCTGGCCCAGGATATTAAACTATTTAAAATATACTCTCCCCCAATTGCGAAAAAACGGAAAGCCGGTCAATTCGTGATTCTTCGGGTATCCGAAACCGGTGAGCGGATTCCGCTGACTATTGCCGACTCCGATGTCGAGCAGGGAACAATTACTATAATAGTCCAGGGTATAGGAAAAACCACTAAAGAGTTAAATACCAAAGAGGCCGGTGACTACATCGCTGATGTGGTTGGCCCGCTGGGAAAACCGTCGGAAATTGAACATTTCGGCACGACGGTAAGTATTGGCGGCGGTGTGGGTACAGCGATTGCTTATCCAACGGCGGTGGCATTGAAACAGGCCGGTAATTATGTAATAACCATCAATGGCGCCCGTTCCAAGGATATGGTAATCCTGGAAAATGAGATGAAGGCCGTCAGTGATGAAGCCTACATCACTACCGATGATGGCAGTTATGGTGTCCATGGTTTTGTGACCACCCAACTGCAGCAACTGATCGATTCAGGGAAACAGATCGATTTTGTGCTGGCCATCGGACCAATCCCCATGATGCGGGCGGTAGCCGAAGTTACCCGGCCCCATGGAATTCACACTGTCGTAAGTCTGAATCCGATCATGGTGGACGGTACCGGCATGTGCGGTGGTTGCCGAGTCACGGTCAATAACAAAGTCAAATTTGCCTGTGTCGATGGACCGGAATTCGATGCCCATCAGGTCGATTTCACCAACCTGGTGAATCGGAATCGGATGTACTCCAATAAGGAACAGAAAGCACTGGAAATTTTCGAGCATCGCTGCAACCTGGATAAACAGGCTGAAGCGCTGGAAGTCGAAACCGTTTAATTATTGACAATACGGACAATACGAGATTATCATGGCTGAATTCCTCCCTATAAAAGAACGGACCAAAATCCCGCGTCAGATCATGCCCGAACAGGATCCGGTGGTACGTGGACAAAATTTCGATGAAGTAAACCTGGGTCTGACGAGAGATCAGGCCATTCTGGACGCCCAACGCTGTCTGCAGTGTAAGAAGCCCACTTGCATGAACGGCTGTCCGGTGGAAGTAAAAATCATTGATTTTCTGAAATTGGTGGTTGAAGAAGATTTCCTGGGCGCCGCAAAAAAAATCAAGGAAGACAATGTACTGCCAGCGATTTGCGGCCGGGTATGTCCCCAGGAAACTCAGTGTGAGGCTCAATGTAAAATCACGAAGAATTTTGGCGCCGTTTCCATCGGTCGGCTGGAACGTTTTGTGGCCGACTATGAGATGGCCCAGGGTATCGTCTCCGAACCACCAAAGGTCGCCAAAACCGGTAAAAAAGTTGCCATCATCGGCAGTGGTCCCGCAGGACTGAGTTGTGCCGGCGACCTGGTAAACATGGGATACGATGTCACTGTTTTCGAAGCTCTTCACGAGTTGGGTGGCGTGTTGGTTTATGGCATTCCGGAGTTCCGATTACCGAAAGAAATCGTGCGCAAGGAAGTGGACAACATGCGCAAGATGGGCGTCAAATTCGAGACCAATGTGGTTATCGGAGCCACCTATACCATCGATGAATTAATGGAAGAGGAAGGCTTCAGCGCTGTTTTTATTGGAGTTGGTGCCGGGCTGCCGTGGTTTATGAATATTCCCGGTGAAAATCTGGCCGGTGTCTATTCCGCCAATGAATTCCTGACCCGCGTTAACCTGATGAAAGCCTATCGTTTCCCGGAATACGATTCACCGATCCTTGATTGTACCGGTCGCAATGTGGCGGTATTCGGTGGCGGTAATGTAGCCATGGATGCGGTCCGGACCGCTAAACGACTGGGCGCCAAATCAGCCACGATCTATTATCGTCGTTCCGAAGCGGAAATGCCGGCTCGTGCTGAGGAAATTCACCATGCCAAGGATGAGGGAGTGAATTTCGAAGTTTTGACGACTCCGATCGAATTACTGGGCGATGAAATTCAGCGCCTGCACTCCATGAAATGCATACGCATGGAACTGGGTGAACCTGATGCTTCTGGTCGCCGTCGTCCGATACCGATCGAAGGCTCGGAATATATTGTACCGGTGGACATTGCAATCGTATCGATCGGTAACGGCTCCAATCCGCTGATCAGTCAGACCACTCCTGATGTTGAAACCAATAAATGGGGCAATATTATTGTTGATGAGGAAACGATGAAGACCACCAAGGAAGGTGTATTCGCCGGCGGTGATATCGTCACCGGAGGCGCCACCGTGATCCTGGCCATGGGCGCCGGACGCAAAGCCGCCCGCGGTATTCATGAGTACCTGACCAGCGGTACTTGGTAAGTTTTGTCATTCGTCATTTTAAAGAGCCGCTCATTTTGAGTGGCTTTTTTTGTCAATGGTCAATAGTACTTATTCAATTGTCCCGCGAATGGAACGTAGTTGAAAATTCCGCACTTCTGGTTGAGACAATCTCGCGGATTTCTGAGTCATACGATTATGGTGTCGCCTTCGACACCATCAGTGGAAACTTGGTACTTTGTGTGTTATATAGATTACGATAGAGACAGAAGAATACTCCTGATTTCTCCTTTCTCTCTCCATGTTTCTTTGTAAATTCAATAAATAAATCCTTAACCTGTGTTTTGAAACTGATCTTCCAACGAATACTCATCGCGCTCTGCATTCTTGGCTTGAGTGGCCTTCCGGGGCAAACTCGGTCCACCCAATCCAAACCAACCGCTACGCAAAAAAAGAAAAAACCAGCCCCATCTAAGAAACGTCCAGCAAAAAAACAATCCACGAAGAAAAAACCCACAAAGAAAAAACCGACGAAAAAACAAACCGTTCGGAAAAAACGCCGCCCGCCCACCAAAAAAGCAGCCACTAAATCTTCGGCATCCAAAAAACCGCAACGGAAAAAACGTACTGCAAAACCCCGAAAAAAACCGGTCCCGAAAAAGACCAGCAAAGCACCGCAAAAAAACCAGACTCCAAAAGCTCCGGCGGTAAATCCCATGGCGTTGTCCACCGAATTTCGATCCATGACCGAGGAATTGGAATCCAGTCGTCGGAAACTGGCCATGGCCGTTTCTTATCTGGAGCCTACCAAGAGAAAAAAAATTGTTACCATCGAATCCCGGTCATTGAACCAATCCTCTTATCGATCACCGGAAAATTTGAAAGATGCAACCCGGAACGCAGAGGCCAACCAGGATTGGGCTAAGCTACGGGATTTGGCGATGACCCGGATTCAACAAGACCCTCTAAATCCAGATTTTCATTATCAATTGGGACGAGCTTATGCCAGAATGGGTGAACTAAACAAAGCGCGACAAGCTTTTGAAGAAGTTCTGGATATCGACCCTAGCCATCAACAAACGTTGAATGCGTTAGCGAGTTTATCCCGGAATTCAGATACACGCATCATGAGTGCCGAAGTGTTGGATTATTCCACACAGCGAACCACTCAAGGACCCGCCGCGGAAATGGCCGCTATTCGTCAAGCCATTGATAATGGAGAATTCGAGAAAGCTCGGTCACTGGCGGTGAAAGGATTGGAATCCCATCCTCGCCACGGTGGATTCAAATTTCTGGAAGGCCTGGCTCTGGAAAAACAAGGATTACCTGAAGAAGCAAAAATTGCCTATCAGCAGGCGGTGAAATTGGATCGGAACAACCTGGAAGCCCACCGCGCCCTGGCCAATTTGTATTTTGAATTAGGAAAATATGTGTATGCCGGGTTGTCCTATAGCGATCTGGCAGAATTAGATCCCACCAACGAAGAAGCTTGGTATCTGCAGGGATTGAGTTATTATAAGGCCAATGAGTGGGGAAAAGCAGTTGAAGCCTGGGAAGAATTACGTCGGTTGAACCCGCGCCATGCTCTCCTTCAAATTATGTTACCGCAGATGTATTACGTTTTGGCTGTGGAATATAACCGGAAAGGGGAAGCGGCTTTAGGACGCACAGCATTTGATAAAGCCATGGCCTTGAATCCAAATACATACAGTTGGCTTCCGAAAGCCATGCGAACTCTGGGCCAGTATTATCGGGAAAAGAAAATGTATAAGGAATCATTGGCGGCTTATCAGGAAGTAGTGGAGTTGCGTCCCAAGGATGCCAATGCGTATCTGGGAATGGGAATTACCTACTGGAAAATGAATGAACCCCAATTGGCCCGGGCGGCCTGGGATCGTAGTTTGGAATTAAATCCTGATAATAATGAAGCCCGGGGCTGGCTGATGATTACGCGTCAGGATTCTTAACTTTTTCTTTTATTCTTTATAACATGTCCAGTATACAGCGGTTCATCCTGCCGTTCTTGGTTTCTACCATCATTCTCGGAGCTGTTCCCGGTGACAGCCTAGTGTGGGTCGGGGTATATAAGTTCTATAATTATGAAACAGCGGAGGCCGTCGATATTTTAACCCGCGCCCGGCAGGAATTTCCGGAAAACCCCACCGTTCATTTAACCTGGGCCGCGGCACGATGGCTTCATAGTCAGGCTCACGATCCTGTGGAGACCACCTATTCCATTCTGGAGGAATCCCTGGATGACATAATTCCTGTGTACGAAGCTCTTGTAGCAAGTCAGCCTGACGACCCACACTATCGCCTTTACCTCGGGTCGGCTATTGGGCTTCAGGCTCGGGTGGATTTGGGGCGAAAAGAATGGTTTTCCACTCTGGTGGATGCCTACCGCGGCTTTCGCATCATCCAGGAGGTTGCAAAAGCGAATCCGGATGAGGTGGATGCCCAACTTCCGATTGGTATTGTAGAAACGTATGCATCTATGAGTGGATTTTTGGTTCGGTGGTCGGCCATGCTTTTTGGATTAAAACCCAACCTGGATGAAGGACTCACCAAGATTGAAACCGCCGCAAATGAGGGCAATTTTTCCTGGATCGAAGCCAGCAGTATTAAATCCTTTCTGGATTTATGGGTGTTTCAGGATTTTCCTAATGCCTTGAAGCATAGTCGACGTCTAGCGTTGGAATTCCCCTATAATTTTTACTTTAATATCATGTATGTAGAAAGTTTAAGTCGCACTGGTGATTTGGTTGGCGCTCGTGCACGTCTGAATTATTTGGCGGACAGGTACAGGGATTTAACTCCCGTACAGCAGCATTGGTACGGTGGTTATTTAGCTTATGAAGAAGGATTATTGGCCGCGATCAATGGCGATTGGGAAACGGCGTATCAAAAATCGTCCCAAGCCATTGAAACCTATGGCGCAGAACTGGACGTTATTTTGGCCAATGCTTGGCTCTTAAAAGGCATGTGTCTGGATATCTCTAATAAACGGAAAGACGCCCAAAACGCCTACAGAGCATGTATAGACCTGGACAATATGACCGCCGCGGTAAAACAAGCGGAACTTTATTTGAACCAACCGTTTACCACCGATAATTGGCAATAGTGCTTATCCCAACGAATCATGACTAATCAATACTCAGCGCCTTCGACAATGGTTTACCGACGCGTCACCCGGGAAGTTAGGGTAGGATCAGTGGGAATCGGTGGCCAAAATCCAGTCCGGATTCAATCCATGACTACAACGGACACCATGGATACCGAGGCCACGGTGGCGCAATGTATCCGCATGATTGAGGCGGGGTGTGAACTTGTACGCATAACAGCTCCCAGTCAAAACGAAGCTCGTAACCTGGCGGAGATTCGCAAGGCGCTTCGAAAAAAAGGATACGACACCCCATTAATAGCGGATATCCATTTCACCCCGAAAGCAGCTGAGATTGCCGCGGAGATTGTGGAAAAAGTTCGGATCAATCCGGGAAATTATGCGGATCGGAAAAAATTTGAGAATCCCACCTATTCCGACGCGGAGTACGACGAGGAACTGGATCGAATCCGGGAACGATTCGCACCTCTGGTGGAACGGTGCAAAACCAATGGTGTTGCTATGCGTATTGGGACGAATCATGGCTCACTCTCAGACCGTATCATGGGACGTTATGGTGACACGCCTTTGGGCATGGTGGAATCAGCCTTGGAATTTGTGCGGATATGCCGAGACCTGAATTACCATGATATTATTCTTTCGATGAAGGCCAGTAATCCGCTGGTGATGGTGGAGGCCAACCGTCTTTTAGTGGAGCGGATGGACGCGGAAGGCATGGACTATCCACTGCATTTGGGCGTTACGGAAGCGGGTGAAGGAGAAGACGGCCGTATAAAATCGGCGGTGGGGATCGGCACGCTGCTTATGGAAGGAATAGGTGATACAATTCGTGTTTCGTTGACCGAAGAACCGGAAGCGGAATTGCCTGTGGCCCGTTCTCTGGTTGAACTAGCTACCCGCCCTTTTTCTAAATCCAATGTTGAACAATCTACATTTCAAATTGCGAACACAATAACAGAACCCAATTCTACAGTAGCGGTGAATTCTATAGGAGGCGAAAACCCACCTCGGGTCATTGCATCTCTGGATAAAACGGATCCTCTACAGCCAACGGCACTGGCCGCCATTGGATACCGGTATATCGCAACTCTGGATAAATGGTCCATCAGCGATCAGGCCGCCGATATGGTATATGTGGGTTCCCATAAACCGGAGTTTCCTTTACCCACAGGATTGACCTTATTATTCTATAAAGAATCTTCGATGGATGGCGTTACCCTTTATTCTTTGAGTGAACTGTCCCAGGTAGAAGAGAACCGGCCCGTTGCTTGCCTAGTTCAGGAAGAAGAGGTGCTAAACGGAATTCCCACTGAAATCTGTGATTTAAAAAACCTTATTTGGATATTTGACTATCCAACCTCCGATCCACTGACCGCTTGGCGCCGAATGTTTGAAGCGCTTCGATCCCAAGGGAATCGTCAACCGGTGATCTTGCGTTATACGTCACAGCAACCGGAAGATCGCTGGCTTCTGGAAGCAGCGGTTCACATCGGCGGACTTTTTCTGGACGGACTGGGGGATGGAGTATGGCTGGATGTGTTTGAACCATCCCGATCGGTAGGTGTGGCATTTGGGATCCTTCAGGCGGTCCGGGCTCGCATATCGAAAACGGAGTATATATCCTGCCCCAGTTGTGGACGTACCCTGTTTGATCTTCAGGAAACCACGGCGCGGATTCGTTCTCGCACTTCACACCTAAAAGGCGTTAAAATTGGTATTATGGGGTGTATCGTCAATGGTCCCGGAGAAATGGCCGATGCCGACTATGGCTATGTGGGCACCGGGCCTGGAAAAATTGCCCTGTACAAAGGGCAGGAAGTGATACACCGAAATATTTCCGCCGATCAAGCGGTCGATCAATTGATTGATTTGATCCAAACCCACGGGGATTGGGTGGACCCTCCTAATCCCGTAGAGGAAAGTTGAGGCTATCATGAAGCGGTATTGGATAATTCTTTTTCTGATTCAACTGGTGGGGGCGCAACCGGAAACACCCACAATGACGCCCCTCGTCGCCTATTGGAAAACATTGGCACCTAATGAAAAGGAAGTTTTCTTATTTTCCTATTTGACGCAGGTTTACGACACATATACAGCGCTTAAAACGGAATATGGATATAATGAGCTCACCACTTGGTATTATGATGAGAAAGCGGAGCTGGTTTTCGCCATATTTGACCAGCTCAAAACAGCGGAATTATCCGAATTGGTAACATGGATTGATGAATTTTACTCTCATGAAACATATGCAGGTGAATCGTTTGATGAAGCTCTTCGATTCGCTTACCGCTTCCAGCAAGCGGAGGGAGAAACCATTTGGGAAAAATATCAACATTTAAATTTCGATAAGATAGAAGTCGGAGACGATTCTGATTAAACCCAAATTTATTCAATCCTGGAGTGCTATTAAAAAAGAGCGGGGTTACCAGGGGTTAATCAAAGAAAAAGGATGGATTATTCTTGGAGCATTTATCCTGTTCTATCTAATTCGTGATACAATTTTGTATATTTTGATACCCTATCTCGTTTTGAAAGGAGTTTGGTCCGATTAATAATTTTAATTGTTCATTTTTAGTCTAATCCCAAAGGGGACGATATGTTAGCTCGTGTATTAAGTAGTGCGATCTTAGGGATCGACGCCTATATAGTAGAAGTAGAGGCCAATCTGACCCGCGCCCAATTGCCCAAGTTTATCACTGTAGGATTGCCGGAAGGCGCCGTTAGAGAAAGCAAGGAACGGGTACTTACCGCCATTAAAAATTCCGGATTTGAAATCCCCAGACAACATATCACCGTCAATCTGGCGCCAGCGGACATTCGCAAAGAGGGATCGGCCTTCGATTTACCTATTGCCATTGGCATTTTGGCCGCCCGAGGCTACGTGAAGCACGATTATTTAAATAAACTGCTTTTTTTAGGTGAATTGGCTTTGGATGGAACCATTCGCCCGGTGAAAGGAGCCCTACCAGTGGCCATTTGCGCCCGTAAAGAGGGTATTGCCGGTTTGATTCTTCCTGATGAAAATGCGGTAGAGGCCGCCGTTGTGGGGCAGGTAAAGGTGGCCGGTGTGAAGCGCTTGAGGGAAGTGGTGGATATTTTAAACGGCCAAAGCCCCATAACGTCCGTACGGGTCAATCGGAAAAACTTGTTCAATCAAAATCAACGTTACTCGGTAGATTTTTCTGATGTGAAAGGCCAGGAGCAGGTGAAACGGGCTCTGGAAGTAGCGGCGGCGGGGAGTCATAATGTCATCATGATCGGTCCCCCGGGAAGCGGAAAAACAATGTTGGCGAAGCGCCTTCCCACCATTCTTCCTGACATGGTTCTGGACGAAGCTCTGGAGACCACTAAAATCCATTCCGTTGCGGGAATCCTCCCTGAAGGCCAAGGGTTAATCGCAACTCGGCCGTTCCGGTCTCCGCATCACACCATTAGCGACGCAGGGCTGATTGGTGGAGGTACGATTCCCAAACCTGGGGAAGTATCCCTGGCGCATCATGGTGTGTTGTTTTTGGATGAATTACCGGAATTCAAGAAAAATGTATTGGAGGTTATGCGCCAGCCCCTGGAGGATGGGAAAGTAACCATCTCTCGGGCGACGGTTTCATTGACGTACCCGTCCCGATTCATGCTGGTTGCGGCCATGAATCCTTGCCCTTGTGGTTATGCCACTGATCCGCGCAACGATTGTACCTGTACGGCTCCCATGATTCAGAAATACATGAGCCGCATTTCCGGTCCTTTGTTGGATCGAATTGACATTCATATTGAAGTACCCGCCGTTCCCTTCACCCTGCTGGCGGAAAAAGCTCCGGGAGAGCCCTCCCATGTGATTCGGGAGCGGGTTCAGCGAACCCGCGATCGCCAGCTTATGCGTTTTAAGGATGAAGCGGGACTTTTCGCCAATTCGCAAATGGAATCCAATCATCTTCGGAAATATTGCACCTTGGATACGACTGCCGCTGATCTCTTAAAGAAGGCCATGGAACGCCTGGGACTTTCCGCCCGCGCGTATGATCGTATTTTGAAGGTATCCCGGACCATCGCGGACTTGGAGGATGCTTCTGAAATCACCTCCGAACATATTGCGGAAGCGATTCAATACCGTAGTTTGGATCGGCAATTATGGTTGGGGTGATGATCTGTTGATATTTCAGTTAAAAATGCGCAGATGGATTCAGTAAGCGTGTTTTTCCATCGATCATATTTCTTGACTGGCCCAAACGGAGCGTGTAAACTTGACCTCTAAATAACTCCTAACTGAAAGAAGAGAACACCGATTTATGAAACGATTATTCGTAGTTTCCATTTTCTTATTACTGGTCCAAGTGGGGTATGGGAATTATGCGTTTTACAGTAAGGTGGAGATTACCTGTGAGGCATATCGCCTGCCTGTTGATCGTTCTGATATGGACTATCGGGATGGCCTGTTTACTCTGGATTTAAAAAGTCGCAGTCGGAACGATTTTGAGATGGCCATGTTAGTGGGCTTTGCCGCCGTGGGCCGGGCGCAAATTCAACAGCAGGATATGAAAAAATCCAAACCTGATTTCAGTCCCATGTTACCTAAAACGGTTCAGATTGCTGTAACAATTCCCATGGAACGTACCACGACGGTGGTTATCGCCACTGCCAGTGGTGAACTGGTGGAGCGCCTGGCACGGGGAGACATAGAAACCACCGAATTCATGCAAATAATTAAAGACACTATTGAAATACATTAAGGAGGAGCAATGTTAGATCCAACTTCCTGGTCAGGAATTCTATTTTTATATGTCCGCGCTTTGGGTTGGTCCGTCGTCGCGGCCGTCGGCTTTGCGTTTGGCGTAGGGGTGGCGTTAAAAGTATTTGATTGGCTGTCCACGGATATCGATGAGTGGGAGGAAATCAAAAAGGGCAACATGGGTGTGGCCCTGATTTTTGTTTCCCTGATTGTAATGGTGGGTTTGTTAATCTATAAGGTTGTGTAATTAAAGCAGCCTAAGCATCTAAAGAGCCCGGTGTTTCCGGGCTCTTTTTTTATTCTCATTGCACCCAGATTGGATTGGTGTAGGCCTGTCGTCCGGCCTCGGTTTCTACCCAGGCCCGATAATACCCGTTCCCCACATGTGAAGTTGGTGAAAATTCAATCGTTTCCTCATAACCAGAGAGGGAACGAGAAAGCAAAATCGTTTCGGCGTTGCCAATTTCACCGTAGTAGAGACGGACCCGTTTAAGCGTGCCCCAGTGTGAGGAAGATTCAAGATTTAATACAATACGTTTTGCTAGTGAGGTGATGGAATCGCCTATTTGTGCCGATGTATTTTCGCTTTCTAGTTTTAGTTCAATCGCCGGACCGTCTGTAATGATCGCGCGACCATTTTTTAGTTGGGTTATAACAGATTCAAGAGATAATTCCCCCAATTTCAGAATACCGGTGCGACACTGCCCCAGAATTTGATTCCGGTGTACCTTGGTGGACCACATGGGAAGCGAAATCTGATGGTAAGCGTTAAAATTACCGTGGGCGTCATTTCCGGCGTAGATGAAGCGTTTTTCACCGGCCAATAATCCTCGAATCCAGTAGTTCAATCCCTCTTTGAAGGTTTTATCAAAACGGCCATTCAGGATCTGAAAACCGTGGATCGCGCCGAGACACTTCCGATCAGGATCCTCCCAGATTCCCCGGTTTAACAAAATGCATTCCAGCCGGGATGGTCTGACCCGGGGATGGGCGGCGATAACCAGATGTCCATTAGTTATTTTGGAGGCAATTTCTTCAATGGAATGTTCACTGCGGGTACGAAAGGGGTTTTCAGCGCCATCTCCGCTTCCGGGAATAAATGAACTGAAATCATATACTAGGGTATGGACGTTCTGATCCCGGTGATTTCGCGAGGTAACTTCTTCCGCTGGAATCAGAATCGGCCCCCCGGCGTGATTCAACTCAGCGATTTCTTCACGCGATTGGTACCAGCGCTGGAGATTTGGATCGGTTTCGGTCCAGGAACCAGGCCGGTCATCCAGATCGTAGGAATGATCCGTGATTGCCAGGAAGTCCAGTCCCAAAGCGCGGCAGGCCTTTTTTGTTGCTGGGAGAGAGGCCCCGAATTCCACGAAATCCTCAGTATAATGGGAATGATAATGGAGGTCTCCCCACCAATAAGATGATGAACCAGGCAAAGGATCGGGATCAGTAAAAATGTCAAGATCGAAGGGAGGAGAGGTGGGCACATTGTGGTTGTGTATTACTTTCCTCCCGAAAGGCCCCTTGATATGGATGGCGACCGATAGTCGTAGGGCGGTTCCTGTAGCAGGCTGCGGGATGGTAAATGTCGTATCAAACCAGGGGGTATTCAGATCTCGATAAATTTCAAAGTCATGATTTATAACGGTAGGTCCACCATGAATAGTGATGGCCACTTTCTCAAGATGAATGGGAAAACGGTGAGCGTCTTTTATTAATAGGGTAACTGGGATATCTTCACCGGGGCCGACTCGAAAGGGCGCATCGGCATACACTTCAGGTTCACGGCGGAAATAGCGGCTGAAAGGAAGAAACCAGAACCGATGATGGAGTTCCAAATACCCTAAAATTGGAAAAAAAATCGGATCCAAACTAAATTACCAGGTTGGCAATTTTCTGGAGCCATTGAGCGTCCAGATTATTAAAGGCATTTAACTGTGGAGAATCCACATCCAAAACCGCGACCAGTTTACCAGAATGAAAGACCGGCAGCACAATTTCGCTTTGGGTCTCGGAATCACAGGCAATGTAACCTGGAAATTGGGTGACATCCGGGACAATTAAGGGAGTGCCTGATTCAGCCACCGCACCGCAAACGCCCCTACCAAAATCGATGGATCCGCAGGCCAGGACCAGTCCCTGATATGGCCCGATGATCAATCGCCCAGGTTGGACCACGCGATAAAATCCCACAAAAACCCATTCCGGAAAAGCACGATATAAGACCGACGCCACCGAGGCCATTTTTCCAATGGTATCCAATTCATAATGACCGGGAGCAAAGAGGGCGTTTAGATCTTGAAGCGCTTGAGAATATCGTTGTTCTTTGGAAGGCATAGTTCAGATCAGAAGGTAGAGCGTCATCAGAGCGCCGCTAAATGTGTTCAAAAGGTTAACCATATCGTTATCCATCCATTTCCAGCCCCGGACGTGAATAGTGGGATATCCATCCAGGGTACGTTTTTCAGTGAGGGTGCCCGTTTTTTCACAGCGATACATTGATTGGAGTGTACCACCCAAAATGGAGTCCAGAAGACTTCCTAAAAAACCAGCAACAACTATTACCATGCACAGTTGCCATGAAAGATCATAATACCAACCGAGGGAAGCTATGACGGTGGCTCCGAGGAAAGCACCTGTAAATCCGAGCATCGTAACGCCTCCCGACATCCCCCGTTCCAATTCACGTCCAGTGAGTATGTGTCGTGGTTTATGGGAACTAAAAAAACCAATTTCTGTAGCCCAAGTATCCGCCGTGGCCGCGGCGATCGCTCCTAAAAATACCGGATAGTTCCAGGACCAGGACGGGTAATAAAAATGAATTATTGAAATGACGGTGGCCAATCCGCCATTTGCCAGAACTTGGGTAAAATCCCGTTGTGAACCTTTCTGAGTAAAATGATTTTTATGTTGGCCAATACGGGAAAGCAGTGAGCTGAGGATGAAAAAGAGAACAAAGGGTGCGGTCCATTGCCATCCCCCGGAGCCGAAAACGATGATGCCCATTAAAAAGGCGACTACGCCACCGCTTACACTCAGGGAGCCCAGCCGGATTGACAATCCCAGCAGGAGGGCGGACGCTATCCACCAAATCAGCCACACGTCCAGGTGATGCAGGACCTGGTTCACGATAAACAGGTCCGTCATGAGTGCCGCTAATAGGGGAACGGAAAGATTATCAGACCCTCGATTGCTAATCCCTTCTCCAAGCATGACCGTTGCGGCCATCAATAGGGAAAAGATGAATTTGCTTCCTAGGGTTAATAACGCTGAGGTGGCAAAAAGGACAGACGCTAGTAGCGTGATTACAAAAGCGGTAATAAATACCGCCATGGATCCTTCCAAGGATTTGGTATCCCGCCACAATTGGTAACGATGAGGGGCAGGAATTCTTTGACCGATTATAGAACCGGCCGTATCGGCAAACGTCATCATCAATAATCCTACCATGAGGGAAAGTGGACGGGACCATTCAAAATAAACCAGGATTAAGTAGCTTAAGGGAAAGAAGACGGTGCCGTAACTGATTCGCCCGGTTCCATGCAATCCGGTGAAGACAGATTGTCGCAGAGCCACTAGATTCAATATGATGAAAATCCCGGCCAGAACCATAGGAGCAGTCGAATTCCGGAAATATAGCGGTGAAATCGAGACTGCAATCCCAACGGCAACATGAACCAATTTCCGAGTAGATTCCGGGGACCAGTGGAATCGGTTTCGCGCGAATTCGCTGAGTCCGATAAGTCCACCAATGAGGACCAGAACAACGAAAAAGGTCGCCCAGTCACTTGAAAAGGGTTGATAATGATAGAACTGCATCATTTGAAAGCTAATGGGTTTTGGGTATTTTGATGAAGCAATTCTTACACACTTGATTTAGAGGAGTCCAACGTGAAAATCAAATGGAGAATCGGTAACACCCCGATAGTCTGGATCATCTATGTATTCTGTTTTATAACGGCTCAGGTTCCCGTTTGGAACCGGCTACCCCTGGACCGATTAACGGAGGCCAAGGGAGTTTCAGAAGCCGGTCAACTCCTAATCCAACAGCCCCTTGGGTGGACCGAGATTACATATCCCTCCACCAATTATGATACCCTTTGGATTGTCGTGCATGGATATGGTTCCCGAGGGTATGAGTGGGTAGACGCTATCAAAGATTTCTGCATCACGGGAAAAGGCGTATTCTTTTATCGTTACGATTGGTCCCGATGCCCGGAGGATATTGTGGATTCATTGAGTCATGAATTTCCGGAACTGATTCACCACATCACTCCCCAACCGGAACATGTGATTGTGTTTGGCCACAGTTACGGTGCTTTGATTGTGGCCATGTTGAATGCCTGTATTGATCTTCATATACCCATGGAATTCCATGCCATTGCCGGTCCATTGGCGGGCATGAAGGGATTCCAGGATCGCTGTACCTGGGACCAATCCTGGATTGCAGAAACCAGTCAGAATGGGACCGGTATGCGTCTCCATCAATGGCGGACAGTAAAGTCTCAGGATGGTGCCTTTCGAGATGCAGAAAGAGATCCTCAGGATGTGAATATCCCCGGTAGTACTGTTATCCAATTACCCAAAGTGATGGATGGTCACCGGCTTGGGCATAACTGGTCCGTATTGTGGGTAGTTGAAACCTATTTGGGATTGCGATCTCAATAAATAAATTGACGCACGTTGTAAGGCGTCAATCGCGATTAGGGCATTCTACCTGTTGCAAAGACGCCAAAGGCCATAATCGGCTTAAATGGGTGATATAGAATTATTTATAAGTATCATGTTGGAACTATAATATGGCAAAGTACAAATTCCTGCTCATTGGATTTTGCATGACGGTGGCGCAGCTCCAGGCTGGCGTCTAGTATTTGTCCACCACCGGTAACGACACTACCAATAATGGTCTAACCGAGACAGGCGCATTTGCCACAGTAAACCGAGCCATCAACTCGTAGAAGAAATCGGGAGGATGTGTTGTAAAGATTTAATCCACGATTCCGCAAGGTCTCCTGACCTTGCGAGGACACTAAAAACAGAAGATAAAATTCGTTATATTATTCCGGGTGGGGGTAGTGTTTTTGTTTTTCTGTATGGGTTGCAGGCTCAGGAGATCCTGCATGATCGAGTCTGTATAGTTTAGATGTATCTAGAGGATTTAATCTGTAAAGCCGGATAAGATCATGATTCGCCAAGGCTTTCTGATCTTGCGGTAGGATCTGACATTACAATCTAGTTATGGTTCTGAGAGTTGGGTCTGTGTCATCGTTTCCCATTCAGTGTGGGTTGTTGATCGCAAGATGTATAGAACCAAAGAAATCGGGAGAGGGTATAATCAACGATCCCGCAAGGTCTCATGACCTTGCGGGGATACTACTGGGTCGGGAGATTCTGTGTGAAAGGTTTAAGCGATTTAGGTGATACATAAAGGTTTTGCCTGTTGAATAATGGAAATTCAACATGAAGATTCTGACCTGGATAACTATAAACGAAATTCATCGGGAAAGAAATATTTGTCAGCTTCTTGATATGCGGAAGAGAATGGATAACCGTTAACCTCTTTTGCCAGTTCGCCGCGAACCTGGTTAAGTTCTATGTAATTCAACTTCTGTTCGAGAATTTCTTCAGATTCAATAATCAACGGTTTATCATCGGATCGCCAGAGGGAAAAGGTATGGTTTTTATCTCGGGGGAAAAACGTAAGTTTTTTCAAAATGACGCGATGATTAACAAGGACGGGCAAGTTTTTAAAATATGGATGAACATTCACCTGTTGAGATAAAAGAATCCTGTGAACATGTCGACCGATGTATTTTTTGAAATCCCTTTGGAAATCCGAGAGTGAATAAGATCCTTCTGGTAACCAAATTATGTAATGTAAATGATTTGGCATGATTACATAAGAATAATACTTTATGTTTTTCGTTTTGCGATAGTACTCCCAGGTATTATAGATGAGGTTTAGAATCTTTTCATAACAAAAAACAGGGAGCCAAAAACGAACGGTATTAGTGAGAAAATAGATGTGACCTGCGTCTTTAATCCAATAACGTTTCATAAATTAGTCTGAAAAAACGAAAATTTTCGGAAGAAAAATGATTCTTATATTTAAAATTACGAAAGCAAAAGCTAATAAATCATGATCCCGCAAGATCCCCTAACCTTACCTTGCGGAGGGATGAGATCAATTCAACAGGGTAATAATATTTCGAAGAATGGGGTTAGTATCTCAATATCCCGATCAAAAAGAGGCTATGTGGTCACAGGATCGGGAGATCCTGTGAAATAGGGGTAATGTATAGTCAACGATCCAGCAATGTTACATAACTTTACTGAGAGATGTAATATGGTTGCAGGATTAGGAGATCCTGAGTGACCTAGATGGTATAGTTTGTGTGGTTCTTAAGGATTTAGTCTGTAAAATCGGATAAGATCATGATTCAGCAAGGTCTCATGACCTTGCTGGGACACCGAAACAGAGGATGAAATTCGTCTATTATTCCGGGTGTAGGCCTAGTGTCTTAGTTTTCCGTTCTGGGTCGCAGGATCAGGAGATCCTGCATGATCAGGTTGAGTGATCAAGGTGATTTGTAGAGGTCTATACTGTCGAATAATTCGCGTCGATCCAGGTTCGGAGTTCCTTTGGGGTTTCCATAATCAGATCAGCTCCAGCGGCCTCTAATTCTTGGCGATTCCGAAAGCCCCACCCAGCACCAATAGCAAAGACTCCTGCTGCTCGTGCGGTCTGCATATCCGTATCCGTATCTCCGACGTAGAGAATACGGTTCAGATCAATATTCCAGGTCTTAGCAATCTCATGAATACCGGCAGGATCCGGTTTAAGGGGACGATTATTGCTGGCACCAAGGAAAGGATTAATAGGCCATTGAGAGAGATAGAGGGTCCGATTTAAATCGGCGTATTCCTGGTATTTATTTGTGAGAACCGCTAACCTAAAACCAGTTTCCGTAACGTGATCCAATAACTCAGGTATTCCTGAATATATGTGAGTATGGTCCATCCAATGATTTCCATAATCATCTCGAAATTCCTGACCAATTGTAATGAGTAAAGGATCGGCCGGATTCAAACCCGTTGCCTGGTGCAATAAATTGGCAACGCCTTTACCAATAAATTGGCGGTAACTCTCAATGGAATGAGGGGGTAGGTGATGCCGTTCCAAAACCCGGTTCAAAGAGTAGGCAATATCCTCCAGGGTATCCAGGAGAGTTCCATCTAGGTCGAAGATAATTCCGGAAGAATTCATGGTTGGTTTGCGGGTGGAATTTGATCGACCAAATACTCAGCAACAGCGGTGATTGTGAGACTGGGATTCACGCTCAGATTCACAGGAATAATGGACCCATCCATGACGTAGAGATTGTCATAGCCATGGATTTTTCCGTTGAAATCAATCACTCCGTTTTCGGGTGTATCGCCCATACAACACCCACCCAGAATATGGGCGGTAGAGGAGGTGTTAAACATTACTTCCGGGAGTACGCTTTTAGGCGCGCCATCGATTTTCTCAGCCATTTTCTTGGCATATCGATTGGCCACGGGAATATAACTGGGAATCTTTCGATCTGTGTTCCAATTGGAATTCAGACTGGGCATACCCAGTCGCCACCAGCGGGGTTTATATTCAAACTTAAGGTAATTATCAATTTTTTGCATCACCAAGAGAATGGTGGCTCTTTGAGCCCATCCGAACGGCCATAGAATTTTTAGGAATTCCAGAGGATGTCTCAGGATTGTGAACAGGAAAAGTATTGGTCGTGGAATCATGGGATGTCCGCCCACCAACGGCGTAGTGAGCAACGACATTAGGTCCTGCTTCTTTCCATACCGAACAGTTTCGATGTGGGTGTCTGCATCCGGATACACACCGGACGTGATGGTGATTCCTTTGGAAAAATCTTCACGGTCATGGCGGGCAACTACCCCCACCAGGGCCTCGCTATTTGTCCGAACTCGATTCCCCAGTTGATCTGAAAGATGGGGAAGAGAACCGGATTGCTTGCATTGATACAATAATTTAACGGTTCCCATAACACCGCCGGCGAAAATCACGCCTTTCACCAAAAAGGTGCGTCGCGGGTGACGCCAGCCTGAGACCCGTGACACGGAAACCAGGTAACCACCTTCGGAGCGGGGGCGAACGTCCGTTACCTGATGATTGGAAATGACTCTGGCGCCTCCCTGCTCAGCTAAATAGAGATAGTTTTTGTCCAATGTATTCTTGGCATTTTCCCTGCAGCCTACCATACAGCCCCCACATTCCGTGCATCCGGATCGATCAGGACCTCGGCCGTTGAAAAAAGGATCGGGTGTTACTTCCTTTGGTTTTCCAAAATACACACCCACATCATTGATATGAAATGTATCTCCGGCGCCCTCTTCCTGAGCAATCTCCCGAAGGATTTCGTCCGCAACGGTCAAATTGCGGGCGGGGGTGGCGCCCAACATCGCTTTGGCACGGGAATAATACGGTTCGATACGCTGTATCCAATCCGAATGACCCCAGGCGTGGTCGGAAAGAACCGAATCGGGAGGAATTAACAAATTGTTAGCGTAAACCAAACTTCCGCCTCCAACGCCTGATCCATGAAGGATAAAAGTGTCTTTCATTAAAGTCATGACTTGAAAACCATAACAAGCCAAGGGTGGGAACCATAGATATTTGAATATATTCCAATTGGTTTTGGGGAATTCCCGAGCATAAAAACGACGTCCCCGTTCTACCACCATGACCCGGTAACCTTTTTCGGTTAACCGCAAGGCCGCCACGGATCCTCCGAAACCGGAGCCGATGATGAGGTAATCTGCCGAATAAATCACTCTTAAATCTAAGACTGCGATGGAATTGAGGTTAGAAAGAATTTGTGTCGAACGCTAATAATTAGTAGTTTCGACCACCCGGTTGAAATTAGAACGAACGGTTGATATGACTCTAACTGATAGAAAACTCCGCGAAAAACAGCACCGTATCCAAACTATTTTGGAAGCGGCCAAGCGCTTGTTTGCCCAAAAAGGGTATCAAGAAACAAGTATGAATGATATTGCCGAGGAAGCAGAACTGGGCAAAGCTACCTTGTATTACTATTTTAAATCAAAAGATGATATTTATAGGGAAATTTATTTATCCTACTCACGGACCTATTATGAGTCCATTACTCAGGAAATCCAAAATACATCGACCTTGGAATCGTTGATTGATGCGATTTTGGTGGGACATGGGAAACAAGGGCAGATGGATCGGGATTTTTTAAGTCTATTGTATCCCATCGGTCGGAACGCACCGGTTTTTATCTTTAGTGAGCCGGAGGTATTGGCGGTAACCGAAGCCCTAAGAGAACCCATTCGCTTACACATTGAAACGGTGTTTCAACAGGCTGGAATCCGGACTTCATCGGATATATTTCAAAAAGTGATGTGGAGTTTTATGACCGGTATTGCAGTGAAAATGATCCGCGGCCATGAATGGAAGGACTTGGAACCGGAAATCCGATTTTTCAAAACCAGTATCATAAACCAATTATTAAAGGAAGTCTGATATGACTTTGACCCGATTTGTTTTAAAACGTCCCGTATTAATCGTGGGAATTGTTGGTCTGGTTACAGTGCTGTTTTTGCTTCAGATGAAGCATCTCACAATGGATCCGGATATCACCAGCGCCTTACCGAAAAAAATCCCGGCCAAACGACTTTATGATCGCATGACGGAGATCTTTCCCACCAAGGAATTTATTTTTCTTGGCATTCAAGGAACGGACATTTTTTCCCCGCAACATTTGCAAGATGTTTGGACGTTAACCCAATCGCTGGAACAAGAACCGGAAATTTACAAGGTGATGTCGCCGATGAATGTGAGCATTATTCGGGGAACCGAAGAGGGAATGATTGTGGAAGACATTCTGGACGCGCCACCGAAATCAGCTCAGGATATCCAGCGATTTAAAAGTCGACTATTCAACAGTGATTTGGCGTTAGGCAATCTCATTTCTCGGGATTCCACAATGTTTGGTATGATGCTGCTGTTAAAGAACACTACGGATGTGGATGACTTTGTTGAGCACTTTATACCCAAGGTGAAAGACTGGGATAATCAGATGGATCTGAACTTAATCCTGGCAGGAAAACCGGTCGTGAGTCATTATGTTGGTTTAGGAATGCAGCGGGATATGTCCACCTTTTTTATGGGTGGATTAGGCGTGATCTTTGTGTTATTGCTCATTATTTTCAAAAATCTTAGAGGAATTCTTTTACCCTTGAGTGTGGTTATCCTTTCGGTTATTTGGACCATGGGAACCATGGCAATTTTGGGCGTGCCCATGTCGCACTCCACAGAAATCCTGCCCATATTAATTATGGCCATCGCGGTCGCGGATAGTATTCATATCGTGACCCATTATTATGGCAATGCCCGGAAAATTAAGGATAAGATTGAGCTCACCCGGGCGACCATGGCGGATATGATTTCTCCAGTGATCATGACGTCTTTGACGACCATGGCGGGATTCTTAGCCTTGGGTACAACCGGCGTCGAATCAATCATGACGCTGGGAATCTTTACATCAGTGGGCGTATTGTATGCCCTCCTGATCAGTCTCACATTCGTTCCAGCCTGGCTTCGTCTTTTGCCTATTCCGAAACGACTCCAGGCACAGAAAGATGCATCTACAACAGCGCGATTGATGATAAACTGGGGAAGGGTGTTAAACCAGAATAAACGAGTATTAATTCCGTTTATGATCGTGGTTCTGCTACTGAGTACCTGGGGCTTCAGTCGTCTGAAACATTCGTTCAGTTCTATCGGGAATTTCCCAGAAGATCACCCAGTCCGAATTGCTCATCAATTAATCAACGACCATTTTGCCGGCACCAATGCTTTTCAGGTCATGGTGGAGGGGAAAGAACCGGGCCAAATCAAAGACCCACGGATTTTACGGGATATGGACGGTTTAAAATCGCTTGCCTTACGTCAACCCCATGTAGGATCGGTTCAATCCCTGGCGGACTTTATCAAACGTATTAACAAAGTACTCCATGAGGATGAGGAGGCATATAATGTCATTCCTAACGATCAGGAAGTGGTGAGCTATACGGATTATATTGAGCAGGACGGGGGATGGACAGAGGTGATGGTTCAGGACACCATTCCAGGAAAAGAACTGGTTGCCCAATATCTCACGTTGTATGAAATGTCGGGGAAACCGGATGACATGGCCAATTTGGTGGACTATAAATACCAGCATGCCAAACTTACTATCCTCATGGATTCTGATGATCAAGCCACGCTACGAACCATTGACCGGGTTTTGGATGGTTATATCGACACCCATTTCTCCGATGCGGATGTGGCCGTGACTGGGATGGCGAAGTTGATTTTGGTAGTGGATAATTTGATTGTTTCCGGTCAGATCACCAGCATTCTTGTATCCCTATTCCTGGTCTGGTTATTGACCTCATTTATGTTTAAGTCGCCCATAGTGGGATTATTCAATGCGGTGCCTCTGTTCTTTTCCATTTTGTTAAACTTTATGATTATGGGACTTTCAGGGATTAGGGTTAACCTTGAAACGATGGTTACATCCAGTATTGCTATTGGAGTTGGAGTCGATTATGCCATTCATTTTATTTATCGATATCGGTTGAAACTGGAGCAGTCCGGTTCCTATGAACAGGCCGTGGTTGATACGATGGAAGATTCGGGACTGGCTATTGCGTTTAACAGTTTTGTGGTGGCTGCTGGGTTTGCCGTCATTGCATTATCCCAATTTGTGGCCATCATGGAGATGGGTGTCCTCATCACCTTAACGATGGCGACTTCGGCCTTTGGTGCGTTGACGGTTTTACCGTTGGTTTTCGTGAATTACCAACCAAAAGCGCTGAAATTGAAATCTTCCCAATCAAAGGAAACCAAGTAATGCGATTCTTCACTGTGATTCTGGCTTTGTCCGGACTAATGATGGCTCAGGATTTAACGGGCTACGACATTATGTATCGGGCGCTCAATAAAAAATCCTGGCAGGATATGAAAGCCGACCTTACCCTGACCATGGTGAATGCCCGTGGCGAGGAACGGGTGCGGCAGATCGCTTTTTATTCCTCGGATAACGCTCAGGGATTAAACCGGATGCTGATGCGATTTATGGCTCCTGCTGATGTGCGCGGGACAGGATTTCTCACCCTGGAAACCTCCTCCGGCGATGATGAGCGATATCTCTACCTTCCGGCGTTACGCCGGGTCAAAAAAATTGCCGCCAGTGGGAGCGGCGGAAACTTTATGTCCAGTGATTTTACGTATTATGATATCGGTAAACCAAAATTGGAGGATTGGACGTACACCCTGTTAGGAGAGGAAAAGGTTCAAGGCAAAACGTGCTATAAAATTGAGTGTCTTCCCATTGATAAACAGGTTTTGAATGATACCGGATATGGAAAAATTATTCGCTGGGTAGAAAAAGAACGTTTAAATACTGTTCAAAGCATCTATTATGATAAAAGTCTCGAAGAGTGGAAGCATCTGACGGTCAATCAAACGTTGGAAATTAAAGACATCGATTTTGCTACAGATATGGTGATGGAGGATATTCAAATCCAACATCGCAGTCAAATGGTGTTCTCTAACGTGGACGTTGACACCAATATTCCCGACACTTTTTTCAGTATCCGGTATTTGCAACGGGGTCGTTAGTGAAATGGTGGCGTAAAACCGTTGGGCTCATTGTCCTGACCGTCATGGTGTCTGGTCAGTCCTCTTTTGGGGGATACATGAAGGGCTTGGGTTACTATAATCCTCATTCCGCGTCCTTTGCACGGTTAGGTACCCGATTCCAGGCCCGATGGAGCAATGATAATGGTCGTTCAGGATATTTTGCCGCCTTGAATTTCGAATCTGATTTTGCTACGATTGCGCAGGATTCTGCAAACCGGAGCCTGTCGACGCCTGATATGCACATAACGCCCGTGGAATTTTATATGGATTATCATTTCTCATCGGCTGATTTACGAGTGGGGCAGCAATTCATTTTTTGGGGCGCCACTGATTGGGTGAATCCCACCGATGTTATCAATCCCTGGGATTTTGAGAATCTTTCCAGTGAAACGGAAGACTATCGAATTCCGGTCCTGGCCGGTTCTCTGATGATGTATTTGGGAAATTATACAATTCAGGCTGTCCTGGTGCCGGCGTTTACCGCCACAGTAATTCCCATACCACAAGGGACGCATTTGTACCGACCTCCGGTGGACAAAGATCATCTTCAGGGAGGAATCCGGATTCAGAGTTTCGTGGGTGCCACCGATGTATCGTTCGCCTATTTTTCTGGATTTAATCATTTACCGACATTCCGGTTTACGGGGATGGATTTTTCAACCGGTACGCCGTTCCCAACCTTTAAGGCCACTTATTCTCGTCAACAGATGGTGGGCGTGGACTTTGTGCGCACGGTAAATCAATTTGCCCTGAAAGGAGAATCCGCATGGCTCATTACACCCGATAAAAATGGGACCGATATTTTTGAGGACAACGCTTCGGTTGAAACCGTGTTGGGGATGGATTACATCGCGTCGGAAAATTTCAGCCTTAATTTCCAATATATTAACCATACCCTTCTAAAATATTCGCAATCGGAAGAACAAGACCGAATCGATCAAGCCGGTATGACCGGACATTTGATCCCTCCTGAGAAAATGACTCATTCCTTCAGTGGCAGACTGGCCTGGGATCCATTTCCCTACATTACCAGTCAGGTAATCGGTGTGTATCATTTGAAAGACCGGGATTCCTTCCTGCTGGGTTTCTTATCATGGCAACCGCGGGACGCCGTCTCGGTGACGGTTGGGACGGTAATTTTTTCGGGATCGGAATCATCGGAATACGGCCGTCTTGATAATGAAGATTTGATATTTCTGGAAATTAAACAGTCCTTTTAAGTCCATGAAAAGGGCGTTAATTTTCCTGTGGAGTGGGGCAGATAAGTCCCACCTATTTTCTTTACAAAGGTTGTGAATACATGAAGGTAGTGCATCGAATTTTAATCATTATTATGGCTCTAGTTGTCGCCGGAGCGATCGTTTGGTCACTGGATAATGCCGGGAGTTATTATCTGGCTTCAAGTTTGGAACGGCCTCACATGGAGGCGCATAAACTATGGAAACCGGGTGGGCTCTATGGTCACGGGTTAGGCATTATCGGATCTTTGATGATCATGCTATTACTCACATACTCAGCACGAAAGCGAATTCGTCGATTTCGGCGCTGGGGTAGGCTGCCAAACTGGTTAAACTATCACATCTTTTTAGGTATTTCAGGACCATTACTGATTACCCTTCACACATCCTTCAAATTTGGCGGTTTGGTTTCTATTTCTTATTGGTCGATGATGGCGGTGATGCTGAGCGGGTTTATCGGGCGATATATTTACGTGAAAATTCCCCGGAAAATAAACGGTGAGGAAATGACCCGAAAAGAATTTGAAGCTCATAATGAAGAATTAAAGGCTCAGTTGGTACAACAATTTCAATTGTCCGCGAATCAGTTAGCCTTGGTTGAGAAAATCGGTGGGGTGGATAAAATAAAGGAACGTGGTCTCCTGGGAATATTCACTTTTTTCATTATGGATTTATTTAATTGGATTACTCTTAGACGAATTAGCCATCTTGTTTTTAAATCCGCTTCTGTTCCGAAAAAACAGCGAAAAGAATTTCATCGTTTATTAAGTCAGCGGGTCAAGAGTTCTCGACGGATTGCCTTTCTCCAGGCCGCACAAAAATTATTCCACTATTGGCATGTTATTCATAAACCCTTTGCCTATACAATGATTGTGATCATGATTATTCACGTGGCAATGGCCATTACGCTTGGGTATACGTGGATTTTTTAACATGACCATGGACAGTATCATCACCTACGGCATCGGTCTGATTATTATTTTGATATTTTTAGTTCCCTACATAATAAGCATGCGAAAAAATGAAAGACGCACGAGGGAACGGTTGGCGGAGAGTCAATCCAAAGGACAGGCAAAGCCGCTTCTGCAGCATCCCATTATCAATCAATCGGTGTGTATCGGCTGTGGGATTTGCGTCACCAGTTGCCCGGAAGGGGACGTCCTGGGTTTGATTAATGGAAAAGCCACCATTATTCATGGGAGTCATTGTGTCGGTCATGGACTTTGTGCGGAGAATTGTCCCATCGGGGCGATCGAGGTTGGATTGGGCGACATTAGCGAACGTGAAGATATTCCCCGTCTTACAGATCAATTCGAAACCAACATTCCTGGAATTTATATCGTAGGTGAATTAAGTGGCATGGCATTGATCCGCAATGCCATAACCCACGGAGTGACAGCCATGAATGCCATCGCTGAATCGCTAAACGGGGCACCGGGTTTGGATACATCCGTAGCGATTATTGGCGCCGGACCTTCCGGTCTGTCCGCTGCTTTAAAAGCCAAAGAATTGGGCATTGATTTTCAAATTCTAGATCAAGATAAACCTGGAGGGACGATCCTACAATATCCCCGGAAAAAACTGACCTTGGTCCAGCGAGTGACCATACCCCTCTATGGTGATTTAACCCGCGGGGAATATACAAAGGAAGAATTGCTGGATATTTGGGAGTCGATGATTGAAAAGAATGCCATTGATTTGAAGACGGGACACAAACTGCTGGGTGTGGAACGAAATGATACCGGTTTTAAGATAAAAACATCCAAAGGGGAGTTGACCGCGGAGAAAGTGATCTTAGCCCTGGGACGGCGGGGTACACCGCGGAAATTGAATGTCCCTGGTGAAGATTTGGGCAAAGTGATGTATAAACTCATGGATGCGGAAACCTATAAGAACAATCACATTCTTGTAGTGGGAGGCGGCGATAGCGCCATCGAGGCAGCAATTGGATTGGCCAGCCAAGCCGGGAACACGGTAACCATCTCGTATCGAAAAGAGCATTTCTTTCGTCTCAAAGCGCGAAATGAAAAAAATATTGAGCTCTTCATGAATGAGAAGAAATTGGATGTTATCTTCTCCTCGAATGTGAAGGAGATTACTCCGGATTCAGTCAGTGTAGCCATCGGCGAAGAGGTCAAAACGATACCCAATGATTACGTCTTTATTTTTGCAGGTGGTGAATTACCCTTCCCCTTATTGGATTCCATCGGGATTGATTTTGGCAAAAAAATCCGTGCGAAAGTGTGAGATGATGAAAAAAACTCTGTTTTTCTGTCTCTGTTTATTCGTTCCCTGGCAAGTCTTTGGCCAGTTTAGTCCCGGTAAATTATCCCGGTATCATGCGGAGTTGGAGGGTACATCCAATTGTATTCAATGCCATGATATAGGGAAGAAGGAAGTCTCGGATGGTTGTCAAAAATGCCATACTCCTTTATTAAAACGGATTAAGGAAAAGACAGGATATCATGCGGATAAGGCCGATGGATGTAAAGATTGCCATTCCGACCATAACGGAAGAGAATTTGAATTGGTGTATTGGCCTAAGAACATTAAAAACTTTAATCACAACGAAACCGGATACACACTTTCAGGGAAACACCGGGATGCGAAATGTCGTGATTGTCACCAGCCAAAATATATTCAGGATAAGGAATTAATAAAATGGGCGGGTGAACATCCTCAGTTTAATATCATGGATCGAACATTTTTAGGATTGGGGACGGAATGTCTGACCTGCCATGAGGATGTGCACAGGGATGAAGTATCCGATGACTGCACAAAATGCCATAATACATTTGATTGGAAAAAAGCCGCCGACGAATTTGATCATAACCAGGCGCGTTTTCTGTTGACCGGTGCTCACGAAAAAGTGAAGTGTGGGAAATGCCATAAAATCCCTGACAATACAAAAAAAGTATGGCAATTAACAGGGATGGCCTTTGATCAGTGCGGGCGGTGTCATGACGATGTACATAAGGGCAGTTTTGGATCAACCTGCGAACGGTGCCACACAACAGTGGATTGGAAAAAGAACCAGAAACGGTTCGATCACAACAGTACCAAGTATCCTCTAGTGGGAAAACATGTCAACGTAGCATGTCAGGATTGTCACACACCTCAATTGCAAGGAACCTTACCCAAATTTGATTTGTGTAGTCGCTGCCATGCTGACGAACATGATGGCCAGTTCCTGACACGAGCGGAAGGTGGTGAATGTTCTCAATGCCATACAGTGTATGCCTTTAAGCCCACGACCTTTACAATGTCCATGCATCAAGCCATTCGCTTTACATTGGAGGGCGCGCATCGTGCTGTACCCTGTATCGCCTGCCACAAACCGTACATGAAAAAGGACGGAAATACAACAGTGAGATTTACGTGGACGAATCTCCAGTGCACTACCTGTCATAAAGATGAACACAGGAATCAATTTCAGGCGCATTTTAATAATTCCTGTGATAAATGTCATACAGTCATAACATTTTCACAGATTAACTTTGATCATCAGGCAACCACTTTTCCCTTGGATGGGAAACATCAAAACGTCCCTTGCGAAAAATGTCACTTCAAAGAAACCGATTCAGTAGGAGAGTATATTCGATATTATCCAGTAGCCCATCGCTGTGTGGATTGTCACTCCATCACCGATCAAATACAGTAAGGGATCAAAACCGACCGTGAACCGATATTTCATCCGGATTCTCGGAGTTCTCTCCCTGGGGATAATATTGTCTGTTGCGCTTGGACAACAATCCGCCATCGAAGTGAGTGGGTATGATTGTGGTGATTGTCATGGGGCTACCGGTTGGGATATCCTTGAATTCTCAGGTTTTTCCCACCAAAGCACAGGATTTCTATTAGAAGGCGCTCACGCGGCCCAACCATGTTATGCCTGCCATACGGGAAATACTTTGAGTGAGAAGCATCAATTTCAAGACGTGAATACAGTCTGTTCTTCCTGCCATCTGGATATCCACCAATCCACGTTGGGAGAGGATTGTACTTTTTGTCATGAATTCACCAGTTGGCAAGTAACCCAGAAGACCTTTAACCACGAAACCACCCGGTTTCCTTTACAAGGCGCCCATCGGGGAATCGCCTGTGATCAATGCCATACGGAACATCCCATGACGCGCTTTGATTTTGTGGACACGGATTGTTTTGCCTGTCATCAAACAGATTATAATCGGGCGTTGAATCCTTCACATGTTTTGGCTCGTTTTAACCGGGATTGTCGGATCTGCCACACCGATCATCGGGCTGGGTGGCGGCCTTCCTTGTTTGATCATGCCGATACCGATTTTCTACTGACCGGAGTGCACATTGTTACGGAATGCGCTGAATGTCATATAAATGGCCAATTTGAAGACACTCCTGAGTCCTGTCAGGCGGCCAATTGCCACTTCAACGATTTCCAAACCACCGATTCACCCAACCACATGATCTATGGATATCCGGAGCAATATTGTGAAGAATGTCATGTAACCTTAGGATGGACGCCTTCTATTTACACGCATACCATTGATTATGCGTGCAGTTCTTGTCATATCCCCGATTTTCAGAATGCGCTTAATCCGATCCATAACGTTGAAAATGGATTTAGCACCAATTGTGAAGGATGTCATGTCGACGTAGAATCGTGGGCCGGGGCAACCTTCGATCATAGCAACGTTGAAATAGGTTCATGCGCCTCCTGCCATTTATCGAATTATAACGCCACCACCAGCCCTAACCATTCTGCTGCTGGATTTTCTACAAATTGTACATTATGTCATCAATCTACGTCCGATTGGCAACAGGTTCTTTTCGACCATGATCCTGCAATCACTATTCCGTGTTCGGACTGCCATATGTCGGATTATAACGAGACCGCATCCAATCCTTCCATACCAAATCATGTGGATTCCGGTTTTTCCACCGATTGTACTCAGTGTCACACATCCACATCTGATTGGGCTCAAATAAACTTCGACCATACGTCGGTGAGCATACCCTGCGCGGACTGTCATATGCCCGATTACAATAATTTACCTAACGCTACCTATCCTAATGCGCCGAATCACGCTGAACTGGGTTTAACCACCGATTGTACGATCTGCCACAATTCCACGTCCGATTGGACCGACGTTACCTTCAGTCATACTTCGGTGGACAACCTTCCTTGCGCCGACTGTCATTTGAATCAGTATAATAATACCACTGATCCTGATCATGGCGCTTCCGGGTTTACCACCGACTGTACCCAGTGCCATACGTCAACATCGGATTGGACACAAGTGAACTTTGATCATAATCTGGTGACCGTTCCTTGCGCCGATTGCCACATGCCGGACTACAATAACACCGCCAATTCGTCCAATCCCGATGTTCCCAATCATGTGGATTCAGGATTTACTACTGATTGCACACAATGCCATGTGTCCACATCGGACTGGTCGCAGGTTGATTTTAACCATGCCACGGTGACCGCGCCTTGCGCCGACTGTCACATGCCCGATTACAATAATTTACCGAACGCTACCTATCCCGACGCCCCGAATCATGCTGATTTAGGACTATCCACCGATTGTACGATCTGCCACAATTCCACGACTGACTGGACGGATGTTACTTTCACCCATACTTCAGTATCCGATATCCCTTGTGCTGATTGTCATTTAAATCAATATAACAACACAACCGACCCTAATCATTCCGCTTCCGGATTTTCCACGGATTGTACGCTTTGTCATAATTCCACATCCGACTGGTTAGATGTCACGTTTGATCATAGCAATATTTCACAACCCTGTGCTGATTGCCATTTGGAAGATTATAATTCAGCTATAAATCCGAATCACATTTCTCAGCAATACCCCACGACCTGTGAAGATTGTCACACAACTACTTCCTGGACTCCGGCCGACTTCGATCATGACACCCAGTATTTTCCCATATATTCTGGTAAGCATGATAATGAATGGTCCACATGCACAGCAGAATGCCATATCAACCCTTCTGAGTATTCCGTATTCTCCTGTGGATTAAATGGCGTATGCCATGAACATGATCGGGCTAGCATGGACGATAAGCACCAGGGTGAGGTTAGTGGATATGTGTACGAAAGCAATGCCTGTTACAATTGTCACCCTGATGGGACAGAAGAAGGAGGGGATGGCGATGAAGGGGGTGATATCATCCGTGACTGGCGGGACCATATCAAGCGAATTCGGAAATAGAGTATGTCGTATTCAGCGATTATTCTCATGGTTGTATTGGCTGGAAGTCCTCAATTGGAATTGACCGATATACCTTGTTCTAAATGTCACACTCCCGATGCCTGGATTCCTCTAAATACCAATCGGACATTTAATCATTCCAGGGATACACTATTTCCCCTTGAAGGTCGCCATCGTGATGCCGATTGTCTTCAATGCCATCCTGGTGAAACAACGGTAGAAATTCATGCATTTGCCAAAGCCCGGCCCGAGTGTACAACCTGCCACATGGATATCCACATGAATCAACTCGGATCGGAATGTGATCGATGCCACACAACAGAAACTTGGGACATGAGCCGGTGGACGAATAATCATAGTCATACAATTTTTACATTGGATGGGATGCACGCGTCCCTGGAATGCCGGGACTGTCATGGCATCAATTTTGACCGTCTGGCAGGTCAACTAACGACAGATTGTTATATGTGCCATCAGCAAAGTTTTGTGGCTGCGATCAATGCTATCGATCTCGATCATCCTGAAAATCAAAATTGCCGCTTATGTCACAATAGTCGTGCCTGGGTTCCTATTGATATGTCGCAGCACGATTCCCTATTTCCCATTTATTCAGGAGCACATAGAGGAAAGTGGACCACCTGTAAAGCTGAATGCCATATTGATCCGACCAATTACCAATTATTTTCTTGCGGCCTGAACGGTGTATGTCATGAACATGACAAGGATAAAATGGACCAAAAGCACCTGGGGGAAGTAAGTAATTATAGTTACAATAGCTCCAGATGTTATGATTGTCATAGCAGCGGTGGAGGAGGCGATTAAATGAAATTTTTCAGTTTATGTGTAAGTCTACTAATCCTAAGCTCATTGGGTTGGTCTCAGGAACGGGTGGTAATCGACGTGAATGGCAAAATCACCTACTTAACTACCGATCAAGTGTATTGCGATGTGGGCACTGAAGTGGGTGTGGAAGAAGGGGATACCCTTCATGTTACTCGGGGAGTCGACGAAATCGGATTGGTAGTGGTTACGTATATATCCCGAAAGTCCAGTGTTTGCGAGCCCTTGGTTCCTGCTGAGACTTTTCGATTGGGAGACCGGGTCCATCTGAAGAAAGTCAAACTGGTGACTATAGAAGAGACAACGGTAACACCGGCTCAAGTAAAGGAGGTCTCTCCCGTCAGTAAAAGACTGGGCCTAGCTCATACAGGCAATTTTTCGTTCCGCTATACCTATGGACAGTTTGCAGATAGTCTGTATAGTCAACGGAGTATCGCCTCTATCCAATACGGAATACACATATCCAATCCCATTGAAACCCAATTTTGGTTGTATGGGCGTTCCAATATACAGAACCGGGATTTCACACTTTACCAGGCACGGTGGGTTTTGGGGAAAGAGGACAGCCGCTTTAACGGTCAGCTCGGCAGAGTTTATTCTGCTTCTTTGTCCGGGATTGGAGCTACCGATGGTTTGTTGGTGAATTCGGCGTTATCGGAACGCCTATCAGCTGGTTTTTTAGTGGGGATGGAACCGGAACCCACCACACTTAAGTTTAATTCCAATGTCAAAAAAGGGGGTATTTTTACCCGGTTTGAGACGAAAGGGGAAAAACGATCTTTTGAGGGAAGTCTGGCTTTGGTGGGCCAATATGCCAGTGGGAAGGCTGATCGAGAATTCATATACGACCGTCTGCGATATCGAAATGGGCGACGACTGTATTTTACCATGAACCAGACTATTGACTTATATCGAAATGGTCCTGTCGGCGGCCGGAAAGGGATTGAACTGGTGTCCAATCAACTATCACTTCGGGTGCGGGTCACATCATTTTTAAGTGTCTATACCCGACTCTCCAACCGGAAACAAATCCTTTACCAGGTTTCAAGTTCTTCGCTCCCGGATTCGCTGTTTGTAGATGAAACTCGGTCAGGCTGGTACAACGCCATTCGGTGGACGACAAAAGGGGACCGGTCGTTTCTCCTGGGAGCCAATTACCGGTATCAATCAGTAGGTGGTAGTAACTCAATCTATGCGTTTTTCACCTATCGCGGACCCTATTCCCGCGGGCGATGGAATTTTGATTATACCGGCAGCTACATTCACAATTTGCTGATTACTGGTACACGCAATCAATTCGGCTTCTCCCGGACTATAGGGAAGACGGGAACGTTCTTTACCGAATACGAGCTCTATGTGTATGGATATGGCAATATCATGACAGATTATGTTCAACATAATATTACGTCCACCTATTCATGGAGATTGCAGTCCCGGATGGTAATAACCGCATCATTGGATGCGACGATTGATAAGGATTATTATTTCTATTATTTGTATTTCGGATTTAATTACCGGTTTTAGCCTTTCGGTTCAATATTGTAATTCCATTTTTTAAATAGGCGAGACCTTGTTCAATAAAACATGAAAAGGTTTGCTGGTATATAGGTTGATTTGTTTGGGTGATAATTCATACCGAAAGTGATCAGAGGATCCGGGACCGAGAAATGGTTAGTAGTATCAAAAACGTTTTGAATAGGGTGTATTATTTTTAGATATTCTAAATATATGGGCGTTGGACAGGCTTGAGAACTCCAGGTTTTTAGGCAATAAATATTGACTAGGGCCAATTATTAAGTCTAACTTCCAAGGCTATTTTCGAAGTGGAGAAGATGAAAACAGAGTCAATAAAAAAATCAGAAATTCAACGTAACTGGTGGGTTGCCGATGCCGAGGGACAAACACTTGGACGGTTTGCCAGTAAAATTGCTACCGTTCTTCGGGGTAAGCATAAACCGAATTATACACCTCATATGGATATGGGGGATTTTGTAGTTGTGGTCAACGCAGAAAAAATCCGGGTGAGCGGGAATAAAGAAACAGAAAAGACGTATTTCCGTCATACTGGATATCCAGGTGGAACCAAAGAATCCAACCTGAGTCATATGCGTCGAACGTTTCCTGAACGTATTGTGGAACAGGCCGTGAAAGGTATGTTGCCCCACAATCGGTTAGGACGGAAGTTATACACCCATTTAAAAGTTTATGCCGGAAGTGGACATCCCCACGTGGCACAAAACCCCAAACCCATGGAAATTTAGTCAATGTCAAAAGCAGTTTATCAAGGCACCGGCCGACGGAAGAGTTCCGTTGCTCGAGTGTATTTGATCCCTGGCAAAGGGACGATAACCGTCAATGGCCGTCCCTATGAAGAATATTTATCACGTAAATCCCTGGCCATTCTGACGCGGAAACCGCTGGAAATATTGGATGCTGTGGAAGAATATGATATTAAAGCCAATGTATATGGTGGCGGATTAAGCGGTCAGGCCGGAGCGATTCAACTGGGGATTTCCCGGGCCCTGCTTCAGGTCAATGAAGATTATCGCCGAACGTTAAGGCAACATGGCTTATTAACCCGGGATTCCCGTCGGGTGGAGCGCAAGAAATATGGTCAACCCGGCGCCCGTAAACGGTTCCAATTCTCAAAACGGTAATATTGTCTATGGCAACACAGGTACAATTCGAAGATTTATTGAGTACAGGCGCCCATTTTGGCCACGTAACCAGTAAATGGCATCCAAACTTTAAACCCTATATCCTCATGGAAAAAAATGGGGTTTATATTATCAATCTGGAAGAAACCATCGCCGCAATCGAAAAGGCTCAAGCGTTTATTCGTGAGGTGGTATCCAAAAACGGCGAAATCCTATTTATTGGAACTAAAAAACAGGCCCGTGACATTGTCCAGCAGGAAGCGGACCGCTGTCGCATGTTTTACGTGGTGGAGCGTTGGTTTGGTGGCACCTTGACAAACTTTGTCACGATTAAAAAATCCATCAAGCGCCTCCAGATGCTGGAAAAAGAAGGCTCCAGTATTTATGAAAATCTTACGAAAAAAGAAATCCAGCAATTAAACCGGGAACGGATTCGTCTCTCCGATCAGCATCGGGGTATCAAAGATATGCGGCGGTTACCAGATGCTCTGGTCGTTGTAGACGCGAACTACGAAACTACGGCAGTCAAAGAGGCCAAACGGTTAGAAATTCCCGTCATTGCTTTGGTGGACACCAATACGGACCCGACTCCCATTGATTATCCCATTCCAGCCAATGATGATTCTCTGCGCACAATCCAGATTATTATCTCCGCCTTAGCTGATGCGGTTCTGGATGCCCGGAATGCGAGTAAGGAGAAGAATTCAGGATCGGAAGCCAAAGAAAAGGCAGCCAAACCGGTAGAAGAAGCCATCCCAGCTAAAGAGGTGACGGAAGTGCCGGTAGAGGTGTCTAAAAAGGCTGAAGATGTCCAGACTGAGGCGGTTGCTGGTGCTCCCATTGAAGCGGAAGCGCCCGCAAACACTGAATCTTCTGATGAATCGACCCAATCTGAAGAAAAATCAACATCAGAAAAAAAGACCGATACAGATCAATGAATATAACAGCCCAATTAGTAAAACAATTACGCGAGCGCACTGGCGCTGGAATGATGGATTGTAAAAAAGCCCTGGTGGAAACTCAGGGTGATTTGGATAAGGCCGTGGATGCTCTTCGTAAAGCCGGTGTGGCTAAAGCGGAGAAAAAAGGCGTTCGGGCTGCCAACGAAGGTTTGATTTATTCTTACATCCACCATGGTGGCCGTCTGGGAGTGCTTCTGGATATCTCCTGCGAGACGGACTTCGTCGCAAAAACAGAAGGTTTTCGTGACCTGGCCCATAATTTGGCTATGCAAATCGCTGCCACCAATCCCCTGGCTATTCGTCGGGAAGATTTGGATCCTGCAATAGTGGCCCATGAAAAAGAGATCTATGTGGATCAGGCGCGGAATTCCGGTAAACCGGAAAATATCGTGGAAAAAATGGTGGAAGGTCGTCTGAATAAATATTATCAGGAAGTCTGTCTAATGGAACAGGCCTTCATCAAAGATCCGGATAAGAAAGTCAAAGATCTGGTTACGGAGGCCATTGCCACCTTGGGTGAAAACATTACCGTGAATCGATTCACCCGCTACGCTGTCGGCGAGGAAATCTCCTCTTAAAATCTCTCTTTTATGCAAACTCCCATCTACCGGCGCATTCTCCTGAAATTAAGTGGAGAGGTGCTGGCTGGTGAACGAGGGTTTGGTATTGATCCTGCTCAGGCAAATTATTTGGCCCGAGAAGTAAAATCAGTTTATGATCTGGGCGTAGAGATCGGTCTCATCATCGGAGCTGGAAATATCTTCCGCGGCATTAACGCCTCCAGCCGAGGAATGGACCGAGTGACAGGCGATTATCTTGGAATGTTAGCCACGGTAATGAACGCCATTACTGTTCAGGACGCTCTGGAGAAGATGGATTGCCCTACGCGAACCCTTTCGGCCATCAGTATTACTCAGATTGCAGAAAATTATATTCGCCGGCGGGCTTTACGCCACATTGAAAAGGGGCGAATTGTTATAATTGCTGGTGGGACCGGAAATCCATTTTTCAGCACCGATATGGCGGCAGCATTACGTGCAAATGAACTCAACGCCGAAGTCGTCCTGAAAGGCACTAAAGTAGATGGGGTTTATGATAAAGATCCCGTGAAATATTCCGATGCAGTGAAATATGATAACATCACCTTTTCCCTGGTCCTGGAAAAGCATTTACAAGTTATGGATCTAACGGCCATTACCTTATGTGCGGAAAACCGACTTCCCATCCGGGTATTTAATATCAAAACACCTGGTGACTTGAAAAAAGTTGTATTAGGCGATAAAATTGGGACGACTGTAACGGAGTAAAATTCATGATTAAAGACGTACTAAATGATTGCCAGAGCCGAATGGATTCGGCCATAAAGCATACCCAGGGAGAATTAGTCAAAGTTCGTACCGGACGGGCAAATCCGGAATTTGTTGAAAGCGTTCAGGTTGAATATTATGGAACCAAGATGCCATTAAACCAGGTATCCACTATTACCGTCCCTGAAGCTCGTTTGATTTCTGTCCAACCCTTTGAAAAAAATATGATCCCCGTAATTGAAAAGGCGATCATGGAGAGTAATCTTGGGCTGACTCCCAGTAATAATGGGACCACTGTGTTAATTCCCATTCCACGATTATCAGAAGAACGGCGCAAGGATTTGATTCGTGTCGTCCATCATCTGGTGGAAGAAGGGCGAGTAGCTGTTCGAAATGTGCGCAGGGATACGATTCAACAGTTAAAATCCCTGATGAAAGAAGAACATATCTCAGAAGACGACATCAAGCGCGCAGAAGGCGATGTCCAGGACTATACGGACGAACATATTAATCGATTAAATGATATCCAATCTTCCAAGGAAAAAGAAATTTTAGAGTTTTAGTCGGATTGCTACGGTTAAATATGATACCAAAAACGCCCCGAGAATATCAGGGCGTTTTTGATTCGGGGTTAACAAACAGGATTATTCACATTTTGACCAGCCACAATGCCGGCAAATGAGACAACCTCCTTCATTGACCACATTACTACAGTGGAGGGGATTCCCTTCAGAACATACTGCATCATTATTGGCGGAGAACTGAAGATCCGCTTTCATCGGTTCTTCTGCAAAGGTAATTTGAGCTTTACGTGGCCGCTCGGGGCGCTCCTGACCTTGCCGGGTTTCCCTCAAATAATCATCCAAGGCTTTGCCAATGGCATCAGGTGTGGACAAGATCAGACGACCTTCTTCCCAACTAGGGTTAGGACCACTAATGCCTTTCAGTTGTTTTACGATTTCGCGGGGATGAATCCGTGAACGGAGAGCCAGCGAAATAAGGCGACTAATGGCTTCGGATTGGGCGGCGGCATTTCCGCCGGCCTTGCCGATGGTTGTGAAAACTTCACACAATCCGTCGTCATCTTCATTGATTGTGATATATAACGTTCCATCACCAGTTCGTATCCGACGGGTAACACCACGTGTTACGGTTGGACGCTTCCGAGGACTAAGATTCGCGCTCTCAACCGGTTTTGTAGCGGTTACCGCTGTATCTTCGGTTTTTTTCTCTTCTTTTTTAGTAATCAGAATACCTTCACGGGAACCTTCACGATACACGGTGATGCCTTTTAAGCCGGATTTATAAGCTGTCATGTAAATATCGGCTACTACGCTTTCACTTACATCTTCCGGAAGATTCACGGTCGAGGAAATAGAACTGTCAATATACTTTTGGACAACTCCTTGCATTTTGACCCGGAAGTAGGGATCAATCATGTGGGCCGTAACCACATAATCCGGTAGATTGGCATCATCGCCAAAAAGTTTTTGAATTATGGGATGGAAAACTTTGTATTCCTTGAAAGATTTCCCGTATCCGTCATTTTCTTTTACGCGCCGCATATAACTAGTGGCGAAAATGGGTTCGATGCCGGAAGTAACCCGAGCTACAATAGCGCCACTTCCCGTTGGAGCAACCGTGGTTAGTGTTGCATTCCGGATGCCATTATTTTGGATTTCATCCCGGAGTGTTTTGGGAAGATTTTTTACGAATTTGCTTCGATTATAACCCTTCCAATCAAAATTCGGGAAAGGACCTTTTTCTTGAGCCAGTTGAACGCTGGTTTCATAAACCGTATCCCGAAATAATTGCATTACTTGATCAACGGTTTGAAGGGCGTCTTCCGTATCATATCGAATCCCCATTTTAACCAGCATATCACCCAATCCCAGAATTCCCAGGCCAACCCGGCGGTCATTTTTGGCATTATCCTTTTGACTGGGCAAGGCATGACGATCCATATTATAATCCACAACATTGTCTAAGAAACGGGTAGCAATTCGGGCAGTCTCTTTGAATTCATCAATCATAAAATTGCCGTTATCATCCACAAACCGTTCCAGATTGATTGCACCTAGATTGCAACATCCCCCGTCAGGCAAAGGTTGTTCCGCACAGGGATTCGTTGAGACCAGAGGGCTTACGTATTCGGCGTTGTGATACTCTTTCATGGTATCCCAGAAGATAAGACCCGGTTCGGCACTACTATGGGCATGATGGATAATGGTGTTCCATAATTCACGTGCTTTTACGGTTTTATATACTTTACCGCCCCAGGTAAGTTCAAAATCAGAATCCGACTCCACCGCTTCCATGAATTTATGTGTGAGCAATACGGAAATATTGCTGTATTTCACCATGTTTTCGTCGCCGGTTTTGATTTTGATAAATTTTTCCACGTCCGGGTGATCAATACGAATAGTTTGCATATTGGCGCCACGGCGACCATGCTGGGCAATGGTATTTGTATTTTCGCTAAAAAGGTTCATGAATCCAGTCGGACCGCAAGATTCTCCTCCAGTGCCGTTTATTTTACTTCCGGAAGGACGAAGGACGGATAAATCGTGGCCACAACCGCCGCCGTACTTATAGGTGAGAGCTTCATTTACAATGGCTTCATAAATCGACTGGATTGAATCATCTTTGACACCCACAACATAGCAATTGTTGAGTGTTGTTGTAATGTCTTCACGCCCGGCGCCGTGCATAATTCGACCACCGGGAACAAATCTGAAATCTTCAAGAATTGAGAAAAAACGTTTTTCCCACGTATTTCGGAGTGTCTTGGTACGCTCAACGGAAGCAATGGCTTTTGCCATACGTTTCCATAAATGCCAGGGGTGGGTTTCACCGGGAGCCAGATATTTATTTCTTAAAACATCGGCGCCGAGGTGATCATCCTGATAGTAGTTGTCAATTTGATAGTGGGTGGGTACTTCTTCCGAAAAGGAAATGCGATCCTGATCTTTTTTAATATCCAATAAGGTTTCTTTGACACGTGGGTCAAACTCCCTACCCCCAGGACGATTTTCTAAAAAATTTAATTCTATTGCTTCTGCCATTAACGTCTTCCTTTGGTCGTGGTTTTAAGCTAATTGTTTAAGACGTCGTTGGCGAATGAAATCGCGAAAACTCGATGGGTTGGCAATAGAAATCTATCTAGGTTGCATGCAGGAACCAAATAAAATTTACAAATGACATGTTTCTCGTCGAGAACTATGTAGATATTAACAACTTATCCACAAGTTTTCCACAGGTATCGACAGGTATTGAAAAAATGTATCAAACCATAACTTTATGGATATCCGGATTTAACCGTGGGCGCATCACGTAAACTATATTTTAAATGGGTTAATTGGCAGTAATACCGATAGAATCACACATAGCTTTGTAATGGGAGTAAAACGCTCCCAAAGGAAATCCGACGACATTGTAAAAACAACCGGATATACGACCCACATGAAGCGCAAACCAATCTTGAATCCCGTAGCTACCGGCTTTATCAAACGGTTTAAATTGATCTACATAGTACTCAATCTCTATCTGGGAAAGCGGATTAAAGGTGACATCGGTTAATTCATGGAACGTTACCGAATAACGACGAGCTTCCCATATTAGAGCAACGCCGGTGCATACCTGGTGTGTTTTTCCGGAAAGGTTTGACAACATGCCAATAGCTTCGGAACGAGTCGACGGCTTTCCAAGAATGGTATCTCCAAGTATTACAATAGTATCGGCTCCAACGACAAGAGCGTCAGGGAATTTGGCGGAAATAGACCGAGCTTTCAGTTCCGCGAAATGACGTGTCAAATCGGTAGGTGATAAATCAATGGAAAAATCCTCGTGGATATTGGCCGGATGAACTGAAAATTGAAACCCCACCTGGTTGAGAAGCTGTCGGCGCCGGGGAGACCCGGAAGCGAGGATCATGGGGACAGGAGGATAGGGTTGTTTATTCATATTTAGCCAATCGTTCGATCCGGTGTACCGATCCTGATGAATTTCGTGCTTTTATACGATATAGATAAACGCCATTGGCCAGGGATTGACCATACGCATCGCGTCCGGCCCACGACAAAGCATTGAACCCGGCCTCCATAAGCTGTGGTCCCAGCGATGCTATTTTACGTCCCTTTAACGTGAAAATATCAATTGTGACTTCCGCTTGTTCGCTCAATTCAAAAGTAAAATCCGTGCGTAATTGAAATGGGTTAGGGTAATTATATACATTCATCAATTTCAGCCCGGAAAAAGCACTCTTGAAGATTTTCAATTCCGATTGAGATCGATTATTTGCGTTATCCCAGGCCTCTACATGAAGGATGCCACCGTCTTGAATTTCCTGATTCAGAATTGTAAGGGTCCCTGTGGTAATGGAATTCATGTCGTAAATAAAACGATCGGTAACATCCTGGAGGTCACCACCGTCTTCATATGAAACCTGGATGGAATGTCCAATCTCTCCCGTCACATTAACCCCAAGAGGATCAGAGAGGCGGACGACTAGGTTTTCCTCTCCAAACAGATGGTCGCCATTGCCCAATCGACGGCCAGATTCGGTTTCAAAATAAATTTGAGGACCGGTATGGTCAGTGGTTGGATCGCCCCCAGTGAAGAACAAGCCCCCGATGCTCCCCATGGCGTCTTGAAAAGGGGTTTCATCGCCGGAAATGTACACCGATAAATAACCAGGATTGTTGGAATACGAAATATCTAAGGGGATTCTTACCAAACCGGAAAAATTCGATCCAGTAAATCCGATTTGACCTCGGAATAAGGTAGGTCCCGGAAGGGTAAAGGAAAGGGATTGTTCGGTATTAAGAAAGGAATATGTACGGGTAATGTATCGATCCGCATCTCGGAGGTTGACGATTCCAGTTCCGGTTCCCGCCAGGAGATTTTGGGTTCCAAAAAACTCTGCCTGTTCCAAGGCCTTTAAAGTATCTTGAGACAACGTAAGGGCTGAAAGGGTGTCAGCGGCCAAAGGGAGCTTGAGAGCTGGATCTCCAAATAAATGGAAGAGTTCACCGTCGGCATTGCCAGTCTTCACCGACTGTAATATATCTCCCAGAGGGTGATGCGACACTTGGCGATTAGGAAAAATAGATCGAAATATCTGTTCGGTGTAATATTGATTACTGGTTACAGTAATTAGTCGACTTGTGGTGATGATCGCCGCTGCTCCATCCATAGGTTTCCGTATTAAATCTTCTGAAAAGGCTTCATTTTGGACATAATCAAAATGTCCCCATGAACAGGTTCCGGCAATCCACAGGGGGAGCTTCATTCCGGTTTGGATAGCATTCACATCCCCGCGGTCTTGGAACAATAATCGTTCCTGAGCCCATTGATGTTCACTACCATGTCCAATATAATTGATAATCGCAGTTCCCTCTCGGATTTGATCCAGTAGCGCTTGAGTCGCATCCGGTTTAATGACGCCATATGACGAAGCATCGCTTACTTCGGGGTATTCAATCATATATAGTTTTTTGGTAATAACCGATGGATCCACTAATGCCGATAAAATTTCACTATTGATGGTATGACTTTTTCCGGTTGATATCTGCGATATTAGATGTTCTGGACGTTTAGTGTCATCCGCGACCAATGTAATTTGCTGACGCCACAATCCAGAAATGGGATGATTTTCTAATTCCAGAACTTTTTCAATGTAATTGGTAACATCCTCTACAGTATGCGCCGGGTAACGGCCTAGAGGTACTTCTGGGATATCCCCGTAGACAGTTGCTAAACGATCATCTGTTGCACGGCTGCTGGTGAGACCAATTTCGATTGTAGGTACCAAAGTACGTGACTCTCCGGTGATATTTCGATAGTCAAAATCGGCATCACCCAGCAGAAAAATCATGGGGCGCAAAGGAGGAAGATTGGTCCAGTTTTCTCTAGCCCATTGAATAAAAAAGCGGATTGCCATCGGATCTTTGCAGCCAGCGGTGAACTCGTCGTACAGGGTCTCGATAGGGACATACATGGATTGATCGCGAAAATCGACGAGGGGTTGAGCAGCGTTCTGGAATTCTTTAGGACCGATAATTATATGCTCTGCATAGCGTTGTGTTGTTCGGAATTCCTGGAAGGACTTGGGACCAACCCAGGTCAATTCTGTAGGGAGGGGTATATATTCGGGATTGAATACTATCAAGCGGTGAAGGCTATCACCAGGTACGTCGTCAATGACGGACCACCCGGTTGATTCAGGCTGAATTGTTAGAGATACGGAGTGATCCGGATTTGTGATATCCCAAACCTGTTGGGGCTCAACCCCGGAAAAGACGTACCGATATTTTGCCCCATTCTCAGGACTGTAAAAGTCAAAAGATTGTCCATTAAATTCCAATGATCGAAAATAGTGTAAAGTAAACGCATCATAGTACGGTTCGGAGTTAGGATCATTAGATACATTAGTAAGTTTTAGTGTGTTGTTACCCGATATCAAATTGGCGAAGTTTAGGGAAAAGGTCATGGTTTTTTTACCGAATCCTGCCCAAAATAAATTTCCAGATAACGTGTTACCGTTTATCGCGACCGCAATTGAATGATTCGCAAAAATTGAATTGCCAGAACTGCTTCCTCCATACATCTGAACAGTAAGGCTGGTTGCCAACAAGGGATCATTAATGGGATTTTGAAGTGTAAAGGGTATATTTTGGCTTCCGCCGGGTGAAATGGCATTTTGAACCCATAATAGTCCCGACTCATAAGGGTTTAAAAGGTCAAATTCCGAATGGAGATACGCGGAAACTGAATTCACGGTTTCGGCTCCCAGATCTGAAGTCGATATTTCCGTTATGCGTAGTCCGGTTCGTTGGTCATCATTGGGAATCAATAACCAATATACATTCTCCGTAAAATATACATTCTGCCGATAGACTACTTGGGTTCCATTGATCTCAAATCCTTGAGCCCCACGTCCATACCAAAGTAATTTATCGTCCGCATCCAGTTGACCGTTATTTTCTCCGATAACCATCATGGGCACTTCCACTAGGTTCTCCGGTAAAGCCTGATTTGGAGACTGGTCATAGGGGCGACCGCCTTGAGGCCCGGTAAACACTGAAAAGGACCGGGGATTCTGCGTTACGTCGAAGGGTGATAAGTCCATTATTTGTTGACCCGTGAGACGCACCGGACCATCTTCAGTGACAAGGATTTTGATCCAATTACCCGTGGGTAACTCCGTGGTAGATCGACGAGATACAATCGGTGGTTGCCTCCACTGACGTGCCACAGTCCAATTGATAATATTCTGACTCAACGGCGAATCCAGCGGTAAGGATCGGGCGGACGGCGGCTGTTGCGCAGGAAATCGAATGGTGACGGTCATAAAGGCATAGGCTTGGTCTTGCCCGACGCCGGGTCCCACTTCCAGCGTGGCCGTAAATATCCCCTGGTAGCGTTGTTTTTGAATCCAACGAATCCCCGTGAACAGGGAATCTTCTACGTGAAATGGAAGCTGGCGCGGATCTGATCCAACCAGTTCAATACTGGGATACTCATCGGATGGTAATCCGACTAAAATGGGGATAGGACGCACATCATCCGGAGACTGAAGTGGATTGATTATCCTGATGATTAATTCTTTTTGAGTGGAAGATTGAACGTCCACCAGTACAGCAGACCAGAGTGTGCTGCTGGTTACTGTTAACCAAAGAAAGATGACCGTTATTAGTCGGAACATAAGCTGAAATATACGGTTGAAGTTTGACATGATTCTGGTATGGAGATGTGGATAGCTGTAAATTTATTTCTTGATTTTCCTACGAATCGATTCATTTTCGGTTCCAGTATTTAACCGTAGCTATGGAGTAGCCCCATGTTTGATTTTGATATGATTCAGCGACATTATTCCCGCCTGGATGAAAAAGTAAATGCTGCCCGAAAACTGGTTGGGCGACCGTTAACCTTGGCAGAAAAAATTCTCTATTCTCACCTAGATGAACTTCCCAATACACCACCTAAACGCTTAGATACGTATGTGTATTTGCGTCCGGATCGGGTGGCCATGCAGGATGCAACAGCTCAAATGGCCCTGCTTCAATTCATGTCCGCTGGAAAACCACGAGTTGCCGTTCCCAGCACGGTCCATTGTGATCATTTAATTCGGGCGGAAAAGGGTGCTAATGAAGATCTGAATACTGCTCAGGTGACCAATAAAGAAGTGTATGATTTTCTGGAATCTGTGAGTCAAAAATATGGGATTGGATTCTGGAAACCCGGTGCCGGGATTATTCACCAAATCATTTTAGAGAATTACGCTTTTCCTGGAGGATTAATGATCGGTACCGATTCCCATACCCCTAACGGAGGCGGTTTGGGTATGCTGGCCATTGGCGTAGGTGGCGCCGATGCGGTTGATGTTATGGCGGGAATGCCCTGGGAACTGCGTTGGCCCGGATTGATTGGGGTAAAATTAACTGGTAAACTGTCCGGATGGACGGCTCCTAAAGACGTTATTTTGAAATTAGCCGGCATTTTGACCGTGAAAGGTGGAACGGGAAAGATTGTAGAATATTTTGGTGAAGGAACCCAGTCCATAAGTTGTACAGGGAAAGCAACCATTACCAATATGGGCGCTGAAATTGGTGCCACCACCTCGGTTTTCCCCTTCGATGATCGAATGGCGGCCTATCTGGACGCCACGGAACGTGCCGAGTTGACTCAGGCAGCCCGTCAGCATCAAAACAACTTAATGGCAGACCCTGAGGTGTTGGAACACCCGGAATCCTATTATGATGAAGTTATTGAAATCAATTTGTCCGAACTGGAACCCCACTTGGTCGGTCCGTTCACACCTGACCTTGCCCATCCCATTTCCCGGATGAAAGAGGATGTGGAAAAGGAGGGGTATGAGGATACGGTAAGTGCGGCGTTGATCGGAAGTTGCACCAATTCATCCTACGAGGATATTGAAAAAGCCGCCCATGTGGCGCGACAGGCTGCTGCTAAGGGGTTGAAAGCCAAGGCAGATTACATGATTACCCCGGGATCTGAACAAATTCACACTACCATTGCCCGGGACGGTCAACTTGAAGCCCTGGAATATCTGGGAGGGAAAGTTTTAGCCAACGCGTGTGGGCCGTGTATTGGGCAGTGGAAACGGCACGGCATGCCCGAAGGACAGAAGAATTCAATTGTTACATCTTTTAATCGAAATTTTGCCCGACGGAATGATGGAAATACGGGGACCTATGCCTTTATCGGTAGTCCGGAACTGGTTACCGCTCTGGCGATTGCGGGACGGCTCAGCTTTAATCCTTTAACGGATACATTGATTAACGATAAAGGTGAAGCGGTCAAATTAGACCCGCCAGAAGGGGATGAATTGCCTCGGAATGGTTTCGAAAAAGGTCGTGATGGGTACATTTCTCCCGTAGAGGATGGCTCAGCCGTGGAAGTGAAGGTTGATTCCCAGAGTGAACGACTGCAACTACTCACCCCGTTCAGTCCCTGGGATGGTAATGATATTGAAGATTTACCGGTATTATTAAAAGCCAAAGGAAAATGTACCACCGATCATATTTCGCCGGCCGGACCCTGGTTGAAGTATCGGGGGCATCTGGACAATATTTCCAATAATATGTTTATCGGTGCGACCAACGCGTTCACTGGCGAGATCGGCAAAGGAACGAATGTGTTGACGGGTGAAACCGGTCAGGATTTTTCCGCCATTGCCCGGGATTATAAATCCAAGGGTGTTTCCTGGTGCGTTATTGGAGATGAAAACTACGGGGAAGGTTCCAGCCGGGAACATGCCGCCATGGAGCCGCGTCATTTGGGATGTAAAGTGGTATTGACCCGGAGTTTTGCCCGCATTCATGAAACCAATCTGAAGAAACAAGGCGTTCTACCCCTGACCTTTGTAGACCCGAAGGATTATGATCGGATTCAGGAGCAGGATCGTCTGTCTGTGCATGGACTTCAGGATTTGGCGCCGGGTCGAAATCTCATGGTTGTAATTACACATGCTGATGGAACTCAGGAATCCTTCGAAGTGGCGCACAGCATGTCAGAAATGCAAATTGAATGGTTCAAATACGGATCGGCGTTGAATCGCATCGCTGCCGAAAATGGTTGACCCTTACCAGGTCCTTATTACCGATCCCATTTCAGAAGATGGCATCCGGCTTTTGACAAATGCAGGGATTCAGGTTCATCTTCATGTAGATAAAACTGGTCCCGAATTTGAAGCTGCCCGTGAACGATCTCATGGATGGATCATTCGCAGCGGTACGCGAATCACCAAAGATGAGTTAGCCAAAGCGCCCCGATTGAAAGTCATCGGCCGGGCCGGTGTGGGGGTGGACAATGTGGATCTTGAAGAAGCTTCTCATCGGGGCATCGTCGTAATGAATACGCCGGATGTGAATACCATTTCAGCTGCTGAACATACCCTGGCACTATTGCTGTCCTTATCCCGACATATTCCGCAAGCCTTCGCCTCGCTCTCTAAAGGACGCTGGAATCGGAGTCGATGGATCGGAACCGAACTTATGGGTAAAACGTTAGGCGTCATTGGTTTGGGGAAAATTGGTAGAGAAGTTGCAAAGCGGGCTGCCGCATTTGGAATGCAAATCCTGGGTTATGATCCCTACGTCCGAAATGAGGACCTGGATGAAGAGGTGATTCACCGGGTTAAATTGGATAACATTCTTCGTGATTCGGATTATATTACCCTTCATGTACCATTGAACGATGAAACCCGAGGACTTATCGGAGCACATGAACTGAATGTGATGAAACCCACTTGCCGACTCATTAACGTGGCGCGGGGAGGCATCGTGGATGAAGTCGCCCTAGCGGAGGCCTTGAAAGCTGGGACTATCGCCGGTTCGGCAATTGATGTGTTCAGTCAAGAACCACTTGATAGACATCATCCATTATTGGGTATTGACCGTTGTGTTGTCACCCCTCATCTGGGAGCGTCTACACAAGAAGCAAAGCAACGGGTATCCAAAGAAATATGTACACAGGTTAGGGACGCACTTTTGGAAAGAAAGATGAGAAATGTGGTGAATCGTTCCCATCAAACGTGATGAGATTGCCTCAAAAACGTCAAATTACTGAACGATTATCGGTGCAAGACGGGGCTAATAAAAGAAAAAAAATGGTTGAACGATGTAGGGTGATCAAATTAGACTGCTTCTAGAATCAAAGCCAATCGTCGGGATCATTATCTTATTTGAAAGAACTAAACGTTAGAGGTAGCCCATGTCAAAACTTTGGGAAGATCTGAAAAAAAATATGAAAGAATGGAGCAATGTTGCCGTTGAGAAGGCTGAGGAAGTCAGTAAAATGGCCGTTGCTAAAACTGAAGAATTAACCAAAATCAGTAAAATAAAAATTGAGGTCCATCAGCTCCAGAAGGATTTGGATTCGTCTTATAGTCAATTGGGACACTGGATTGAATCCCAGTATGAGTCCAATAAAAAACTGACGTTGTTTAAAGACAACCAATTTCAGAGTTTAATGGAGGCTATTCAAGAGAAGAAATCCGCGATAGCTGTAAAGGAAACTGAAATTCAAAAAATCAGGGAAGAAGCGGGGAATATAGAAGAATCGCTTGAGGAAGAACCAGCTCCAGAAAAAGAAACTGGAGACGAGGAAAAGTAGAAAGTGACGTACGAATTTCAGTTGTAAATCCAATGGTAATCGATTAATATTACTCCTAATTTTGTAGGAATCATGAGGGCCCCAAACCACCAATACACGTACATCTTTCAGGCGGAGTCTGACCAAAAAGTACGGCAGTACCATTTTACTTTGGGAAAAGTATTTGGTGCATTATCGGTGGGATTCGTTTTATTGGGAGCAGCGCTTTTTTTCAGTGCTGATTTTCTAACGGATGTCATTTATAAAACCCGTCTGGTGGATATTGAGTATAAGTACCGTTCTTTATCAAACACCTTAACAGAATTGCAATCTCAATTAAGTGTTTTGGATTCTCAGATCGGCGACATCGAAGAACGGGATAAAGCGGTACGTATGTATGCGGACTTGCCGGGAATTGACCAGGATATACGCAATTTGGGTATTGGGGGCGTCAAATTGGAACAGCCTTCGGGATTGGACGGCCCGGCGCCGGATCTGGAAGCAAAAATTTCAGAATTAGAACTCAACGTAAATCAGTTAAGTCGTAAGGTAAAACTGGAATTGGCCAGTTATCGTACCATCTACGATAAGGTAAAAACGAATACAGAGTTAATTAAACAAATTCCCAGTATTCGTCCTGTTTATGGAGGATATTTGAATTCTCCATTCGGTTACCGAATTGATCCATTTGATGGTGAACGACGGTTCCATTATGGGCAGGATTTTTCCGTACCCAATGGAACACCGGTATATGCAACGGCTGATGGCGTTGTTCAACAGGCACGGTATCGAGGTGGATTCGGGAAGACCGTGAAGTTGAATAACGGAAACGGTTACTCCACAATTTATGCTCATCTTTCTAAAATTACCGTCAAATACGGTCAAAAAGTAAAACGTGGTGAGATTATCGGTTATTCCGGTAATACGGGACGATCCACTGGTCCCCATGTCCATTACGAAGTCCATTATTACGGCACCCCTCAAAATCCCCTGGATTATTTTTTCAGCGGCTATCTTAAATAACGCCGCTCTCTAATATCATGCATAAATCATTCTTCATAGAAACCTATGGATGTCAGATGAATGTCGCCGATTCGGAACTGGTGACGGGATTATTAAAATCTCAGGGATATGTTCCGGCGGATACTATGGAATCGGCAGACGCAATCTTTGTCAATACCTGTGCTATTCGTGAACACGCGGAAGAAAAAGTACATTCCCGGTTGGGCATTTTTCAAAAAATCAAACGCGATCGTCCGGAAGTTTTGATCGGCGTATTGGGATGCATGGCCCAAAACCTGAAAAATGATTTGTTAGAAAATAAACCGTATGTGGATATCATTTTAGGGCCCGATTCCTATCGAAAATTGCCAGAGATTTTAGCGCGTCAGGAAGAGACAAAGCACATCGTGGATACAAAACTATCCCGGTTTGAAGTCTACGATGATTTATTTCCCAGCCGACAAGAGGGCATTAATGCCTGGATTTCAATTATGCGCGGCTGCGACAAATTCTGTACATTTTGTATCGTGCCTTTTACTCGGGGAAGAGAACGTTCTCGTCAGCTAGACAGTATTGTTGCGGAGGCTAAACGGGCAGTGGATGAAGGATTTGTAGAAGTGACGCTCTTGGGCCAAAATGTGAATTCGTACCGAATAGGAGATAAAACATTCCCTGACCTACTGGAAGCGGTTGCTCAAATTCCCGGCTTACGTCGTGTTCGGTACACGTCCCCCCATCCTCAGGATATTACCACGGATTTGATTCAGGTTATGGGGCGTTATGATACTATCTGTAAATCTATTCATTTTCCACTACAATCCGGATCGAATCGAATTTTAAAACGGATGAACCGGTCATATACCCGTGAACATTTCCTCAAAATTGCAGAACAACTTCGTACGGAATTACCCGGGATTGGGATTTCAACCGATATTATTGTGGGATTTCCTGGAGAAACGGAAACGGATTTTGAGGACACGTTAAAGGTTATGGAAACGGTCAAATTTGATTCGGCATTTACCTTTAAATATTCGCCCCGTCCCTACACCAAAGCAGCAGAATACGATGATCAGGTCCCTGAGGAGGTGAAGTCGGAACGTCTTGAGCGATTAATCACCCTTCAAAAACAACATACGTTGGAGCAAAATCAAAAATTAGTGGGATCGGTCGAAACTGTATTAGTGGAAAAAGAGAGTAAAAAATCCCCGAAACAATGGGCCGGTCGAACCGATTCCAACAAATGGGTCATTTTTGATAAAGGGGATGCTCAGGTGCGTGATCTTGTGGATGTGGAAATTACCGCTGCTACTGGAGTCACCCTTCATGGGCGGTTATATTAACTCGAGGTATGTATGCGATTAGTTAAAATCTTCGCTCTATTGGCAATATTTGTTTTGTTATTGGTATTCTTTCTGAAAAATAATCAAATGGTGGCCATTGACTTGGTCTTTCGAAAATACGACCAATTATCCGTATCATTTGTTATGCTGGGGGCTATGACACTGGGTGTTATTATTGGCTATGGTGTTGCCCTTGTAACCATCTGGACCCTGAGAGCAGAGAACCGGGCAATGCGGAAAAAGATTAAACAACTTTCCGATGAATTGAATGACTTACGTAATGTCGCCATTGCCGATGATTTAACCGAATCCACTAAAGGGGAATAACGGTTGGAAATCTTCCTGTTCTTTATTGTATTGGCTGCCGTGGTAGCCGGTGCGGTATTCTGGTTTGCCCGCCGATCAGAGAAAAATCGCTACCGTCCATCATTGTATACAGACGCCCTTACGGCCATCATCAGGGGGGATAGGGCGACAGCTCTGCGGAACTTACGGGAAACAGTAAAAAAGAATTCAGAGCACATTGATGCATACCTGCATCTTGGCAACCTGTATCGGGAAGAGAATCCCCAACAGGCGATTAAAATCCATCAGTCGCTTACCGTAAGGCCGAATTTATCCAAGCCAGTCCAGATTCTTATCCACCAGGAGCTGGCCCGGGATTATCTGGCAATAGAGGACTTGTCCCGAGCGCAGCGGGAAGCGGAAGCGGTCTTGCGTCTGGAAAAGCGGAACCTTTGGGCCACCAAATTTTTAGTAGATTTATTTGTTAAAATGCGAAACTGGGGTGAAGCGGTCAAATTCACCAAATTGTATCAACGAATCACCAATCAATCCAATCCCAGAACCATCGCTGAATATGAATGTCTGGAAGGACGCGATTTATTAAAAAAGGATCGCTTGGAGGACGCGCGATCCGCTTTCATCCGGGCTTTAAAAACGGATAAATCTTATGTACTGCCTCATTATTATATTGGCTTGACATATGAACGAGGTGACAACCTGGTCAAAGCTGTGGAAAGTTGGGAGAAATTTGCGTCGGGTGATCTGGTGTCGGGAGTCTGTGTATATCCTCAGATTGAATCGGCATTATTTGATTTGGGACGGTTTAGCGAAATTGAGCGGTTTTATCGTCATATATTAGAGCAGGACCCGGGGAATTTGGAAGCTCTGGTCAATTTGGCAAATGTCTTGGATGAAAAAGGAAATCGTAAGGAAGCCTTGCAATTGGTCGACGAAGCTCTCAGTCGAAATGCTGGCGATGTGCATGCCCGGCTATTGAAGATGAAGTTGACCGTTCAAAATGGATCTCCTTCGGAATTGGCCCGGGAATTGGATAAAATTATAGAGGATTTACCTAAACAACAGCTACCGTTATGAAATCGCTGGTCCGTTGCTTCCTGTTATCGGTTTTTATTATACAGACGATTCCAGCACAAAACATTGATATGTATTTATCCCTTTTGGAAGAAGGGAAAGTGGACCAGGCCTTGAATGATTTACCTCTGCTGGAAGTGCGTTATCCCAAGGATCCTGGAGTATTGTATCTCAAAGCAGTGTTGGCTCCGGATGGTGAAGTAGCGTTGAAATTATATAAAGCGCTTATTAAAACCTTTCCGACATCAGAGTATGCGGATGATGCCATGCTCCGAATTGGTGAATATTTATATTCCCGGGGTTTGTACAGTCAAGCCAGTGTTCAATTTCGATCAATCCCCTTGAAATACCCAAAGTCGGAGACGATTCAGCAGGCCGTAGATTTAATGGTGAAAAGTTATTTTGCTACCGGAGAGGTGGATAGTGCCAGAGCGTATGTACGATTATTTAAGAAAACCTATCCCGGTCTGGATGTGAGTTCCTTGGGGCTTTCCAATCTTGAAACAGCTCCTGATATTGCCCTGGTGAAAGTGGATCCGAAAGAAGCCAAGAAACGTATTCAGAAAGTAACCAAACAAGAATCCACACCCGCTATGCAGGATCGACCGTGGGTCGTACAGGTAGGCGCTTTTAGTCAGTGGAAGAATGCATCGAGTCTTAAGACGACACTTCAAAATAAAGGATATCAGGTTGAAGTCAATCAGGTTTTGAGTCAGGGAAGACGATTGCATATTGTCCGCGTAGTGCGATATGCTACGAAAGCTGAAGCTGAGCAAATCGGGAAAAAATTGCAAAAGACATTAGGATTGGATTACCGTATTCTTAAAAGACCGGAATCTCCGTCCTAAACCATTGGGAATGAGTGTGAGGCTGGTGCCCGCCGCGGTCTTCAAAACCGTTGTCCCCAGCAATCCTGGGGAGCTGGGTTCGATTCCCAGGCGTTCCCGCAGATCGTGTAAATTGCACGGAATTTATTATTTCATGTATGGATAGGAACGTTATCAGGTGATTCCCAGCCTGTCCTTCAAAGCCTCGAAAGGCGTAGAAGGAGCGTTCCCGCAAAAACAATCGTCCCTGGTGTGTTGCCTAAATATGTTTTTGTAAAGGACTTCACGCGAAGGCATATCGCGTGATGATCGTTTAATCAATTAATCTGTTTTTAACAGCGTATAATATTAATTCGGCATTATTTCTCAACTTTAATTTGGAGAGAATATGCGCCCGATAAGTGCTAATGGTTTTCACGCTTAGTGATAATTGCCGGGCGATATCGGACACCGTTTTTCCTGCGCCGATTAAACGTAATACTTGAAATTCCCGATCGGACAGAGACTGATAAGAAGAATCATTTCCTACATTTTGAACTTCTTCCGCCAGTAATCCCGCTACGGAAGGACTGATATAATTCTGTCCAGATGCAATTCGACTTAGAGCCTCAATGAGATTTTCCTGCGCGCTATCTTTGGATAAATAGCCTGAGGCTCCAGCACGAATTACACGTACCGCAAATTGATCTTCTTCATACATGCTTAAAACCAATATAGGAAGGTCCCGGTTTATCGTTTTGATGACCTTGATTAAATCCAGTCCACTTCGCCCGGGAAGATTTATATCCAGGATGATCAAATCCCACGATTGAACTGTCAACAACGATAAGGCTTCTTCCGCAGATTTAGCTTCTCCGAATTGAACCTGGCCTATTTGATCTTCAATAATATGTCGTAGACCCTGTCGGAATAAAGCGTGATCATCTACGATAAGAATTTGTTTTAACATGGTTAAGGTTATGCAGAACCATTGGTTGGAATGATCACCGAAATCGTTGTTCCTTTTTCTGGTGATCCGGAAATGAGCAGTCTCCCACCAGCGATTTTAGCGCGTTCATTCATGCCTAAAATTCCCAATGAATAGGATTTCTCCAATTGGGCTTCTTCAAATCCAATCCCGTTATCGTTAACAGAGAGGATGACGCCCGACTTATTTCGCGTAAGTTTTACTTTTATTTTCGTCGCATTGGCATGTCGGGAAATGTTAGTCAGTGTTTCCTGAAAAATGCGAAATAGCGATGTTTCCACATCTTTAGGAAGGCCAGTGCTTCCAGATTGAATTTGTGCATCACAATGAATATGTGTGTGTCGGGAAAATTCTTCAAGTTGCCATTCAAGAGCGGCGCCTAAACCCAAATGATCCAATACCGCAGGTCGCAATTCCGTGATAATTCGCTTGATGGACGATATGGAATTATTTATTAATTCTACAGTGTGAGTCAGTGGTTCCACCACATTCGATACATTTGCTTCAGAGGCTTGTTTGATGATCGTCATGAGGTCAATTTTCACAACCGTCAATATGTGTCCCAATTCATCATGCAAGTCTCGTGCAATGCGCGTTCGTTCTTCTTCGCGTATAATTTGCAATTTTGCTGCCAAAGCTCGTAGCTGGTTGCTGGTGTTATCAATTTTTTCCTGCGTTAGCTTCTGGCTGGTCATATCCCGCACGATTAACAACGCATTTTGAGCTCCGGAATCGATAATACGGATTTCCCAATATTTGTTTTTCCCTTTAACGGGAAGCCAAAATTGATAGGTGTCGGGTCGATGATTGATTAATACTGAATTGATTTTGGTTAGCAATTTTTCGGCAATATCCTTTGGTAACAATTCTGAAATACTTTTCCCGATAAACGGTTCGAATTGATGATCTTCACTGTCGGAATGACCGAAAAATTTCAAGATGACGCCGTTGGGTTCAATTTGGATAATAATATCCGGAAGGGAATTGAGAATGGTGGAAACCCGTGCTTCGCTCTTTTGAAGCTTTAATGCCATTTTATGCTTATAAAGCGCCATTTCAATCGCAATCCTTAATTCGGTATCACCAAAAGGTTTCAGGATATACCCATAAGGTTCGGTGATCTTGGCGCGGGTAATGGTTTCGTTGTCCGTTGAGGCTGTGAGATAAACTACAGGAAGGGAATAACGTTGTTGAATCTTTTGGGCCGTATCTATACCATCCATCTTGCCTTCCAACTGAATATCAATCAACACTAGATCCGGTTGGGTTTTCGCAATCGCGGTTAAAGCTATCTGACCTTCTGAAGCTGAACCAGCGACCATCATATTTAACGAGTTTAACCGGTATTCCAGGTTCTTGACGGTACTAGGGTCATCCTCGACGATGAATATTTTTAAGGCCTGCTTCATCAGGATGGTATGGAGTATCTGTAAATCTATCTGAGAGTACGTTGTAAAAATGTAGGCAGATTTTTAAATATAAACCAAGGAATTCGCCAAATATTAAAACCAATTTCTTTCGGGAATCAAGTTTTTTGAAATACTATGCATGTATGTGGAAAATGAAATTTATTTATTCTTTAATTGTTATGCGGCGGATATGGAAGAGGTGTGATAACCGTTGCGGAAAGTTCGAAATCCGAAGCATCCAAATACAAGAAACACATATCCAGAAGTCTTAGCGGGTATAGGACAAACACTGATAGTCATCCGAGCTAAAAACGGAAATGGTTTTTAGAACGGCGCTTATTTATCATGATAAACAATCACGTGTAGTTTTGACTGAAAATTCATGGAATAACATTAATAATACCGATGAAACCGATCCGGATACTGATTGCAGACGATTCTGAACTTATTCATGACCGACTGAAAAACAGTCTGTCTGAAATTGAAAGTGTCAGTTCCATTGACCAAGCGTACACGACAACTGAAACATTGGAGAAAATTCATGAAACGCCTCCGGATGTAGTCATACTTGACATTTCAATGCCATCCACGTCGGGGCTTGAAGTGCTCAATGAAATCAAGCGGGATTATCCCGAAATCAAAGTCATTATTTTTACTAATTATCCAATAGATCAATTCAAAAAAACAGCTAACCAATACGATGCAGATTATTTTTTTGATAAAGATGAAGGCTTTATCAAAATACCCGAATTATTAAAAAGGTTCACTATGGAAAACGAATTTATCAATCATTTAATCGAGTATGTGTCTGAATCCATTGTCATTACCAATCCTTCAGATTTACAGGCAATGGGTACTATTTTGGATAAAATTGAAGAAATAACCAACTGGGCCAAAGACAATTCCGAACCGCTTCTGGAAGAAGCCAGTGTCAAGATGAGTCAGTTGGTAAAGGACATCATTTTAGAAGACGTTTCCGATATTGAAGCAACCATGGAAATCATCGGGGAAACGTTATCTGCGTTTCAACAGGTTGTTCGGGATAACAAAAGCCCGCAAGACGTGAAATTTCCAGAGGGGTTAGGTCTAGCTACTGGAAAATCCCCTGTTGAATCTGAATCAGGACAGATCGTAACCGAAGGACTATACCATCCACACGGATTACCAGATCACATCGATCCGGAAGTATTTGCTGATTTCCTGGCAAACCAGGATTCTGTGCTAGATGACATTGAAGGCTGCATCCTTGCGCTGGAACAACCGGATGGCGAAGAAAAAATAGATGATCTTAAACGAATTCTCCACACCTTAAAAGGAGAGGCGGGATTAATCGGGTTGCTCGATGTTGAGAAACTCTGTCACCAAACAGAAGATTTTATCGATGCAAGCAACGGGGGAAAGTTGGTTGATCCGTTGTTGGCCGTAAAAGATTGGCTGCGAAGCGCGTTTGATCGATATCTGTGTAAAACCGACACCCTTTCTCCAGTTCAAACGGTACTGGATATCTTAACAACCTCTGAAATACCAGCGACTGAATCGGAACCGGTAAACCCCGAGACTGATGCCGTGTCCAACGAGCCTGAATCCGCCTCAATCGAAGAAGAATCAAGATCAATCCCGGACTCCAGTGCCGAATCAAAGCCGGAAACGCAACCCGGCTCGGAGCCATTCACTGGTGATGTGGATCTGGTCACGGATTTTATTTCAGAAGCCAATGAACATCTTGAAGAAGCTGACTCCTTGTTGCTGTCTTTAGAGAATGACCCAAGTGAGAGTTCTGCCCTGGATGGTATTTTCCGGGCGTTTCATACCCTCAAAGGAGTAGCCGGTTTCCTGGATTTGAAAGAAATCGGTGAACTGGCTCATGAAGCGGAAAATTTACTGGATCAGGCCCGCAAAGGTGCGTTGAGTCTAACGGGTCCGGCCATGGATATCACGTTTGAATCCGTGGATACTTTAAAACGGATGATTCACGCACTGGAGACGGCCGTATCTGCAGGATTTGCTCCTGGACCAGAACCGGGATTAGACAATTTAATCAAACGGTTGAGCGCTATCCGTGAGGGTCAGGAGCCCCCAGCGGTAGAGAATAAACCCGCTCCGGAGGCTGAAAAACCGGCAGAGAAAAAAGAAAAACAGACCACGAAACCATCAAAATTGCCGGAACAATCTTTATCTAAAAATCCGTCAACCAGTGGTAAACGGAAAAAGGTTGTTAAAATAAAAGAGACCCTAAAAGTGGATGCCCAGCGGTTGGATTTATTGATCGATACTATTGGCGAGTTAGTCATCGCAGAATCGATGATCAGTCAATCCAAAGAGTTGAAATCCAACGCATCCCCGGAGTTGATCAAGCATATTAACCAATTGGATAAAATTACTCGTGAACTTCAGAATTTAGGCACGTCCTTACGCATGGTCACGGTTCGCCAGACATTCCAAAAAATGGCCCGACTTGTACGGGATTTGTCTAAAAAATCCGGAAAACAAGTGGATTTTGTCATGACCGGAGAAGACACGGAAGTGGATAAAACGGTCGTGGATAAAATTGGAGATCCGTTGGTTCATATGATTCGGAATGCGGTAGACCATGGAATCGAGGACAATGAACAGGATCGTTTGGCTGCCGGTAAACCTGCGAAAGGCAGAATTGAATTACGGGCTTTTCATAAGGGCGGAAATATTTATATCGAAGTGGAAGATGACGGACAGGGATTGAACACAGACGTCATATTAGCGAAGGCCAAAGAACGTGGATTAGTTAAAGAAGGCGAAGTCTTATCTGAACGGGAAATCTGGAACCTGGTTTTGGAACCTGGTTTCTCAACGGCCAAAAAGGTTACTGAAATTTCCGGTCGGGGTGTCGGAATGGATGTCGTTAAACGGAATATCGAAGAATTACGTGGTAAGGTTGAAATCAGCTCAATCCCGGGAAAAGGAAGCGTCTTTACCATAAGATTGCCGTTAACATTAGCCATTATTGAAGGAATGGTTGTTCGCGTGGGAACGGATAAATATATCATTCCCACCTTGTCCGTGAATGAGTCTTTGAGACCCGAACCCGAAGCCGTGTCTACCGTCATGGGGCAAGGTGAAATCCTTTCGTTCCATGATGAATTGGTGCCCATCATTCGACTGGATGGACTTTTTGGGATTAATGGGGCTGAACAGGACCCCTCAAAAGCGATTCTAGTGGTATTCGAGGCTGAGGGGCAGAAAGCAGCACTGATGGTGGACGAATTGCTGGGTCAACAACAAGTCGTGATTAAATCACTTGGTGAGACCATGCAAGACATACCAGGATTGTCAGGATGCACCATCATGGCTGATGGACATGTGGGTATTATACTGGACGTCAGCGGACTGGTTAAATCTGCCTCCGGCAATTTTTCAACCGGATATAACCAGGCAGTATAAAGAGAAACATTCGGTCATGAATTTGTACGAGCCATAAATATTTCAAACATTACTGAAAGAGGGGAATTATGAATAATCAAGCCATTGAATCCGCCGCCGTCGGCGAGGCTACAGTTGATACGCTAAAAGCATCCCAGAAAGAAGGTAAATATTTAACCTTTACTTTGGGAACTGAAGAGTATGGACTGGAGATTCTGAAGGTCCGTGAAATCATTGGAATTATGAATATCACATCCGTACCCCGGACACCTGACTATGTACAGGGGGTGATCAATTTGCGAGGCAAAGTGATTCCCGTGATCTGTTTGCGGGTAAAATTTGGCTTAGAAAGAGCTGAATTCACCGACCAGACATGTATCATTGTTGTGGATATCGAGCAAAACGGCCGGTCGCTTCAAATGGGGATCTTGGTGGACAGTGTATCTGAAGTTCTGGATATTTCAGAGAATGAGATAGAAGACCCGCCCACAATGGGAAGTCTGGATACCGGTTTTATTCTGGGAATGGCAAAATGTAAAGATGGGGTCAAAATTCTTTTAAATATTGATGAAGTCCTAAGGACAGATGAAATCCGGGAAATGTCGGGAATAGCGCTATCTAACGCGTCCTAAAGTTTTTTCATGCCAACTAAAGGGGGAAACATGAATCTGACCATCTTTGAATTATCGGAAATCCTATTTTCCGACGATATCCACAAATATTTTCCACGAAACGATAAAGCACCGCAATTCCGGACCGATACCAAGATTCATCCCGAAAGAATGCGGAGTTTTGCGTCACGAAACCCTCATATTGCATCAATAATTCCAAATCACAATTCGTAAGAAAGGAAGGAGAAAATGAACCGATATAAAAAAGCATTAGAGGTCTGCCAGAGTGAGAAGGAGAATCTGTTGAATCAGATTAAAGCAATGTCTTCTGAAATTTCAGCGGTTGTAGAGGCTGTCAAATCCGGTGAAACCGAATCTCGAGCCCGCGCGGATAAGTTTGATGGAGAATTCGCGGAAATACTCCAAAATATCAATCAACTGGTGGATGTAATGTCGGCGCCGGTTAAAGAAATAGACCAGGTTGTGGAAGAAATCAACCATCATGTGGAAACGGCGGGATGGAGCGCTTCCCGGTCTTATTCCAGCGTAAAAAACCTGGTTCTGAAGACCATTACCCCATCAGTGGGGAAATCAGGAAACAACGGACTTTCTCAGACCATTAGCCGATTGAAAGAAAGTCTGAACACGATTATTACGATCTCGAACAGGAACGCCCGTTCTGTAGACCTAATGGTAAAAGCCATTTCAACGCCTATGTTCATTACGGACAAGGATTTGGTGGTTCAGCAAGTGAGCGACGCTACGCTAAAAGCCCTGGGATATACTCGGGAAGAAGTAGTAGGAAAAATGACCTGTGGAGATATGTGCAACACCGCAGTTTGTGGCACGTCAAAATGTACGATCCTGAATTGCATGAACACTCATCAACCCATATTGGCTGAAGTCGATGCCACCACTCGGGATGGACAAAAGATTCCCATCGCCGCAGCGTGCAGCGCCATTCTGGATGACGATGGTGAAGCGATTGGTGGAATGGAAGTGATTTTCGATAAAACTCCCGAGAAAGAGGCCTTGAAAGAAGTGGGTCGTCTTGTGGACGGCATTCTTGGCGGAGATTTATCCTCTCAGTGTGACGTTGCCAAATTCGACGGTGACTGGAAAAAACTGATGGGAAGCATCAATGATCTGGTCACAGCGTTTGTGAACCCCATCAATGAAGTCAATAGAGTATTGGAAAGAACGGCCAATAAGGATTTAACGGCTCGTGTTATTGGCGATTACAAAGGACAATTTGAGGAATTTAAAACCAATGTTAACACGGCCATCGAGAATCTGGACCAGGCCTTAAGCCAGGTTGACAGCGCCGCCGCACAAGTGGCGTCAGCTAGCACTCAGATTGCCAGCGGCAGTCAATCTCTGGCGGAAGGAACCAATCAGCAGGCCAGTTCACTGGAGCAAATTTCCAGCAGTCTGGAAGAAATGTCTTCCATGACGGAACAAAACGCTCAGAACGCCAATCAGGCCACAAAATTATCGGCCATGTCTAAAGAACGTGCCGGTGACGGAAATGCGGCGATGGATCGGATGTCTCAGGCAATTGAAAAAATCAAGATGTCTTCCGATGAAACGGCGAAGATTGTAAAAACGATCGACGAGATCGCATTCCAGACCAATCTATTAGCTCTGAATGCGGCCGTGGAAGCAGCCCGCGCAGGTGATGCCGGGAAAGGGTTTGCCGTCGTAGCTGAAGAAGTTCGCAATCTGGCTCAACGCTCCGCGGAAGCCGCGAAAAATACTGCCGAAATGATCAATGAATCGGTGGATAATGCCAACAACGGCGTGGCTATTTCCAAGGAAGTGGCCAAATTGTTGAAAGAGATTGTTGATGCCGCTACTGATGTAAATAATCTTGTTTCGGAGATCGATGCCGCATCCAAAGAACAGGCATTGGGAATCGAACAGATTAACACCGCCGTAGCTGAATTGAATAAAGTGACTCAGCAAAATGCTGCGAATTCAGAAGAATCGGCCAGCGCTTCAGAAGAATTGAATAGTCAGGCAGAGGAACTGAATGCGTTGGTTGGGGATTTCATTCTTAATCATCAATCCACAAAACCAGAAAGCCCTATCGTATCCCGGACCATTCGTAAGAAACCCCGAACGGAATCCAAACCACTGTTGAACGGGCACGGTGCAGGGAAAAATAGGACACATTCCAGAGCCTCAGAGATGACCCCTGAAGAGGTAATCCCTCTGGAAGAAGATGACATGCTGGATTTCTAATTCGAATCTGGGTTATTTTTGAAACCTTGAATTCGGCATGAACTTCCGTCCGGTGTTTTCTCTATTGAAGCAGTGACCATTGTTTCTCGGAGAAAACACCGGATATTCCGGAAGTTCGATCAATACGAGATACCGCTTTTTTTAAACCATCTATATCAACGGGGGACATGTTGTTTTACAGAGGTCTTTATCATTCCGAACCGCGCGTATATTTTGAAAGTCGTATAAGATGAAACTAGATCCATATACGTTCAAGGCGATTCAAAAAATAGTTTATACCCGTAGTGGCATTGTCCTGAATGATAAAAAAGAAGCTCTGGTTTCTGGTCGGATAGCCAAACGACTCCGCGCCTTAAACCTCCCAAATTATCGAAGCTACCTGGATTATCTGACGGCCGATAAAACTGGCGAGGAACTCACGCAGATGCTGGACGCCATTTCTACCAATGTGACCAGCTTTTTCAGAGAAAATGACCATTATATTTTTCTGCAAAATATATTTAGAAAGTGGGTCGATCAGGGTCAAAAACGTTTTCGGTTCTGGTCAGCGGCTTGTTCATCTGGGGAAGAACCATATTCCATGGCCATGACAATGGTTTCTGTACTGGAATCAACGTATGTGGATTTAAAAATATTGGCCACGGATATATCCACACGGGTGCTTCTGAAGAGTCAAAAAGGGATTTATCCCGAAAAATCTGTTCGGACCGTGAATCCTAAATATAAGAACCGATTTTTTCGAAAAGTGTACTTGGATTCCGAAGAATATTATTCTATTGATGATTCCATCAAAAAGTTGATCACATTTAGGCAGATCAATTTATCCCAACCACCGTTTCCCATGAAGGGTCCCCTGGACACTGTCTTCTGTTGCAATGTCATGATATATTTTGATAACATAATCCGGAAAAAATTAATTGATGAAATATACAGGTTGTTAAAACCAGGCGGTTACTTGATTCTGGGGCATGCGGAAAGTTTAGCCGGGATCGAAAATAATTTCACGCTAGTACAACCATCTATTTATATAAAAAAGTGATCCTTATCCATCGAGAAATTTTCAGACCAAAAGATGAAAAATACATAGTACTCGGAGTAAGGAACGACAGAGTTGGAGAAGAAAAATATGGTTCTGACCGTTGGAATATCCGATATGAAAGTTTCCCAGGACCCAGAAGATGTATTGATTACATATTCGCTGGGATCATGCGTCGGACTCACATTATATGATCCCGTGGCAAAGGTCGGCGGATTGGTACATTGTATGTTGCCGTTGTCCCGAATTGACCCTGAAAAAGCCAAAGCGAATCCATATATGTTTACAGATACTGGCACGCAAAACCTGATCCAATCCATGTTTGATTTGGGAGCCAGACGGGAACATCTCATTGCGAAAGTAGCCGGAGCCTCCAATTTATTGGACACGAAACGAATGTTCCGTATCGGAGAGCGGAATTACACCGTGCTGAGAAAGGTGTTATGGAAAAATAATATTCTGATTGCCTCTGAGGATGTTGGGGGCGCAAAATCCAGGACATTATCTCTATATATGAAAGACGGCCGGTCTACAATCCGAACCAAAGGGAAGGAAGTGGAATTATGAGTCAGAGAGAGAAGATTATCGCTAAGTTGGATCAAATTCCTGCCATGCCGGTGATTGTGACCAAACTTACTCAAATGCTGTCGGACCCGAATGTCAGTTTCAGAGAAATTGCCGAAGTCGTTAAATATGATCCTGGAATTACCTCAAATGTTCTCCGACTGGCAAATTCAGCTTATTTTGGTTTCGCCAGTACCGTGGATTCAGTCCAGCAAGGGATTGTGCGTTTAGGAACCCGGCGGATGTATGAACTGGTTTTAGCCGCTGCCGTAGGTCCCATGGCTCAGCAGGCGGTGAAAGGATATGATCTTCCTCCGGGATCATTGTGGAAACACTCTATCACGGTGGCCATTGGCACGGAACAAATAGCGGAAATTTTAAAGATTAAATTACCGGATTTCGCTTTTACAGCCGGGTTATTACATGATATCGGCAAAATTATTCTAGGAACGTTTGTAGAAGTGGATGTTGCCCCGATTATCAACCTGGTGAACAATCACGGCCTGGCGTTTAATGAAGCAGAAAGGAAAATATTGGGAATAAACCATTCGGAAATAGGTGCTTTACTATTTAAAAAGTGGAATATTCCCCAACCGATTATCGACGTGATCCGGTGGCACCATAACCCCGTGAATCTTGACGGTGATCAGACCATTGTAAATCTGGTTCATATTGCGGACATTATTGCCATAATGAGCGGGATTGGGTCCGGGCAGGACGGACTTTCTTATCGTTCTTCAGAATCTGTGTTTAACACGTTAAAATTAAATCCATCTCAACTGGAAGCCTGCGCTTGTCAGACCATGACCAAGGTTGAAGAGTTGGAAAATATTTTTTCCTTTCCTAAATAGGAGTGACCCATGGCCTTCAATATTCTAATTGTAGATGATTCCGCGACGGTTCGCGCGGTGATCGAGAAAACGCTTCAAATCGCCGGCGTCGATGTCGGTCAATTGTTTAAAGCCGCAAATGGAAAAGAAGCTCTTGAAATTATCGGAGAAAACTGGATTGATCTTGTTTTCGCGGATATTAATATGCCCGTGATGAATGGGATCGAAATGCTGGAAAAACTTTCCGTCGACGGCGTATTGAAAACCATTCCTGTGATTGTCGTATCCACGGAGGGCAGTGCCACCAGAATTGAGCAGTTGAAAACTAAGGGAGTACGCGGTTTCATCCGGAAACCCTTTACTCCGGAAATTGTACGTGCAATGGTTGATGATATTATGGGAGTCCGAAAATGAATCAGGAACAAGTTGAAATTATCCAGGATGTCTTCGCGGAAGTCATGGAAAAAATTGCTTTTATGTTTGCCGAACCGGCGGAAAAAGACGCCGTGTCATCAGAGGATTCGGAATATATCCAGGCTATGATGAGTTTTACCGGCGATCTTTCTGGCTCCATATCAATTGCGGTGCCAGTGGAAATGTGTCCCGAAATCGCGTCCAACATTTTGGGTATATCTCCCGAAGAAGAACAAGGAATGGAACTGGCAACGGATGCCCTAAAAGAAGTTCTGAACATCAGTTGCGGACAAATATTAACCGCGATTGGTAGTGAAAAAATGGACTTCAGTCTCACGGTTCCTGAAACCAGAACGATGGACGCCCGTGAATGGGATCGTTCTTTGAATCAAGATAATATTCTCGCATTCAGTGTGGATGATTTTCCCGTCCTCCTAGGATTGACGATCAATTCATAAAAAACAATAGCATCGTTTTTTACTGTAAACCGATTGATTAACGGAAATAAGAGATGGCACCAATCAAAGTATTAATTGTAGACGATTCTGCGATTGTCAGAAAAATATTCACCCAGGAACTGTCCCATGATCCACAGATTACTGTCGTCGGAACGGCTCCAGATCCTTTCATCGCCAGGGATAAGATCGTTGAACTGAAACCGGATGTAATTACCTTGGACATTGAGATGCCCAGGATGGATGGGATTACCTTTTTACGAAAATTAATGCGATACTATCCTCTCCCCGTGATTATTGTGTCCTCGTTAACCAAAAAAGGTGGGGAATTGGCCTTGGAGGCCATGGAAGCGGGGGCCGTAGAAGTTTTATCCAAACCCGGCGCGTCCTATACGGTCGGGGACATGTCCGTTGAATTGATTGATAAAATAAAAGCTGCGGCTCGCGTTGTGGTGAGGAAGCATGAAAAAGTTTCCGCGATAAAAAAGCCCACACAATTAGCCATGACGCGTACGACGCATAAAGTTGTGGCAATCGGGGCTTCTACCGGGGGAACCCAGGCTCTGCAACAGGTCTTACAGTCACTGCCGGCCAATTGTCCGGGAATTGTGATTGTTCAGCATATGCCTGAGCATTTTACGCGTTCCTTTGCCGACCGACTCAATGAAATCTGCGCCATGGATGTTCAGGAAGCAAAAAACGGCGATCAGGTTGTCCCGGGGAAAGTGTTAATTGCACCAGGAAATTATCATATGCTACTTCAGCGTTCGGGTGCGGTTTATTATGTACAGATAAAAAAAGGTCCTCTGGTTGGCCGTCATCGTCCGTCAGTGGATGTGCTTTTTAAATCCGTGGCGAAATATGCTGGAAGGAATGCCGTGGGTGTTATCTTGACCGGTATGGGGAAGGATGGCGCTTCCGGAATGCTTGAAATGCACAATAATGGAGCGGTCACCGTTGCTCAGGATGAGAAAAGTTGCATTGTTTTCGGGATGCCTAAAGTTGCTATTGATTTGGGCGGAGTGGACCATGTTGTCAGTCTGGACCAGATTCCGGAGAAAATTCTGGAGTTGGCTTAAGAACTGGGATGTCAGGGCTTGCGAGCAAACTGGGTTTCGAGGGCATAATACAAAGTTCATTATCCCTTGGATCACGCAACGTTTAACGAGTCAGCGGTGTAACTATTGGGACCAGAAAAACAGCGTTCTTTCAATGATTCTTTTTTTTAAATTACTGTTGAATAACCTCAGTTCCTTAAAACGAAACCTAGTTATCGAACGAATCGGGACAAATTCATGTATGGGGTGATCATTGTTCAGGAGGGAACAAGATGAGTGAAAAAAAAGTGTTAATTGCAGAAGATTCTCCCACTATGCGGAGAATTATTCATAATTCCTTGCGAACCATTGGTTTTTCAGATGTCACTGAAGCGGAAAATGGATTGGACGCGTGGCAGAAACTTCAGGCAGATCCTGTGGATTTGGTGATCACGGATTGGAATATGCCGGAGATGAATGGAGCACAGTTGGTGGGGAAACTGCGCAGCAGTGAGCAATATAAAACCACTCCTATTATTATGATTACGACCCGCGGAATGAAAGAGGATGTTTTTACGGCCATTAAATTGGGTGTAAATGGATATATTGTTAAACCATTTACACCGGATGCTTTAAAACAACGAATACAGGAAGTATTGTCTTAAGTATTCCACCTCTCCTGTAAAGGATACTTTATGGAAAAAATCGAGAAGATTGATAAAATCCTGGAAAAAGTCCAGGAAATTCAAGGCTTTTTTAAAGTGGGTGATGAACTGATTCCTTTTTTAACTGAATTGTTTCTGTTTCTTAAGGAGACCATACCTTTAATGGCTAAAGTGGATCAATCCATTCAGGAAGGTTCCCGTAAACTTCCTACCGCTGCGGAAAAAATTCAGACGGCTTCACAAACCGCAGAGTCTGCCACCCATCAAATCCTCGATAAACTGGATATAATAACTCAAAACTTAACGCAATTGGAAAAACGTGCCGACGAAGAAGACCGACCCTTAATTCAGAAAATTCAGGAGGATGTTCAGGAATCTATTTATGTATTGCAATTCCAGGACATCACCAGTCAACAACTGGAACACGCAAACCGGATACTGAACGCCATCCAAGAAAAATTTGATCGTTTATTTACTTCCATCTCCAAGATGAAATTAGAAACGACCATTGCCGGTCAAATTCTGGGAGAAAAACAAATAGCAGAGGTACAAGAGGCTTTGAAAAAAGAATCCCAAGAATTCGAAAGTAAAACTGAGGATATTATTCGTAAAGGCTCCATCTCCCAAGAGGATATAGATAAATTATTTCCTGCGAAGTAGTAAAATCATCGGTACGTTGGACTCAAGGGCGCAGATTCCATAAAATATTTCTGCGTGTGCTTCCCCTTATAATACGCCATACATTATCTACGGAAAATTCCGGTTAAGATGACAGGGGTTTTATTAACCCATAAAAGCTACTATCCTTAAGAGGTTGGGGACGATATTCTGTAAAAAACAAATTTATTAGAAATGAAGTAGTCCCAAATAAGGTTTGTTAAGTAAAATTTCTTCTTCTGAATCTTAACAATTAGATGAATAAACCACCGGAACCCTCAAAAAAGATGGAAACGTTTGTAGCTAGACAACCGATATTTGATCGACAAAAAAATATATATGCTTATGAATTATTATATCGTGGAGGTCGTGAAAATAAGTTCAAGGAATCCGATGCCGATGCGGCAACTTCCAAAGTTATTGTAGACAGCTTTCTGATGTTAGGGGTGGATTCCCTCACGGGCGGAAACCCTGCCTTCATAAATATGACCTACAATTTATTGCTGGAAGAGTACGTGAGTCTCCTTCCCAAAGAAAATGTTTATGTAGAAATCCTTGAGAATGTAGAACCTGACGAACATGTCATTCATGTTTGTAAAAAACTAAAATCAAAGGGATATACTATTGTCCTGGATGATTTTGAATATGAAGAAAAATATATCCCACTAATTGACTTGGCGGATATTATTAAAATAGATTTTCGATTAAGTCCGGAAGAAGAGCAACGGGCTATCATTCAACGCTTTCCTGGTCGGTCGATCCAGTTTTTAGCTGAAAAAGTAGAAACCATGGAAGAATTTCAACGAGCAGCGGCGATGGGATATTCACTCTTCCAAGGGTATTTTTTCGGTCGTCCCCACATCGTAACAGGACAGGGAATACCCCCGCAATTGACTCATTATATTCGGTTGCTGAATGAGATTAATAAACCGGAACCGAATTTTAAAGATATTGAAACCATCATTAAAAAAGACCTTTCTCTGTCTTATAAATTATTACGATATATCAATTCGGCCTTTTTTGGATTACGAACGAAAGTGAACTCCATTCTTCATGCGTTAACATTGTTAGGGGTCATGGAAATTCGAAAATGGGCCTCCTTGGTATTCATTGCGAATATGAGTAAAAATGTACCAGAAGAATTGGTTGTGCAGTCAGTTATTCGTGCCCGGTTTGCCGAATCTCTGGCAAATCCAATCGGACAACCAAAACGCAAAGATGACTTATTCCTCATGGGGTTATTTTCTTTGATTGATGCCATTATCAACCAGCCCAAAAGTGATGTTCTGGAAAAACTTCCCATTTCTGACGATGTGAAAAAAGCAATATTGGAAGAAGAAGGAACCCTGGGAACCGTTCTTAATTGTGTCATTGCCTATGAACGAGGTGAATGGGATCAGGTCAGTAAACTTTGTGAATCACTGGCAATTGATGAAACGATATTACCTGTCCATTACGTTAATGCTGTGAAATGGGCTGATCATAGTGTGCGAACCAATATAATATCTGAAGAATAAAATTCACGTTATACTATGTCCGATCCTGAATCGATTCTGACTCAACTCGGTCAGCTGATCGATTCCCAGGAATTCGCCGCTGTTGATAAATTATTAGATCATCTTACTTCCCAAGAACCGCCCACTTACGAGTGGTGGTATTCGTTTGGCAAACAATGTACTCAGTCCAAACAGCAATTATTGGCTCTCAAAGCATTTAACCAATGTCTGAAATTGAATCCCCAGTATGTACCTGCCTATTTAGAATTAGTAGATATCTTTATTAACAATGAAGACTATGATAAGGCAGAAAAAAGTTTAATCATTGCAAATCAGTTTATACCGAATCATGGGTTAATAGAAGGAAAACTTGGACAAGTATATTTAAAATCCGGGGATTATGAATCATGTGTACGTTGGACGACATTGGCGATTCAGCATGAGCCAAAAGTCCCTGATTTATATAATATTCTTGGAGATTCGCAATTAAGATTAGGCCAATTGGACGAGGCAAAAATAATTTTAGAAAGGGGTTTGACCCTCGCCCCCAATTTCCCAAGATTGCTGAACACATATGCCAGTGTTTATGCCTTAGAAGGCAAGTATGAGCGCTCGATTGAAATATTAAATCGTGCGATTGCCATTGACCCTGATTTTGCCCAGGCCCATGTTAAAAAGGGCGTAAACCTTCTCACAATCGGACAATTGT
>CAZHTM010000001.1:154260-171235 GCA_964535735.1 uncultured bacterium
TTTGCCCAGGCCCATGTTAAAAAGGGCGTAAACCTTCTCACAATCGGACAATTGTCATCCGGATGGAGGGAGTATGAGTATCGTTTCCAGTTATCTTCCGTGCGAAATCCGAAACAGAATAGTCCCCGGTGGGTGGGAGAAGGCTTGAAGGGAAGATCCATTCTGATTTGGACCGAACAGGGATTAGGTGATACTATTCAATATTTCAGATATATCTATAACTTAAAAGCTTTAGGTGCCCAGGTTATTTTTGAATGTCGCCCAATTATTCACCCTTTATTTGTGGGTCATCCTATACTCGATCATGTCCTCTGTCGGCATGAAACACGCCCAAAACATGATTTCCATATTTCCGTGATGAGTCTTCCCATGCATTTTGAAAAAACACTACAGGATCGCCGGGCTCCAACACCTTATCTTTTCCCCAATGTTACTCCATCATCGGAATTGGAACAATTTGTCGAAGAATTAAAATCCGTTTCAAAACTTAAAGTCGGTTTAACCTGGGCTGGGAATCCGGACAATAAAAATGACCGAAATCGTTCAATTCAAGTAGAGACTTTCATCCCTCTATTAGGAATGAATGATGTGCAGTTTATCAACATGCAATTCGGCGTTTTGAATCTTCCTCCCGAGATAAAACGTTTGCCTAATCCTACACCATTTATCTCAAATTTTGCTGAAACGGCGTTGGTTTTGAATCAGCTTGATCTTGTGCTAACAGTGGACACCTCCATGTGCCACCTGGCGGGGGCGTTGGGTAGACCGGTCTGGACATTACTCCCTTTTAATCCCGATTTTCGATGGGGTCTGGGGACGGATAAGACCGATTATTATTCCACGATGCGGTTATTCAGACAGTCGGTCAGGAATGACTGGGAATCAGTGATTAAGCGCGTTTCAGATCAATTAATATCCCTGGTAAACCTGAAGAGGTAATTCATGGCGCTTCCACCGGGAACGATTGCGATAAAACATGTCCAAATGGCCTACGATTTGGAGAAGAAGAAATTATTTTCATCCACAATTCGAATCGGAGATCTGGCGGGGCTAATGATCTGCGCCCAGTATATGAAGACGTTTGAACATAAAGTCATTCATTTTGAATATTTGGATAAAGTACACCGACTTTTAAAAGCTCATATTCTTTTCAAAAAGACGATTGATCAGTTTTTATTCGACGAATACAGGGGGTTTGACATATATGATCCGGGGAATATTTGGGTCGTTGCACCCTATTATGTGCGTCGTTTTGGTAAAGAAGTCCTTCCCACGATTACGCTAGAAGCGTCAGAATATTCTGGCCCGGAATTAGACTGGGGACAGTATATTGTATTCGTCCCATTAATGGACGCGGTTTATACTACCGAGCGAAACATGTCCAGAGGATTTGTACGTACAGTTATAGATACCCTATGGACGCGATATGGCGATAAATTAATTGTCATTACACGGGACGAAAAGTTAATACCCAATGATCAAATACAAAGAATTATCTCCGATGATTTATACAATATTATTTATATCATAGGTCATGCCAAGATTTTTATCGGCGGGGATTCGGGATTTACCCATTTTGCCGGATTACTACGAGTTCCCAATTTGATCACTTTTTATCATAAATATCATTACCTTGATCACTATATACTCAATAATGGATTTGATAGGCCCTTTTCACTACAAGGACAATTTTTAAAAGAGCCATATGATAGCAGGCCGAATTATGATCCTGAAAAAACCATTTATAAAAATTTCATAATGGAAAATCATCGATTGACAAGTAACGATTTTGACCAGTTCTTAGCCGTTGTTACTAAAGCGGTAACCTAAATGAAACCTAATTGACCCATTATTGATGTCAGAAGCAGAGAATCAATTCAACCAAGCGAAACAGTTAATTCAATCTGGAAATCTGTCTGAAGCATTACCACTGTTATTGGATATGGTACGTTTACATCCCAATCATCCAACCATTCACGCTCAACTGGGGATTGTTTATCAGAAAATAAAAGAATATTCAAAGGCTGAATCGCACTATTTGCAAGCCCAAAAATTGCAACCTGATTTTCCGGAAATTTTTAACAATCTCAGTATCTTATATAAAGAAACGGGTCGATTTGACGAGGGGCTGGTCTACATTGAAAAAGCTCTTCAGTACAATTCACAAGAACCTAATTATTTAAATAGCCAGGGAACACTTTTGTTAAAAATGAATGAATTCGATCAGGCTCAGGATTGTTTCGAACGGGCTATTGAATACGATTCTCAATACGTCACCGGTTATCTGAACCTATCGAATACCTTTCTTGCCCGACATGACCTTAATCGCGCTATGGAATATATTCAAAAAGCATTAGCGCTTAATCCAAGAGGTGTTGAAGAAAACTGGAATTTAGCTTTACTGTATTTATTTTCGGGAGATTTTGATAAGGGCTTTAAATTGTATGAATGGCGGTGGGAGAAAGAAGAGTTTAAAAAAAACGATCGTACGTATTCGCAACCACGATGGGATGGACGTCCGCATCCAGATAAAACAATATTTATCTGGCCGGAACAAGGATTTGGTGATACTCTTCAATTCATCCGTTATGTGCCTTTATTGAAAAATAAATTTCGGAGGATAGTGGTCGAAGTCCAAAGTCCACTGCAAACTTTGGTTAGCGCTTTGCCCGGTATTGACGTCATTAGTTCGTCCGATAATTCCTTTTCCGATTTTGATTATCATCTTCCTTTGTTGAGTCTTGCCCAATATTTTACACTGGATGAGTTTACCATTCCAGCGACGGTACCGTATCTTTTTCCCAACGAAGGCGGACTCCAATTGAATCCTGAACCAGACAGACCATTGAAAATCGGTTTAGTCTGGGCCGGTCGTCCTACTCACGAGAACGATCACAATCGATCTTTATCGTTTTCTGTGCTTGAATCCCTGATTGGACGGAAGGAGGTAACTTGGTATAGTCTGCAAAAAGGTCAGGCCTCAAAAGCAATACGTAACCATCCCAATATTATTGATCTTGCAGGATATATTAATGATTTTCTTGATACGGCTCGATTGATAAAACAAATGGATTTGGTAATTACGATTGATAGCTCGGTTTGTCATTTAGCCGGAGCGCTGGGGATCGAGACCTGGTTGTTATTGCCTTATCAATCGGATTGGCGATGGATGTATGGTCGAAGTGAGTCCCCTTGGTATCCAACCATGGAATTGTTTCGGCAGGATGCAAGTTGTAAGTGGGACATAGTGGTTGAAGAGGTTAATGCAAGAATTACTAAGAAAATAAAAGAATCAACATAATCGGGGAGAAGTGCAAAAGTGTAATAGTTGATATAATAGTAAAGTCGAGAATTGGAGTTTCGTATAGTCAGAAAATTATGTTGGCCGGTCCCTGGTCCCCTTAATTATATCCACACTCTGAGCTCCTGGACGATGCACGTATTGTATAAAATCCACAAGCTTACAGACCTTGCCTTCGCGGTTGAAATTAAATCCATATTTTATATTCCCAATATTCAGGCACCGCTTGAAGCCTTTGTACTACTTGGCAAGAAAAAAATTAAAGGTTTCCCAAAATCCGCCGATTATAGAGAGTGAAGGCGGATAAACCGTCGGGTTCTTTGAAACAAATCAGTTAGAAGAACAAGAAACATTGGGTGATAAGGACATCACCAATTTCAATCAAAACACGGAGGTTAATATGGGAGATCTCACTCGAATTGCGGCGAATATACGCGCCATGCAATCTTTGAATTCCCTTACGAATATCAATAAACAAATCGGAATCCACCAGATGCGTCTGGCCACGGGTAAGAGGATTACCAGTGTTGGCGAAGATCCGGCTGGTTATCAATTAGCCAAAGGTCTGGAATCGCGTGTACGTGGATTGAAAGTGGCCCTGAATAACGTTAGCAATGCAAAGAATGTGCTGTCTGTGGCCGAAGGCGGATACCAAAGCATTATGGATATTCTGCAAACCATTAAGGAAAAAGCCACACAAGCTTCTGATCAATCCTTGTCAGGTGCACAACGGACAGCATTGAACAGTCAGGTGAGCGCGCTAATCACTGAAATTGATGATATTGTCAATACCACTAAGTTCAACGGCAGCAAGCTGATTGACGGTAGTTATAGTGGGTCATTTCATACTGGTGATAGCGCTTCAGACACGTTATCTGTTTCACTGGGTGACGCGGACTCGGCGGCTCTATCCATCAATTCGCTTAGCCTGACCACCACGGCCAGTGCCGCTGCTGCAATAACCTCGGTGGATAGCGCCATTACCACCTTATCCACCAAGATGCAGGGTGTTGGGCAATACCAGAGTCGGTTGAATTCAAAGGAAGGCACCCTGGGTGTTGCGGTATCCAATACGGAGGCGGTGCGTAGTTCCATTGAAGACGCGGACTTCGCGGAAGAGCAAATGAACGTGCTGAAACTTCAGATTCTTCAGCAGACGGCATTCTCTTCCTTCACTCAAGCGAATGCCGCACCACAGACCGTCCTCTCATTATTCCGATAAACAAAGAGTCGGTAAATCCGGAATGGAGGTGGGATATATTTTCCCACCTCCATTTTTTAACATCCTAAACCTTCCTCTATGGGAATAGGGAAGAATTAACGAATGGGGATTGGCACGAAGTTTGAATAATAATTAGGAGAATGACCAGGTGCAATACACTCCAATGGATACACACTATTCGCAAAAAGACCCATATTTAGCGCAAAAAGTATTTTCAGCTTCTCCCGAACAATTGATTGCCTACATTTATGACGTCGCCATTAAAGCCTGTCTACAGGAAAATCAATCCCTGGCGCTTGAGGCCGTCCAGGAATTAATCAATGCTCTGAATTACGAGCATAAAGACTTAGCCGTTAATTTTTACAATACATATGAATATATACAGTCAGAAATTCGAAAATCGAATTATTCCAAAGCGCAGATACATTTAAAAGATTTACAGCAAACGTGGAAGAAGGCCTTTAACCTGAGATAAATCCTATGGCGATTGACATTACTGCAGCCTATTCCAATACGTCTTCCATCGATTATTTGGTGGAACAATTTATGCGCGTGGAACGGAAGCCGCGTGACAATCTGGAAACACAAAAAAATTCCCTGGATGATAAAAAATCAATATTGTCGAGCTTGGATTCAAAGTTAACGGCTCTGCAAAATCAAGCCGAACGTTTCACGGATACAATTACGGATTATTTTGCAGCGAAAAAAGCCACATCCAGCAATACGGACAATTTAACGGTTTCGGCTAGCTCAACGGCGAATTTGGGTAACCATACCATCACGGTAAGTCAATTGGCGGTTTCCGATACACGTGTTTCACAACAATATACCGATTCCAGTTCCAGTTTTACGGGATTTACCTCCGATCAAACGTTTTCTATTGAAGTGGCCCATCCAACCGATTCAGATGCCAATAACCGGGTTTCCATATCGGTGACGGTTAGCGCCAGTACCTTTTCACAAACCGATGATGATGTGTTGACAGATATTGCCGATGCCATCAATACCGCCATGGCCAGCGCTGTTACTGCAGATACTATAGAAAACGATGAAGTCGTTAATGCTTCTGTAGTTAATGAAGAGAGCGGGAAATCCAGATTGGTTCTCAGGAGTAGTCGATCAGGATATACCTACCGAATGGATTTCACCGATAGCGCGGATAATTTATTATCAACCTTACAGGTTAATAGCGCCAGCCAGTCCTCGGGAACTTCAGGCGGATATATTACAGCTGTAGGAACCAGTCCCAGTGATAGTTCGCTGAATGCCAATTTTGTCATGGATGGTTTGGCTTTTTATCGAGACAGTAACGAATTAACGGATGCGCTTTCTGGAGTGACGATTAAACTCCTGAATACGTTCAGTTCAGCTGAAACAATTACCATTTCAGCGGATACGGACTCGGTGAAATCTGAAATCCAAGAATTTATTGATGCTTACAATGAAGTCATCGATTATCTGAGGGAAAAGACCTATACGGATCCTGATACGTATGAGCGAGGACCCTTGGCTAGTGATTTGACTTACCGGGATATTATCAACACCTTGAGAAGTTATACGGTCGATTCCGTTTCATCAGTTGGGAATAGCGATTATTCAAAATTATTCAATATTGGTATTGAAGCGGACGATGATGGAAAACTCTCTTTAGAAGATGCGAGTAAGTTAACTACGGCAATTGAAGCTAATTCTACATTCGTTTCCGATCTGTTTAATACCTCCGATGGTGTTGCCACGAAAATAAAAGATTACCTGGACAATTTCACCAAAGTTGATGGAACTATTGACCAATCTAAATCGAATCTTGATTCCCAGATAACTTATCTAGATGATCGGATTGAATTATGGGATACCTTACTGGTGAAAAAGGAAAAAACTTTGAGAGATGAATTTTCAAAATTGCAGGAAATAATGATACAACTTGACAACCAACAGAACCTGCTTACACAGGTTTTTTCGTAGGAGGCTGAGATGGAAGCCATTTCAAATGTCCAATCAACACCGCCCGTTGTGAATAGTGATCCAACACCCGCGCCTCAACCGGTGAAATTTCTTTCCGGAAAACTGGAGCAAACGGAGGAAGCCGCTGAATCCAAAAAACCAGAAGAAAAGAAATCGAAAGTGGATGTAAATAAAATGGTTAAAGCGTATAACCAATTTGTCCAGACGGTGGGGACTAAACTATCATTTGTCAAAGATGATGCCAGCGGACGAATGGTTATTCTGGTAAAAGATCAAACAACCGGGAAAGTCATACGGCAGATTCCCTCCAAAGAAATGTTGGAGTTATTGGCCAAAATGAAAAACCTGGAAGGCATGTTATTTAACGGCGAAAGTTAAATCTTGCCTTTTTACCCACAACGGTTGACTCAGCTACTCCTCCAGGAGAAGGAATATTTCCGTTCTATTTTGGAGGAAACGGAATCCGTGTATAATAGTCTGGATTCGGTAACCACGGATACCCTGTTAGAATTGTTTAAAAAGCGTGAAATTTGGCTTAATGAGATTAAAATGCTGGAAAAGGCACGAGTACGGCATTCTCAAGAGCCAGATAAGACACAGATTCGGCTTCGACAGGAAATTATGGATTTGAGTAAAGCCATTATATCAATTGACGCTAAACTTAAAGAAATAATTCATCGAAAAAAGATGGAAAATGTTCAAGAATTGAGCCGTATAGCCGATATAAGGAATAGGAAGACGAACAAACAGTTCTTTCACAAATTAAAAAAGGCTAGGTATATTGATATTCACCAGGAATAATTCGTGACACCAATTAAGGACATATCAAGTCTCCACCCGGAGATCAAAAAACTGGAACAAAAACAAAGTTCCAAGATCATCCAAAAGAGAGATATTGCCAAATCGTCCAAGCCAGGTTCCGCCCAATCATCAGCTCCGATTCAAGATAAGGTTTCCATTTCCGACGTCGGGAAAAATCTTTTATCTCAACAAAGTACGATAGACTCGTATGTCCAGGAATTAGAGAATATCCAGATCCTCTCTGATGAAAAACGGGCAGAGATTAAAGAGAAAATACGAAAAGGAGATTATGATCGAACAGATGTTTACCAGATCATATCTAATACCCTTATTAACCGGTCAGGATTTGTTAAGCATACGTCGGCACTAGATTCCACCAAGGATAATCTAGAGGAAATTGCCAGACAATCTCAGTCAGGGTATTATGACTCTGAAGATGTTATAGATACATTGGTTGACCGTCTACTGAATTCAGGTGATATTTAATCAGAACGGGGTGATGTTTTTTTTATCTAAAGTGTTGCAAATAGCTGCGGATGTGAGCATTCAAAGACAGTCATGAAAAAAGAAATATTAAATCTGGTTGAAGCATGCGATCTGCTTCAGATACGAAAACGAACCATGTACCAATTATTAAAAGAAAATAAAATACCAGGCGTAAAAATCGGTGGCCAATGGCGATTCCGAAGGCAGGATTTATTGGGATTATTTCCGGGAGTCCATATGAGGGATGAAGACCATTTGGGTAAACAAAATTAGGCAGTTTAAATTTCAGCAAGTTTTTCAGATCAAATTAAAGGGTAATAATTCCGGTGAATCGAACCTTTAAAATATTAGCGATAGATGATGATCCAAACATTCTTCGCCTGTTGGAACATATGTTCAAGGGGAAAAACTATACCTTTTACCAGGCAGAGGATGGAAAGACCGGGCTAGAAAAAGCCAGATCCATACGTCCCGACCTCATCATTTCTGATGTATTACTTCCGGATATTAATGGCTTTGAAATCTGTAAGATCATCCGGGCTGATAGTGACTTTGAAACGGTAAAATTTGTGTTTATGTCGGGGATTGGCAAGAAAGAAAAAGCCATTCAAGGACTGGAAATCGGCGCGGATGACTATCTGACCAAACCCTTTTATCCTGATCAGGTCCGTGCAAAAATTGATGCACTTCTAAGAATTAAATCCTTACAGGATGATCTTGTTAAGGCAAATGATGAACTCCTGAAAGCAAATGAAGAATTAAGGCGCTACCAAACCCTGTTGGAATCTGCTAATAAAGCCGCAGAAAACGAAAAACAGCGATTGAATAATACACTAAAAGAAATTTCCTTTCTCATGGACGAGTTGGAACAATCGCATAAACAACAAGTGGAGCTCAATCAGACCCTTGAGAAGAATTCCAACGACCTGGTAAATTTATTAGCCACGATTGTAGAATTGAGAAACCCGGATAACAAAAACCATATCCGGGAAGTTGCCAAGATGTCCATATACATTGCTACCGAACTGGACTTGGATAGCAAAATGGTAAAGGATATTCGTGTTGCGGCCTTACTCCATGAGATTGGAAAAGTTGGCGTACCTGATGAAATCGTTCGTAAATCACCGAGTGAATGGACAGAAAAAGAAAAACAGATAATGTCTCAGCATCCACTAGTTGGCGAATCTCTGTTATCAGGATATACGGGATTAGAAAATGCGGCAACCATTATCCGCCACATCTACGAAAATGTGGATGGAAGTGGCGAACCTGATCGATTAGTGGGATCCAATATACCCGTTGGCTCACGAATACTTCGAGTTTGTTCAGATTTTGACGATCGAACTTATCTGGCAAGAGAAGCGGATGAGTTGTGGAAAGTGTTTAATGACATGCTTGAACACTCCGAAACGTACTATGACAGTCATATATTAATGGGACTCAAAGAGTATATTAAATCCATCGCGGAGAGACGAACTGCTAGATTAACGAAAAAAATTGTAGTGACGGAATTAGAAGAAGGGATGGTTCTGGCTAATGATTTATACACAACTACTGGACTGAAACTCATGCCGGAGGGAACCGTGCTCACGGAAGCCAATATCAAGACGATATTAAATTATAATAAAACTGATACTTTAAAAGAAGGGATCTTAATTCAGGTATAACAATGGATATTGCAACAATTCTAGGTATTCTTTCCGGCATTGGTTTAGTGATTTGGTCCATAACCCAGAACAGTGGACTTAATATTTTTATCAATGTACCATCTGCCGCAATCGTAATCGGAGGCACATTTGCAGCGACCTTTGTGGCTTATCCCATGAGTGACGTTTTAAGGGTATTTGGTATCGCTCAAAGAGTGTTTTTATACAAATCACCCGATCCGAAAAGTCTCATTGCCACAATGGTCAAACTGGCAGAATTAGCAAAACGCAACGGTATTCTGGCCATTGAGCAGGAAATAAAAAATATTAAAGATGATTTTGTAAAAAAAGGGTTAATGCTCATTGTCGATGGGGTAGATGAGCGTACGATCGACAATTTAATGCAAATTGAAATTGTCAATACGGTTCAACGGCATAAAGTGGGATGGGAGATTTTTGGAGAAATGGCCAAATATGCGCCTGCATTCGGAATGGTTGGAACTCTCATTGGATTGGTACAAATGCTTGCAGACCTGAACGATCCCAAATCGATCGGGCCCAAAATGGCGGTTGCACTCATCACGACTTTTTATGGATCCATTACAGCAAATTTGTTTTTCGCTCCAATGTCCGTGAAATTAAAGCGTCGGAGTCATCAGGAGTCTATCGTAATGAATTTGATAATCGAAGGACTGCGATCGATTCGCCAGGGTGAAAATCCGAAGCTAATGGAAAGCAAATTGAAAAAATTCCTGTCCAAAGAAGAGGCGAAAAAATTGGAAAAGGGATCGCAAAAAAAGCCACCTCCTAAAAAGAAATAATAATCATGGCGCAAATAGACTTTGATGATGATGACACTAGTGGCGGCGACAGCTGGTTAGCGACATACGGAGACATGATGACGTTGTTGTTGTGTTTCTTCGTTCTCATGTTTGCCATGAGCGAAACTAAAATGGACCGATTCGCCGAATTGATGGCCTCCCTGAAGAGTGGCATCGGAAAACAACAGGTCCCGGAAGCGGGAACCCGGGAAGGTCTGTCCATGATGAACGTGGAAACCCAAGCTCAGCCCAATGCTGTCGATGAATTGGGTGGCATGGTGAAGGCCCAAATGGATTCCATTGAATCCAAAGTTGAAGAATTTGTAATGAAAAATAAATTGGGCGGTCAGGTCAAGGTAAAGCAGGATGGTCGGGGCGCGGTTATTACAATTTCCGATATTATTCTATTTCCTCCAGGGGAAGCCGATTTTGTGACCTCAGGTGAGGATATAATGAAAAAGATTTCTGAACTATTGAAACAATTTAATTATCATATAAAAATTGAAGGGCATACGGACAATGTGCCGATTCACACAAAAGAATTTCCATCCAATTGGGAATTATCAGCGAATAGAGCATCAAAAATTGTACGTTACTTAATTGAGCAAGGTATTGATCCGAGCCAGCTTTCCTGCGAAGGCTTTGCGGAATACCGACCGGTAGCCTCCAATGATACACCAGAAGGCCGCGCGAAAAATCGCCGTGTGGAAATCGTCTATGAACGGGGCTATATTGAAAAAACAGTTAAATCTTTACTGGAAGCTAAACAGGAAGAAATCAGCCAGGCGGATAGTTCGACGACCTCAACGCCGAACTAATCAAATTCAGATTTATCGAGGTCGATAATGGAGGGACCTCCAGGAGTATATTCCGTCGAAGAAGATTTGATGATAGTTCCCATTTTATGCGTCACATCCCGGATACGCTCAGCCGCTGAAATGATTTTCTCAATCGCTTTCTGTGTCCAATCGTCCAATGCTTTATTTTTGGCTAAGATAAGTTCCGCATTCATAAAAATCGTCTGAAGGGGGTTGTTAATTTCGTGATTTGCCGTAATGGCGGTTTCCCGAATGGAGCGTATTTTCTGTAACTCCGTGATTTCACGTTGTAATTCCACAATTCGTAACCCAGTCTGAACCCGGGCAGTTAATTCCTGAGGTTTTGGAGGTTTGGAAATATAATCATCCGCTCCGCTTTGTAAGCTATTAACCAAATCTTCAGTCTGATCTTTTGACGTAAGCATTATAAAGTATGTGGTTTTAAGTATATCATTGCCTTTTATTTTCTGGCAAAGCTCCTCGCCCGATAATCCGGGCATCATCCAGTCTGAAATCACCAAATCCGGTTGATGTAGAATAGCCATTTTATAGGCCTGACTTCCATCCGTGGCAATTAAAATATCAGCGGGAATCGTTGATAAAAACTTTTTTAATAAAGGGATGAAACCCTCATCATCTTCCGCAATTAATATGGTTTTTAAAGCCATCGTTGATAATCCATTATTTTTAAGTGGAGAAATTACGATAATTCCCGGATTCATTAAACGATAGAGAAATATAAGTTTGATAGGAAAAATTTTCCTTCGTATGGAAGATTAGCGTTAGTTTTGCTATAGGGTGATTGACTAATTTTATCTGAAGAAGCAAAAAGTCATCCTGTGCATCACCCTGAGTTATTTTGAAAAACTATATGAATGGCATAACAATTGCAGGAAAAGGCATAGTAAAAACTATCTGGAATCGTCACCATGGTCAGGTTTCAGGTATTGTTCAGAAAGGACTATCTGAGTGAATTTCGATTTCGAGATTGATACGCCGGTCAATCATCCAAAACGGGATAAGTTTCTCAAACAAATTGAATCCATGTCCGGATTACCCACGCTGCCGGCTATTGCTACCCAATTGCAAGAGGTATTAAGGGAAAATACCTTGTCGATCGGACAAATGATTCCGATTATTTCCAAAGATCCTTCTTTGGCCATGAAAATCTTAAAAACGGCAAATTCAGCATACTATGGTCTAAAAATCAAAGTGGAATCGCTACGACAGGCAATTGTGACTATCGGCATGCAGGAATTGACGGTTTTAGCCCTGGTGTTTTCGGTGGCAAAAACCATTGACCGTGAAAAATTTGCTCCGATTAGTTGGAAACGATTTTGGGAACACAGCGCGGCGACAGCTCATATAGCCGACCAATTAAATAAAAAATACCGCCTCGGTTTTCCAAACAATGCCTTTACAGTGGGATTACTCCATGATATTGGGAAGCTTATTTTATATTTGCTAGATAGTGAATTGTATGAAAACGTGATTAAATTAACCCAAAAATCATCCTATACTTCAGTTGATGCCGAAAATGAATTGTTCGGGTTAAGTCATATCGAATCGGGAAGATTCGTCATGGAAAAATGGAATTTACCTGAAACGTTACAAACTGTGGCCGCCTACCACCATCATCCATCGGCCGCTGATGGACGTGAACGGCAGACATTGGCAGCTCTGATCCAGATTGCGGATACGCTGAGTAACATGAAGGGGCTTAATTTTGAAACCCAACCCATGTCTAGCTTACCCGACGATGTGGAAGGATGGATAATTCTTCAAAAGTATTATCCGGAAATCCAGAACCTGGACCTTGCCACTGTCTACTCTACATTAGAGGACCAAATGGATGAAATTAAGAAAACCGTTAGTCTCATTGATGCGTAATCACCATATTTATTCAATCCCATGACAGAACATTCACAGGAATATTATCACCAAAAGATTTCAACATTAGAAGGTTTACCTTCTTTACCTTCGGTCGCTGCTGAAATATTGGCTCTTAAAAGGGAGGATAAACTTTCCATCAACCAAATGCTGCCAACCATTGAGAGGGATCCCCCGTTGGCGCTGAAGCTGTTAAAAATGGCCAATTCAGCATACTATGGTCGGCGGTATAAAGTGGATAGCCTCAAACAAGCAATTGTGACGATTGGGTTAAACGATCTGACATATTTGGTTTTGAGTTTTTCCATTATCAAATCCTTTATTATGGATGGAGGTCAGACGTTTTGGATCGATTGGACTCAGTATTGGAGACATTCGATTGCCTGTGCCTTTTTCTCACAGGCAATTGCAAAAAAATGGAACCTATCCCTTCCTGCAAATCCTTACACAATGGGATTACTTCATGATATAGGTAAGCTGGTTTTGTTCCGTTTGGATCAAAGATTATTTATGAGGTCGTTGGAGATGATAAAAAAGGAGGGGGTATCTTCTATCGAAGCCGAAAATGAACTATTTGGAATTGATCATACTATTGCTGGAAAATGGTTAACAGAAACATGGGATATGCCGGCTACTATTCAAGCTGCAATTGGCTATCATCATTCTCCCAATCAGTGCCCAAATCCTGAGTTTCAACCACTGGTAGCCTTAGTGCAAATCACCGATGGTCTCTGTAATCTACATCAACCGAATATCGTAGACTTAAGGAGCAAACTACCTATCATGGAATTTGATGGATGGGATATACTTCAACCCGACTTACCGGTTGACGAAGAAGAGGCCGCCGATCATTTATGGTCTCACGTTAGTGGTGAATTGCCTCATATTGATTCGGTATTAAATATGTTAAAGGAATCCTGAACACATGGAAGATGGCCAGGATTTCACACCAATAACGAAATCTCAATCCAGATTTCATCGCGGGACTTCATTGCGTGGGAAGGTAATAAAGAAAGAACGTATTCAGGTATCGGATCCTCTTAAAATTAAACCCATCACCGTTCACCATGATCATCCATCAGAAGAAATGATTGAGCCTATTATTGAAGATGGTATAGTGGTTGGATTGTATTTTACCTGTGTGTGCGGACGCACAAGTGAAATTCGGTTCGAACTTGATCATTCAAATTAGAGCCTATGGGGCAGGATATAATCCAGGTAAAACTCAGTGAAGATGGCCGGGTTGGGTTGCTGACGATCAATGCTCCCCCTGAAAATTATCCATCAATCGAGGAAATCCAGTCTAAAATTGCAAAGGCTCACTGGTCACTGAAAATTAATCAGACGCTTCTGGAAAAACTGGTTTCGGCGCATCGATCTACCCAGGACCAGATTATCACTCAAATTGATTTCAATGATGAATCATTTATCTGGTATATTGACAAACCGTCCCAACTTGCTCTTCACAGGGAAGAAGATGGCCGGATAAATTTTAAACAAATACACGAATTTCAATCGGTATCCGAAGGGCAAAAGCTTCTGTCAGTTCTTCCTCCGGATAATCCCCAATCTCCTTCGCAAACAACATCTAAAACAATTTTACACTATTTAGCCGGAAGGAATACCACCGTATCCGATGATGGGCTTACCGTATATGCAAATAAAAATGGGCATGTTTTCTTACGCGAAAACAAAATCATTATCGATAATATTTATCATATCGAAGGCGATGTCGACTATACTACGGGGAATGTGAAATTTGACGGCGTCATTCTCATTGAAGGCGATGTTCGATCGGGGTTTCGTGTAGATGCAAGTGAAAGCATAATAATTAATGGCATGGTTGAAGCTGCTTCGGTTTATTCCCGAAATGGAGATATCTCAATCAAGCATGGTATCATGGGAAAAAATCGAGCCAAAATTTTAGCGGGTGGTAACTTAAAATGCAGTTTTGTACAAAATGCCAATTTGAGTGCCCGAAAAGATGTATTAATTGAAAAATACGCAATTAATTCAACCATTCTGTCAGGTGGAAAAATTTTCGTCAATACGAATGAGGGTATGATTTGGGGTGGAAAGGTGCTCGCTGAGGATGGAATTCATGTCAAAATCGCAGGAAATGAGCGAAGGACCGAAACGGAAATTGGATTGACCGGCTTTCAAAATATATCGATTGATAGTCGCCGAAAATCACTTCAAAACGAATATGCTGAATTGCATAAACGATTACTCGCTCTGGAAAAGCAGGTGGAATTTTTCAATCTGTTAAAAGAACGTCTGAATGGTTTGACTCCACAGAAAGAAAACGAACGCACTCAATCTCTTAAAGATATTGAGATGGTAAAAACCGAATTGGCCGGATTAGAACAAAAACTGGCCTCTCTTGAAAAAATGGATACATCAATACACCGAGTGAAATGTATTAATGTTTTTGACACCGTTTATTCAGGGGTTACGATCTCGATGGGAACGGTAAAAGAATATATCGGAATACCGGAGAAAAAGGTGCGTTTTTATCTTGAGGGGGATACCATCGAAAAGGAAAGTCTGGAATAATAGCCATGCCCCAATCACGTCTTACAATCTGTATCGTTGATGATGAACAGTCGATCGTTGATTTATTAAATACCTATTTTTCAGAAAAAGGGTATACCGTTCACGGATTCACTCAATCCACGGAAGCCCGTGAATTCTTAAAGTCACACCCTGTTGACATTGTATTTACAGATTTGAAAATGCCGGATGTGACCGGCCTTGATATCGCGGATACCGTGAATCGATATCAAAAGGATGCCATGATTATCATTTTTACCGGGTATGCATCCATTGATTCTGCAATCCGGGCGCTGCAACAAGGTGTCTATGATTATCTCCGTAAACCGTTCAAATTGACTGAAATTCAGGCTGTTATAAATCGGGCCGTGGAAAAACTCCTTTTAGGTAGGGAAAATATTCGTCTGCAAAAACAAATTGAAAAGATGTTGGCAGATATCACCATGCTCTACGAAATCTCTTCCATCCTATATCAGGTCCAGGATCTGAATTTGGTGGGTGACATGATTTTGGATACCCTTACTGAAGGAATGGGTGTGTCGCATGCCGGGATTTATGTGGAAAAAGATATTCCCGGCTCTTTTTTCCCGTTGAAATTTCGTGGGCTTCCAGCCCCATTAGTAGAACAACCCTTCAATTTATCCACGGAGATTAATGGCGTCGGACTTGATTTTGAAAAAACACAAGTCATTCCGGTGGAAGATGGTCAGATTTTATTAAATGGCCATCCAGTGAGTCTGGGGAAAGAGAACCGTAGTCTTGTGGCGATACCGGTTCAGTTCATGAATCAAACATTGGGCTATTTATGCGTTCTTGATCCTCGAGAAGGACTTCAAGAGACAGAGGATGACATTAAGTTGTATAAAATAATTGCGACGCAAATATCACCTTTATTGTTTTCACACAGGCAACATCAGATCAAACCTCCTTCAGCTTTCAACCACGGATTTCTGAATGACCTGGATATTGTTCATGAATCATTGAACCATCCCGATCGACCCGCAAAAATCTCTTACATATTACTTCAACTTCATCAGGCTGAAGGGTTAAAAGCTATACCCCGTGAGGATATGAACTATTGTGTTGATCTCTTGAAAAATGAATTTGGATCGTTGGATTTGAAAATTAAACAATTTTTCAACTACATATTTTGTGTCTTACCCGGTGCAAATCCAATCGAAACAGAATTAAAGCTAATGGATTTCAAAGCCAAATTTGATCATAATTACAACGGTACTCCTTTGTTATTGAGGTGTGGATTAGCCAACTATCCTACCGACGGGCAGAAACCTCGTCAAATTCTGGATCACTTGATTTACAGTACTTATAATGAATTTCCAGAATCTGCCAGGGAAAACGAGTAAGGGGCTAGTGGGAAACCAAGAACGCACTCAAATTGGATTCATAATACAACAAGATTCCAGTCTGAATCTTGTCCTGCAGGAATTAGTATTTATCGAATCCGGGATTATTAC
>CAZHTM010000001.1:171335-238054 GCA_964535735.1 uncultured bacterium
CCAGTCTGAATCTTGTCCTGCAGGAATTAGTATTTATCGAATCCGGGATTATTACTTCCCATTCCTGGGACGGCATTAAAAATTTAGTGGCCACCCATAGCGTCCCCCAATTGTACATTGAGTATTCAGCGGTATCAGACGCGTTATCTCTGTGTCATGAGGTTCGCTCCCTTTCCGAAGACACGGGATTGGTCCTTTTCTGCGATTATCAGGAAATGAATGAAATCTTTAAAGAGGAGGATCCGGAGATTGATTGGATTCTCCTGAAACCGGTGGGTGTGCGACATATCCTGTTTACTATCCAACGTCTTAGAACGCTCGTAGAGAATAAGAAACAAGTCCGGCACTTAACTGGTGAATTAAAATTTGCCCGAACTCGCCTGGAAGAACTGGTCACATTGATTGATCAAAAATACCCTGGAGGATTGGAGGCTTTATCTACCACCAATGATGCCGCATCCTCAAGCCCTTCCAGGAAAGGAGTCGAACAACGATACGCCAAATTGCAGGATAACCTGTCCCGGGAGGATGACCGGGACCGTCCTTAAATCTCAAACAATAGAATTGGAGTTATTGTATGAGTAAACGACTGTTAATTGTGGATGATGACAATAGCATGCGTTCAATTCTTCAGGAAGCTCTGGAAGGCGGATCGTATGATGTTAAAACGGCCAGGGATGGAGAAGCCGCCATTAAATTCATTAACTCCAATGAAGTGGACCTTGTCATAACTGATCTTATGATGCCTGGAATTAATGGTTTGGATCTCATGATGACCGTTAGGAAAACCCATCCGGATTTGGGGTTTATTTTTATCACGGCTTATGGAACCGTTGAAACGGCCGTGAAAGCCATGCATGAAGGGGCGTTTGATTTTATTACCAAACCTTTTTCCATCTCCCAAATTGAAACTCGCGTAGAGCGATATTTCAATATGGAGCACCTACGCCAAGAAAACCGGGAATTAAAACAAAAATTGGCAGTGGATCAGCGATTTAAAAAATTGGTGGGCAAGAGCGTCGGATTCCAAAAAATATTTGAGCAAATTGACATCGTTTCGAAAAGCGATGTTCCGGTTCTTATACAAGGGGAAAGTGGTACAGGAAAAGAATTAATTGCCAGTGCCATCCATGAGGCCAGTAATCGATCCGGAGGTAAATATTTAAAAATCAATTGTTCCGCAATACCTGAAACCTTATTTGAAAGCACATTATTTGGACATGAAAAAGGTGCATTTACAAATGCCCATAAAGCACATGTTGGTCTTTTTGAAGAAGCCAGTGGTGGTACGTTGCTTTTGGATGAGGTGAGTGAAATGCCGGCGTTGCTCCAGGCAAAATTATTACGCGTACTTCAAGAAGGAACGATCTCCCGAGTTGGATCTAATAAAGAATTAAAAGTGGACACACGGATTATTGCCACATCCAATCGAAACATCAAAGAAATTGTTAACGCAGGCGAATTTCGATCTGATTTATTTTTCCGGTTAAATGTTTTTCCCATAAAAGTACCTCCGTTACGAACCCGGAAAGAAGATATTCCCGTATTGGTAGACCACTTTATGAAAAAATTAAAGAAGAAATATGGATACGATGAGAAGACCGTTGATCCGGAAGTCATGAACGCGTTTCAGGAATACGATTGGCCCGGCAATGTTAGACAATTAGAGAATATACTTGAACGAGCCCTGTTATATTCCATGAAGTCAAACTCCATCCGGCTTAGCGATATATCCTTTGAAACGGAGGTGTCGAATAATAGCTCCAGCTTAGATGATGAAATCATGTCAATTCCGGAAATGGAAAAACGCTTAATCTTAAAAACGCTGAAACAAACGAGGAATAATCGTACGGAAGCAGCGCGTATTTTAGGAGTGAGCACTCGTACATTAAGGAATAAACTCCATCAATATGAAAAAGAAAATGGTCGTCTGATGGATAGCGCTGACTGAACATTCTTTCTTTTCCAAGTACTGGAAATTATTTCCAGTGCCACAAATCAGAGCCCCCTTTTCAGGGGGCATATTTTTTTCTTATACAGATCAATAGACTTGTGTAAGTGTAATAATATAGACAGTTAACGTATTGTATAAAATGTGTGTGTCTCTAGAATACTTGGTTAATAAAGAATTGGCACAAAAATTGTTATAATTCCAATGCCATGAAAATCAATTTATTTCAGACGCAAACAGCAAAAGTCTTTCAGGAGGCTTTAAAACTGTATCGCAAGCAATTCAATGCGATCTCCAAGAATATTGCGAATGTTAATAATCCCAACTATGTCCGCGAAGCAACAGATTTTAAATCCACTTTAGAATCCCTTCGAGGCGATGAAAAAGTTCGTTTTACCTCTTCAAAACATATCACTTCACCACATTTTTACGTGAAATCCAACCAGATTACAGTAAATAAGGAAGAAAAATCCGTTGATTTAACCAGAGAAATGACCGAATTGGCGGAGAACCAGGTTAAGTATGAATTCGCAACACGGTTTCTGAATCGATACTATTCAGGATTAAGTCAAGCCATAACCGGAAGGACGCGGTAATGAAGATTGATGGCATTTTTTCCAGTATGCGAACCACGTTTATGGGCTTATCGGCGCAGATGAAGCGCTTGAATGTTATTTCGGAAAATATTGCGAATGCAAATCGGGTGGCGGATCCCAATGGCGCGGTCTATAAAAAGAAGCGGGTTTTGGAAACAGGAAATTCCGGTTCTCAAGCGCCGTCGTTTCATGATCACATGGCTTTATCCTTGAACCGATCCAACAAAAGTCATATCACAACCTCCAACCAAAAGACCCAATTCTCTATTGGGAATCATCATAATAACTCCTTCGATGTAATAGAGGTTGATGGCGAACGAAAAATATTTGATCCCACCAATCCTAAAGCCGATGAGAACGGATATGTTCGAATGCCGGATATCAACGTTGTGGAAGAAATGGTGGAATTGGTGACTGCCAGTCGGAGTTTTGAAGCCAATGTGAACGTGCTTGAAGCAGCCAAACAAATGGCAAAAAAGACGATGGAAATCTGACAATGAATACGATTGAGACATCATTTAATCCCTATCTCGTACATCGTACTTCTGGTAATGCTTCTTCGCCTGTGTCCGGGGCTCAAGAAAAGCAGACGCTTGAAATTGTAGATCGTCCAGAAAATCAATGTAAAACGAATAAATCTCAGGACTCACCCATGCGTGTGCTTAGCCAAAAAGAAATTGCTACGTTATCTATGCTCTTCGGGTCCTCTAAACCGGATGAGCTCAAGCTCTACGGACACTCTCAAATACAGTCTATTCATAAAGGTCATCTCTTGGATGTGAAAGGATAATATATGGCAAATATACAGTCGGTCCAAAATTCTGCATTGCTAAAACAATTGGATCAGCTCGCCCCCAAGGGAACGGCGCCAAAGACTGAGGGTGAGGAAAAACCCAATTTTGCGGGCATGGTAAAAAACTTCTTGGAAACCGTGAATGAAAAACAACAAACCGCAGGGAAACTGGCGCAAGAGGTGGCGGAAGGAAAGTCCGATAGTTTGGTCGAACCAATGGTGGCCATGGAAGAATCCCGCTTGAGTTTCCAGCTTATGTTGGAAATCCGGAATCGGGTTTTAGAATCACTGAAAGAAGTTCAGAGAATGCCAGTTTGATCTAAGGACGTGCCATGAATCAATTTTTCACGAATCTGGGAAATATATTGCGTAACTATTCACCCATTCAGCGTATGCTGATGGTATTGGTGTTTCTGGGGATGCTCTCAGCTTCGATCGCAATGGTTTTTTGGGCGAATCGTCCGGAGTTTCAACTTTTATATTCCGATTTAGACCCCTCCAATGCGAATAAAATCGTAAGTGAATTAAAAGATATGAAAATCCCCTACACTATTGAGGATAACGGACACTCAATTCTTGTACCATCGGAAAATGTGGCCGATTTAAGGCTCCGGTTTGTTGATATGGGATTAGCGGGTCAACCAGTCGGTGGATATGAAATATTCGATAATGCCAAAATTGGTATGACCACCTTCATGCAGCAATTAAATATGCGGCGTGCACTGGAGGGGGAATTGACCAAGACCATCAATCAGTTCCCGGGAGTGAAAAACAGTCGTGTACACCTTGTTTTACCTGAAAATAGATTATTTGAGCAAGAAAATACTGGATCAGCCAGTGTGGTTTTGTATTTAAACCCGGGACGATCGTTGGGGTCGGAACAAATTAAAGGTATCGCCGCTTTGGTAGCCAACAGCGTTCAGGGAATTGAGGCGGATAAGGTCGTCGTTGTGGATTCTGATGGGAATATTTTATCTGAATCCAGCAGCGGTGAATCCAGTTTTATGGCGAATACACAATGGGATATGCGCCATGCTGTTGAAACTAAACTACAACATAAAGTCGTAAATCTTTTGGAAGGTGTAGTAGGGCCTCAAAATGCTATTGTACAAGTATCGGCCGATATGAATTTTGAAAAAGTTGAACGGACCAGTGAAATCTATGATCCTGAGAATGTGGCCATCATCAGTGAGGAACGCCATACCGGGACCAGTCGTGATTTGGATTCCCTGAATTCGACAAACCAAATCCAGGAGAATGAAGACGTTATTACCAATTATGAAATAAATAAGACCGTGGAACATTATGTGGGCAACACTGGCACCATTAACCGACTGACAGTAGCGGTATTAGTGAATGGCACCTATACAACTACATTAGATGAAAATGGTGAGGAAGTGAGGGAATATACGCCTCGGTCCAAGAAGGAGTTGGCTCAGTTAGAAGCACTTGTAAAGAGCGCTGTCGGTTTTGATCCGGATCGGGGAGATATGGTTGAAGTTCAAAATCTTCCCTTTGAAAAGACAGGGTTCGAAGAGGATCTTAAATATTTTGAATCGGCGGATAAACAGGCCATGTGGGCCAGTATGATCGATAAAGGTATAATTGGTATCGGACTTATCATCGCATTCTTTTTCATGCGGAGTTTGCTTAAATCTGCCGGTCAAACGCTTCAATTTTCATTTAGTCCGAGTCCTCCTGCTTTGGAAACAAGTGTAGAAAAGCAGGAGCAAATCGAAGCCGGAGAACCGTCACCGGAGCTGCCTGAAGATGCCTATATGAGTAAACTTTCGCCGGAAGCGCGAGCCCGCTTAAAGGCAAAAGGATTGATGACGGAAGAAGTGATTAAACATGCAAAGGAGCATCCGGAAGATTCCGCAAAAATCATTCGTTCCTGGTTAACCCGACCCATGGTGGAGTCAATCGAATAAATGGCCTCAATACAAAATATCACACCTGTTCAGAAATCGGCGTTGGTTATGATTGCCATCGGGATGGAAAATGCGTCCGAGGTAATGAAAAACCTTTCCGAAAAGGAAGTAGAAGAAATCACGATCGAAATCGCCCGTATGAAGGATGTGCCTTCTGATATTACGGGTGAAGTGATTGAAGAATACTACCAAATGATGCAGGCGAAAGAATTCATAATCCAGGGTGGTGTAGAATATGCGAAGGAAGTATTGGACAACGCCTGGGGACATAAAAAAGCCATGGAAATTATGAAAAAGGTAGAGGCCGTCACCGAAGTCAGCGCGTTTTACCTTTTGCAAACCGTGGATAACAACCAGCTTATCAGCTTTTTACAAAATGAACATCCTCAGACGGTCGCCTTGATACTGGCATATTTAAAACCCCCTCAGGCGGCGGCGATTTTATCGGAGTTACCGGAAGATCAACAGGCTGAAATTGCCTATCGTCTAGCTACGATGCAAAAAACAGCGCCTGAATTTATCGAGGATATTGAGAATGTCTTGCGGGATCAAATGGGAACAGTCTTTGGCGGCGGACAGTTGAGTTCGACCGGCGGTGCGGATGCAGTCGCGGAAATATTGAACTCTACCAGCCGTTCAGCAGAAAAAAACATTATGGATAGTCTTCGGGAACGCGATCCAAAACTGGCTGATGAAATCACCAGTCTTATGTTCCTCTTCGAAGATATTATTGGTCTTTCTAATCAAGCCATTCAAAGAATCGTTAAAAGTGTTGAGTCGAAAACGCTGGCCCTGGCTTTAAAGGCCACATCGAATGAATTGAAGGATAAAATATTTAAAAATATGTCTGAACGCGCAGCCGAAATGTTAAGGGATGAACTTCAATACATTGGACCGGTTCGGGTTCGGGAAGTGGAAGAAGCTCAAAAACAAATCCTGGATGTGGTCAGACAACTGGAAGAAGCGGGTGAAATCACTGTTGGACATGGTGGAGAGGACGAGGAGATAATTGAATAATGACTGTGCTAAAAGTACCCTTAAATCAATCGATAAAAGGTATTCATTCGTTCAAGGAGATTCCAACCTTGGCCGATTCCTATTCTGATATGATGTCCGGTTATCCCGAAGACTTGGACCAAGAAGAATACCAATACGGCGCTAAACGGCTTGTGAATCATTTAAGAAACCAAGTGAAGGTATTAGAAGCCGCCCTTCAAAACGCGCGAGAAGATTCGTATAAAGCTGGCTATGAAGAGGCCCGGTTTATCGTGGAACGCCGTTTTAGGGAAGATATTTCAGGGTTACAGGCCACCTATGAACAAATGGTGGAATCTTTAAAGATCAAATATGATGAAGCGCTAAATACTCTCGGTAAACCTTTGGCTCAGTTTTCCCTTCAGATCGCAGAAAAAATACTGGGACGTACCCTGTCGGAAGAGGAAGCGCAAAATGAATTCCTTGTCACTCAACTCCACCGTTTTCTAAAAGATGTTGCCAAACAATCCAAATTTAAAATTAAGGTAAACCCCAGGCAGTTAACCTGGATATCCTCGGAGCAAAATCTATTAAAAAAATTACCCCATGGAAGCCAATTGTCTTTTGTACCGGATGAGGACCTGAAACCTGGGGAATGTATCGTTGAAACGGATACGGAGGTTATTCAAGGTTTGATGCAGGAATATCTGAGTTTCATAAACCAGAATTTATTTGAAGGAGAAGCGTGTTGAATCCTTTGGCCACCCAGATTTCAGCCTATCAGGATCAATTATCAATCCTTCCGGATTATCGGAGAGATGGTAAAGTAACGCGAATCATCGGATTGGTCGTTGAAGCTTCTCTGGTTTCGGGATCGGTTGGCGATTTGTGCAAAATCTACACGCCAACGAATGCAACTATTTTGGCTGAAATTGTTGGCTTCAACAATCAGAATGTTCTTCTGATGCCGCTTCAGGAAACGATTGGGTTGTCCATTGGCAGTCGCGTCCGTCGTTGTCCGCAACCCTTGTCCGTTCCTGTGGGGCCTGCGTTGTTAGGACGAGTCCTGGATGGTTTAGGAAATCCAATTGATGGGAAAGGTCCCCTAAGCACCGAAGCGTGGGTTCCCGTCCATAATCAACCACCGAATCCCCTGAGCCGTCAGCGTATCTCCGATGTCTTAGAAACGGGGATCCGGTCTATTGATGGATTATTAACCATAGGCAAGGGACAGCGAGTCGGTATTTTTGCCGGAAGTGGTGTTGGAAAAAGTGTTTTGTTGGGAATGATTGCGCGATATACGAGTGCCAATATCAATGTGATTGCTCTGATTGGAGAGCGGGGCCGGGAAGTCCGAGAATTTATTGAGCGTGATTTGGGCCCGGAGGGATTGGCCCGGTCGGTAGTCGTCGTGGCTACGTCCGACCAGGCGGCGATGGTCAGAGTCAAAGGTGCGCTACTGGCTACGGCTATCGCGGAGTATTTTCGAAATCAGGGTGAAGACGTTCTATTGTTAATGGATTCCCTAACACGCGTGGCCATGTCTCAACGGGAAATCGGACTGGCTATTGGTGAACCACCCACAACCAAAGGATATACGCCTTCGGTCTTTGCTTTATTACCCCGGCTATTGGAACGAGCAGGAAATGATAAACATGGAAGTATTTCCGGATTGTATACGGTGCTAGTGGAAGGCGATGATTTAGACGAGCCCGTTAGCGATGCCGCTCGAGCCATTTTAGATGGCCATATCGTTTTATCCCGTAAAATTGCCCATAAAGGTCATTATCCCGCTGTGGATGTATTGGAGAGCATTAGTCGGTTGCGCACTGAGATCGTTCCTAAAGAAATACTGGCACGGTCCGATCGTATGTTAGAGTTGCTTGCCAGTTACCGTGAAGCGGAAGATCTAATTTCCATCGGTGCCTATGCAAAAGGCAGTAATCCCAAAGTGGATGAAGCCCTTCAGTTACGCGATGCGATGGAGGGATTCTTACGCCAGGATATGAATGAAAAATCAACGTTTGAAGAAACGTTGCAACGCTTGCAACAGGTTATGGGTTAAAGATGGCTACGAAATTCCATTTCTCACTGGAAAAAATTCTGAAATTGAGACAGGCGTTGGAAAACAGCCAAGCTATGCAATTGGAAAAGTCACGGCGAGAGTTGGAAAACGAACAGCATACCCTTTCCGCTATTCAGGAAGAGAAAGCCCACCATTTAAACCAAAAAATGAAAATGGGACACCAACTGAGTTTATTCAATTTGTCCGTATCGGAGGGGTATCTACAATCCTTAAATCATGGATTGGAAGAACAATCGAAACGTGTTGCACAGTACCAGAAAAAAGTTGAAAAGAAACAGGAAGAATTGACCCAGGCGGCCCGCGATAAAAAAGTAATGGAATCTCTGAAGTCCAAAAAGTGGGAAGGATACAAGAAAGAATTAAATCGGAAGGAATTGCTGATATCCTCCGAAATCGCTCTTAGAATGGGGATGAATAAATAGGATGAAAGGTCCGGTAAAACTTATCCTGATTTCGGTAGGCGCTTTTGTTGTCCTTGTGGGAGTGATATTTGTGGTTCTACTCATTTTTGAACCGTCATCGGATGAAACGCCTATTCCGGAAGAAAATATTGCGAAAGTAAATCCGGACAATCCAGATGATGAGAACTCCATAGAGTCTTCCAATTCAGAATCCGACGGAGAATCAGGGAATTTTACTAACGGACATCCTACGACAGTAACGGATAGCCTGGCAAATCTGATCCAGGAATTGAAAAACGATTTGTTTGAACGGTCGTTAGAGATTGACAGCTTGAAGGAGCAGATCACATTTCAGAATGGATTAATTAACGGGTATAAAAAAACCATCGATGATCTGAATAGTCAAGTATTAGCGTTGAATAAAAAAGAAGTCAGTCTGAAAGAGTTAGCGAAAACATATGAATCCATGAAGGTCTCGGATATTAAACCTATTCTAGACAAAGTCGATGATGAAACGGTGATAGCGATTTACCGAGCCATGGGAACTCGTACTCGAAAGTCCATTATGATGGCACTATCGGCGGAACGGGCAGCTACGATCACAGAAAAATTGGCAGGATTAAACGGAGATAAATCATGAGTATCCCTGTCCCTGTCTTACCAAAAAACCTGGGTTCGCAGCCGGTTAAGCCGGGTTGCATGGCCAAGCTTGGACTTGGAAAGCAGGTGGTGGGAAAAATCGTCAAACCGTCTGACGGGAAACAACCTGAGAAATCTCCATCTCAAGGAGCGGAAACGGTTTTCAGTGAGCATTTAACCATGGTACAAACGGGGAACCAGGTTGTAAAAAAAGTTAAAGGTACTCAAAAGTCAGTAGTGTCTAAGCCGTTAACTCCCCACACGGCGTCAAAATCAATCAAGCCAATAAAAAGCGGTAAAAACCAACCACACATCGGAAAAACCACCATTCCCATTGGTAAAACACTTTCAACGGGAGTAACGTCAAAAGCAGGCTTAAAGACAGGTCCCGCAGTGGTTGCGAATGGATTTATACCGAAACAAATTCGTACGCATCAGTCCAAACAGTCAAAAGTGGATCACAATCTCCCTGTGGAGCATCAAACATCAGCAAGGCCACAGGGAGAAGCCTTTAAAGTTGCTACACCCAAGGTTTTAAAGGATAATAAGACGTTAATTCGTTCGTCTATAATTCCTGAAAAGTCCCCCCAGGAAATAGCCAAAACAATCGAAATATCATCGAAAAATCAGGTTCATGATTTTCGTCTAGATCCTACTCTGACGCACCCGAAATATACAGACCAACCCGTCCAAACTGGGGAGGATCCGAGAAAAATTATGGCGGGTAAGCAGATCAGGAATCAACATATTCAATCTGCGGAGTCTGGAGATAAGCATAATCCAATCGGTGAAATGAAGAGTGGAAAACAAAGTTCAGATCTCTTCCAATTCACCAAGGTAGGAAAGCATCAGGATTCTCCGGAGGTTATTCAAAAAGATCGGCCCATGCCAACGACCCAAAATATTCCTCAAGAGAAAGCAAATTATCCGGAACATATTGAGGAAAGACCCATCCCGAAACCTCAGCCAGAACCTTTTGCCCCGGTAGCGTCAAAATCGAATTCTTATTCACAAGTGCGCCAATCAAAAGTAGAATCTCCTTCGGTGGTGGAAAAACAAGTAGAAAAGGCGCATACGGAACACAAGGCGACTCCACAAAATAGAGAAGTATTTCCCCAAAAAGCTCTAAACCATGCGACTGCTAAAGAGGGCAAACCGACCACATCCATCAATCCACATCGGTTTGTATTTAGTCTCTCCAAAACCATCGGGACGGGCGATCTCGTTCAATCGATAAAGACCCCGGAACGAGTGCACGATGCGAGCAAGGTTAGTATTTCCCATTCGCAGGCCAAAGTCAAATCGGCAGTTGCCACAAAAGGGGATGAATCCGTACTACAGAGTGATGTTCGCCAGGGCTCAGACGCGGTAAAAGATATTGGTATAATTGATTCAAAGACCGGAACGTCTGTCCGTTCCATCCCTCACCAGGAAACACCATCCGTGCCAAAAATCGATTTTTGGGTCCAGACATTGACCAGGCATGTCCAGGAAGAATCGACCGTCCGGCAGATGGCTATGATCCAAAAAATTACTCAATGGGTGGAAATTTTCGCTGATACAAAGCAGAAAAAACCATCCCATCTTACGATTCAGGATCAACGCATGGGAAACCTGGAATTTGAATACAGCGAAAAATTGGATGGCAAACAGATTACCATTTCCGTAGAAAACGAATCTGTGCGTAACCATCTTCAGAAAATACTTCCCGTCGTTCAGGAAAGTTTGAATCACCGAGGCCAGGCCCAGGTGGGTATTTTTGTACAATTAAAACAAGAATCGGATATGAGACAGGAATTGTATCAGGACGGGCGGTCGTCCCAACACTATCGGAACCCTGTGGATCATGATAAACAATCAGATACATCGACGTCTTCGTCCCTAAATACCGTGATGATGAAGCATTACGGGTACAATACCATTGATATGGTTGCCTAACTAAAGGAGGTAACACATGTTTGAATTAGGAAATATTGGCAATGTGGAATCCAGCAACGCTTTTTCTCAGGCTTTGGATCAGACGGGTCTTGGGAAAGACGATTTTTTCCGCTTGCTCATTGAACAACTGAAAAATCAGGATCCATTGGATCCCATGAAAAACCAGGATTTTACCGCCCAGCTGGCTCAGTTCTCGTCCCTGGAGAAACTGGAGAATATCAATGCCAATATTGAGCAAGGCACACAAATCGATCTGGTCTTGACGCAGGCGATTAACAACTCGGCAGCGGCCACCATTATTGGTAAAGAGGTTAAAGCCTGGGGCGATGAAATCCACGTTAAGGAAGGGGCGACCAGCTACGATTTGAATTTTAATCTGGAAAGTGATGCCGCAAAGGTCACAGCGGAAATCCTTGATGAAGATGGAAATGTCGTTAAAACAATCAAGGCCAGCGAATTGTCCAACGGCGACCATACACTGACCTGGGATGGAACCGATGCAAATGGCGGTCAAGTACCCGAGGGGACTTACACGTTAAGAGTACAAGCCTGGGATGGAAATGACGTAGAAATTTCCGCAAAAGAATATACAATGGGTGTTATTGAAGGAATTCGATATCAGAATGGATCTGCTGTTCTGATTGTCGATGGAGAAGAAATACCCTTCTCCAACGTCTTAGAAATAGGAAACAGCGATAACGGATAGGAGATTCGCATGAAAGTCGCTGACTTACAAATCAGGCAACTACCAACGATTCAGTCCATCAATCCGGGCCAACAGGTTAACCGGGCGAATGAGACGAACAAACCGGGGAAACCGACTTTCTCGGAAGTTTTTCAGTCTACGTTAAAGGATCATGAGGGACTCCGGTTTTCGGCTCATGCATTGAAGCGGTTAAATCACCGCGGGATTGAATTGGATGGACTTGCTTTAAATCGTCTCGAGGAAGGGGTGAAGAAGATGGAACTAAAAGGCGCCAAGAATTCACTCATCCTCATGGACGACAATGCGTTTATCGTGAATGTTAAAAATCGCGTTGTCGTTACAGCATTGGAGAAAAACTCAACGCAAGGCAATGTGTTTACCAACATTGACGGCGTTGCCATAATGTAATAAACCCAAAGGACCGGACCCGCAAGGGAGGTCCTCCTTCCATCGATCGACAGAGATGGAAAAACTAAAAGGAGGAAACTATGAGTTTCATTCAGAAGCAGGAACAGGCATCCGGAGTTGGAGCCGCGTTTACTTCCGTATTATCCAGTCTGCAAAACCAGCGCAGACGTCTAGAAGTCATCTCAGCGAATATTGGCAACTTGAATACTATTGGGTTCAAAGCCAGTCGGATGACCTTCTTAGAAACCTTGGGACAAACGGTGGGAAAATTATACACACCATTCGAACAGGGTTCCTTTACGGCCACGGATAGTCCCACCGATTTAGCCATCGATGGCAAGGCGTTTTTCGTTATCCGTAACGGCGACTTAATGGAATATACTCGTGCCGGAGCGTTTTACTTTGACCAGGATGGTCGCTTGATCACTCAGGATCAACGCGCGGTGCAAGGATGGTTGTTGAATGAGAAAATTAATGAGAACGATCCCAGTAGTGCGAATCAGTCCACTAATACTGCTCTGGGAGAGATGAGCGATATTATTCTCGACTCAAGCGCCACTGTAGGAGCGATTGAAACCCGGAATATTTGGTTGACAGGTAATTTAAATGCGTCCTTGCAACCGATTGCCAATGTGCTAACGGCGGCGGATGCATTCAGAAAAAATGTAAGTGGCGAAGTGGTGGTGGCCGAATCCACAGACGATTTGAATGATCTCGTTCAAACGACAACACCCTTGGTGGATGGCGATACCATTGAAATTACGGGTACCGACCAGGATGGAAATGCTCTTAGTGGAACGTTCACTTATGGCGCCGCCAATGACGGGACCACTATCGATGACCTCATTGCGCGAATTAATACGGTTTACGCTGGGGTAGCGACGGCAACCTTTACCGATGGTAAAATAGTATTAACTGATGATTCCGCCGGGGACAGTTCCACCACAATGACGTTGACGCTAGGTTCTTCCGACACAGGATCCATTACGTTACCCACCTTTGGAGCGACTACAACAGGATACACACCCCGCGCGGTCACGTCTATCGTGGTCTATGATTCCTTTGGTACCGAACATCACTTGACCCTGGAATTCACGAAAACACAAAATGCTCGTGAATGGGCCTGGACTGTGACGACTGAAGGAGATGAAGTTATCACAAAGGGAGGATCAGGTACGATCACCTTTGACACGACTGGCCAGTTTATCTCCAATACCTATGATGATGGTAATGGCGCGTTAGAAATCGATCCCGGAAATGGTTCTGATGCACTGAAAATCACCTTACATGCTGGTGGGGGAGATGGACTATCTGCCTTGACCCAATTTGATGAAATAACTACAATATCGGCTCGGGATCAAGATGGTCAGGCCAGTGGAAAACTGGACGGTATACGTGTAGACGAGCAAGGCTACATTATCGGATCATTCACCAATGGCGTGGTTATGCGTTTGGCTCAAATTGCTATGGCGGAATTCCCCGATCCTACCGCGTTGGAGAAAACCGGAGCCAGTAACTTCGTGCCTACCAACTTTAGCGGCAAACCGAAAATCGGCCGGGCTGTGGATTTCGACACGGAAATTCGATCCGGCAACTTGGAAGTCTCAAATGTGGACATGGCCGATCAATTTATCCAGATGATTGATGCTCAAAAAGGATATCAGGCCGCATCCCGGATCGTATCAACCTTAGATCGAATCATGGAAGAAACCACACGGTTCGGTCGTTAATGGTGGTGTCTCTCCTGGTTGATAAAACCACCTGGTGATGAGGTTCACTTTTTCATCGCCGAACACAGGATCGTACGGGTATTTTCTACCCGTACGATCCGCTTATTTTAAAAAAGAATAAGGAAGAAAATGGATTTAGCGACCATCATTGGTATTCTTTCAGGATTGATATTGATTGGCACTACCATCCTGGGAACCGGTAATGTTGACATTTACGTTCATATCCCTTCAATGATGATTGTCGTTGGGGGCGCTATGGCCGCAATTTTGGTCAATTTCCCGCTCAAAGAAGTCGTGGGCGTCATGCGCGTTGTCCGGAAAGCATTTACCAATGAAATCTCTCGTGAAGTCCATTTAATAGAGCGCTTTATTGATATTTCCATTCGAACACGCCGTGAAGGAATCCTGGCAATCGATAGTGAACTCAGGAAAATTAAAGATCCCTTTATGCGAATCGGTTTGGAAATGGCAGTGGATGGCACTGAGCCGGAAGTTATCAAAGATGTGATGGAAACCGAGCTCACATTTCTGGTGGAACGCCATGAACGAGGTCAACAAATATTTACATCTTTGGGAACGTACGCACCGGCATTTGGGATGATTGGAACCCTTATCGGTCTTATTTCCATGCTCAAGAATCTTAATGATCCTACCAGCATAGGACAAGGCATGGCAGTGGCGTTAATTACCACTTTTTACGGTACGTTTCTTGCCAATTTGGTTTTTCTCCCTATTGCCGGAAAATTAAAAAACCGTACCGATGATGAAATTGTGAGAAAACGAATGATCATCGACGGGATTCTTGCCATTCAGAATGGAGAACACCCAAGAAATATAGAGAAAAAGCTTTTGAACTATCTTCCGCCCAAGTTGCGAGCTCAAGTAAAAACCAATATCTGATTATGGGTTCTTTCGATCCTCGAAAAAAACGGAAACCGCCCTTAAAGCCGTCTGCGCCCTTGTGGATCGCAACTTATGGGGATATGGTCACATTGCTTCTCACATTTTTTGTACTGCTATTTTCGTTTACCAGTCTGGATAAACATAAATTTGAACAAGTTGCCGGTTCATTACGAGGAGCGTTAGGCGTCATGCATGAAAGTCTTCCATATCAGGGAGCGGCACCGGGGCCTGTTGGAGGTGTCGATTTTGATTTATTACGGCGATCGGAAATCTATGAGTCGGTTGAATCGCTTCGCGATGCGCTGGCTGAGTTCACCCGGGATGGGAGTATCAATATTGAAGCGACCGAATCGGGAATTTTAATCCAAATGGGGGATAAGATTCTATTCGATCAGGGAAAGGCGGTTCTGAAGCCGAAGGCTAAGGATATTTTAAGTATTGTTGGAAATAGCATCCGTGAACAAGCCTCCGAAATACAAGTGGCAGGTCATACGGATAATGTTCCTATTCATACCAAAGAATTTCCTTCTAACTGGGAATTATCTACCGCACGAGCACTTTCGGTGGTTCGATACCTGGTAGATGAGGTACATGTTCCTCCTCAAACCCTGGCCGCGGTGGGCTATGGCGAATATCGACCCATTGCGCCTAATTTAACCGAAGAACAACGGCAAATAAACCGGAGGGTTGAATTCTTGGTCACCTGGAAATAGAATTCATATCCGGGGTAGAAAAAATGATTCAGGAGAGGGAAGAATTTTCCTCTCTGAGACATGAATTAGTTCCCGTTTTATATCAGGGGGGAAATATTTTCTTTTTATAGGGCTGGACATTCTCAGGATTTGAATCCTGAAAATTTGATGAATTATTTGGTCGTTTATCATTACGACTGTGTTATCTAACTCCATATATATTAAGAGATGCGCCAGGTTAGCATTTTTCATCCAGCGTCAGGTTATTTTATTAAGCAATGCTATTTAATCGATCGTTTATTGCCAACTATTCTCACCATTGAAAAAATGAGGTAATTGCTCGGCGTTTTCAGCCGGTGGCATGGATTTTGACTAAAATTAAAACACCGAATGGATGGACCTAACAATCAATAGCTTGGAGAATTTATGGCAGAGTATGATGAAGATGTAGATGTTAGCGAAGAAGAATCGGAAGAAAAACCAGCCTGGATGGTTTGGGGCATTCGCGTTGGGGTTTTTATCCTCATCCTGGTGGCGGCCTTTGCGGTATCCCGGTATGTTTTATACCCCATGTATAAACAGGCTAAAGAAAATAATTTGATCTCAATGACGACATTTGCTCAGATGGGCGATGTCTTTCATCTGAAAGATTTAACGGTAAATCCGCTTGCGACCAACGGACGACGGTTTGTCGTCGCCGAATATGCCTTGGAATCCCACGATCCGAACGTAATTCAGGAATTGCAAAGCCGTGAACCCCAGATTCGTGATGAATTCATTCGTTACTTGCGTCAGCATACTGCTTCACAGATTTTGGATTTGGAATTCCAGGAAACATCCAAAAAAGAATTAACTCAAATGGTCAATAAATTGCTGCGTACAGGAAATATCGACAGTATGTATTACACCAAATTGATCCTTCAATAACGAGGAGATCCCTATGGCAAAAATTTTGTCTCAGGAAGAAATTGATGCGTTGATATCGAATATTTCGACCAATCCCGAAGATAAGCAATCAGAGGGAAAGAAAGTCACGATCTACGATTTTAAGCAGCCTCATTTGATTTCGAAAGAGCAGCTAAGGCTGCTGGAAAGTATCCACGAAGACCTGGCACGAAACTTCAGTGTATTTCTTTCGGCTCAGTTACGGATGATTGTGGATATGAATCTTCTTGGTATTGATCAGATCATGTATTCAGAATTCATGATGTCCATATCGAATCCTGGGGCGATTTATATCGGTGAATTCGAAAACCCGGCATCCAAATTTATTTTAGAGATGGACCCCAGCCTGGCCATTTTTACCGTTGAAAGAATATTTGGCGGAAAAGGTGAGTATACAACGATAACCAGGGCCATATCCCCTATTGAACAACGTGTTATGAACCGTGTTGTTCAACGAATTTCTGGTGAAATATCAAAGAATTGGTCCACATACCTGCCTCTGCGTGTACATATTGATCGTTATGAAAGTAATCCCGAATTCGTTCAGATAATCCCTGCGTCAGAGCCGGTAGTTGTGGTATCCATGGAAATTAAAATCCATGATAACGCCTCATTAATCAATCTGTGTTATCCCTATTTATGGATTTCTAATGTTATGTCAAAGCCGGAAGTCCAAAGTAAAATTTTATTCGGGACACAACAGGCCTCAGAAGAAGATACTGAACTCGTCTTGGCCAATTTACATTCCACACCAGTGAACGTAAAGGCTATGGTGGGACGTGCCCGAGTCCCGATTCAAGCTATCCTGAATTTAAAAGAAGGTGATGTGATTGTAACCAATACCCGCTTAATTGACGATATCAACATTTACGCGGGAAACGAACCGATCTATAAGGGTGTGATCGGTACCCGGAATAATAACTATGCATTTATGATAAAAGATTTCAATAAGGAGGAGAAGCACCATGACCTTTGATTCATTTCGTACTGACTATCAGTCTTTGGCTGAGTCCTGGAAGGACATTCTGACCACAGCATTAAATAAACTTTTCAACCAAGAGTTTACAATTTCCACATCGGTGGGAGAGGATCAGGCTCTGAAACCGGTGGTGGAAGGACTTGAATTCCCTCAGGTTTGGGTCAAATTTGAAACCGTGGGGAAACTGACATTGACACATGCGTTAGCTATGCCTGCAATGGCGGCTGGGAATCTCTTCTTCTGGATGACGGGTACAGAGGCTCCTGAGACGCTGGAGCAAGATCAACTCAAATCACTGAAAGAAGGAATTGACCAGGTCATCAATCAATTAATTGCCGGGCAGGAAAACGGTTATGACTTTGAACTTCAGAATTTGTCCGTTGAATTGGTTTCTGAAGCTCCGGCAGACGTGCCTGAAACAGGATGCTCGGGAATCTTAACGTTAACGACTCCCGAAATCGAACTGGAACTCAAGCATTTTGTATGGGGATATGAAGCAGCAGAAACGGATGATGCGGCAGAGGAAGGGAGTAGTGATATGAACTCCCTTTTTGAAGAGGAAGATGTCGACGTTCATCCTGCAGAATTTGAAGGCTTTACGAATGGTCATCATCTACAACCAGGATCCAATAACCTGGACATGTTGCTGGATGTGGAAATGGAAGTGTTCGTGGAATTAGGGCGGAAGAAAATGTTGATTAAGGATTTGCTCAAGTTGGGGAAAGGTTCTGTGATTGAATTAGACAAAGCCGCCGGAGAACCCCTGGAAATATTTGTCAATGGTCACAAGCTTGCCGACGGGGAAGTAGTGGTTGTGGATGATTCCTTTGGAATCCGCATCACTCAGATTGTCGGCAACGTAAAGGAAAACTCAGTTTCACAACCGGCTTAACACCGTTGATATTGTGAAGTCCCTGAAACCAGGCGTACTCCTCATTGCCGTCATGATCCTGATCGGCTTTATTTGGCTGATTCTGGGAGGACACCAAGTTAGCTCTCCTCAAACCTTATCCCCATCAGGAACTCCTGGGGCTGGGACTTCACAAATCCATTATACGTCTTATCTACTTCGTATGGCGTTCATCACGGTTGTTTTGGTCGGGGCGATCGTGATAATGGCCTATTGGTATAAACGCACGTTTCTTCCTAAAGGCACTCAAGGATTAGCTATGGAAATCCTGGGTAAGGCTTATTTGGGAACCAGGCAGCACTTGGTCTTAGTGAAAATACTTAATGCTTATTTATTAATGGGTATTACTGACCAGGCGATCAATGTAATCCGAGAATACAAAGTCTCAGATATTCCGGATGGCTTGTTGAATCGAGGCGCCGAGATATCCGACCTGCCATTTTCCGATTGGCTGAAAAAATTCCTGAATCGAAATCAACAATCGTGAGCAATGCGACGGGATAGAACTATCAGAAAGATGACTTTACTCCTGATTATCATGGGAGTAATGCTTACCGTGGCGCATCCTCAAACAGCCTTCCCAAAGGTCACATTCGGCGTAGAAGAAACCTCCAATCCCACGGAGTTTTCCATCTCCCTCCAAATCGTCTTTCTGCTGACTGTCCTGTCGCTTGCTCCATCGATTTTAGTGATGATGACCAGTTTTACCCGGCTGGTTATTGTGTTTTCCTTTTTAAGGCGTTCCTTGGCCACCCAAACGGTTCCCTCAAATCAGATCCTGATTGGATTGGCCCTATTCTTAACCTTTTTTATCATGAAGCCCGTGTTCTCCGAAGTGAACGACAATGCGGTTCAACCGTACATCAAAGAGGAAATTACTCAATCGGAGGCTTTAGCCGCCGCCAAACAACCCATTGCGGCGTTCATGCTGAAACAGACGCGCCCAAAAGATTTGGAATTATTTATTGATCTGAGAGGCGAGGGGCGACCTCAATCGCCAAAAGACTTGTCTTTAATGACCATTATTCCTGCGTTTATCATCAGCGAATTAAAGACCGCTTTTCAAATCGGATTTCTACTATATCTTCCCATGCTGGTTATTGACATGGTGGTTGCTAGTGTCCTGCTGTCCATGGGAATGATGATGCTTCCGCCCGTAATGATTTCCATGCCTTTTAAGATATTGCTCTTTGTTTTAGTGGATGGTTGGTATCTGCTGGTTGAGTCATTAGTTAAAGGATTTATGTAATGTCGGTTGATTACGTTATCTTTCTCACCAAGCAATCTCTAACGACTGTGATATATCTATTGGCGCCCATTTTAGGTGCCGGTCTGGTCGTGGGATTAATCGTGGGCATCTTCCAGGCCGTTACGCAAATTCAAGAAATGACCTTGTCTTTCATTCCCAAAATGGCTGTGGTGGGATTTGTGATTTTACTTCTTACGCCATGGTTTTTGGATATCCTTATTAATTATACTCAGGAAATTTTCAGCCAAATCAGTCTAATGGGCGTTCAATGAAGCTGGATTTCATCATAGAATTTCAGAATCAGCTTCCACTGTTTCTTTTGGTGTTTGCCCGGATTTCCGGACTCTTATGGTCGCTTCCCCTGACCAGTTATACGACGATTCCAAATCGGGTCCGAATTGGGCTGGCAATTATCATGTCCATGATTGTTATTCCCCTGCTTCCACCTGAGGAACTAAATGTTCATACTATGGTGGGTCTCTTTTTGGCCATTTTAATGGAGTTGGTCGTGGGATTGGTTTTGGGCTTCGGAGGTCGGGTCATTTTTGAAGCCTTCAATATGGCCGGTAGTTTTGTGGGACGTCAAATGGGTTTGCTGTTAGCCAATGTCCTCGATCCCACCAGTCAGGATCAGACGCCGTTAATGAGCCAGATGTGGTTCTTTTTACTTCTCATGTTATTTTTATTGACGAACGGCCATTATGTCTTGATTGAATTATTGGCGAAACACTTTCAGACGATTCCCCTTATGGCCGCCACCTTTTCACCGGAAGCGGGGAGAACCTTAGTGGGTACCTTTCAAACGGCGCTAAATCTGGCCCTGAGTCTTGGTCTCCCTGCCATGCTCTTCCTCCTCATTGTGGATACGGCCATTGCTTTTACTTCACGGGTCATGCCTCAATTAAACATATTTTTTGTGACGCTTCCCATCAAAATCGGATTGGGATTTCTGGTCATGATCATTTCATTGGACATTTTTCAAGTTTTATATGATATCATGCTGTCGGACATGAACACTTATTTCAAAACAATGTTGATCCAGATGTCGGGAGTCTAGTATGCCGGAGCAACAAGGTCAGGACAGAACTGAACCCGCATCCGAGAAAAAACGACGGGAAGAACGTGATAAAGGTAATGTCGCTAAAAGCACGGATCTCAACGCGGCGATTGTGTTACTGGTGGGCATTATTGCCATTCGCTTTACCGGGGGAACAATCATAGAAAATATGGCGTCGATTTGTACCAATACTTATCAACATTTATCAACCATTATCCTGACGCCTGAGTTATTGTCAGCCCAATCAGCCGGTCTATTCGCTTACATCACCAAACGCCTGGTTCCTCTGTTATTCTTGCTTATGGTAGCAGGTGTCGCCAGCAATTATTTACAAGTCGGGTTTATGATTGCCAAAAAGGCCCTGGTCCCCAATTTCAGTAAGTTGAATGTTTTTAGTGGGATCAAGCAAATGGTATCGGTGCGATCCATGGTGGAAACGCTGAAAGGCATCCTGAAAATCATCATTATTGGTATTATTTGCTATGTTGTGATTGAGAAACATCTATCGGACTTTCTTGTGATGGCGTATTCTTCCATTGGAGAATCATTAATGCTTCTGGGGGACATCCTTTTTGAAATGACCTTAAAAGTAGGGATTGCCTTGCTCATTCTGGCCGTGGCTGATTATGCGTATCAACGTTATCGTTATGAAGAAAGCATAAAAATGACAAAACAGGAAAAACAGGATGAAACAAAGCAGTATGAAGGTAATCCTGAGGTCAAAGGAAAGATTCGGTCGGCTCAGCGTATGGCCGCACGAAAACGAATGTTGGCTGCCGTACCCGATGCCACAGTTGTAGTGACTAACCCCACCCATTTGGCTGTAGCCCTAAAATATGATATCAACGATTCCCAATCTGCACCTACAGTTGTGGCCAAGGGAAAACGAAAGATTGCAGAGCGAATTAAGGCCATCGCACGGGAACATAATGTACCGGTTATAGAGAATAAGCCCTTAGCTCGAACCTTGTTTGCCACTACGGAAGTGGGGATGGAAATTCCAGCGGAACTTTATCAGGCCGTGGCGGAAATCCTGGCTCAAGTCTATCGTGAGACGATCGGAAAGAGACAACCCGTGAGGAGGGTGGCGCATGCCGTCTAAATCCCCATTAAAAGTCTCCAACAACAGCAACTTGGCGTTGGTGGGTGGAATTATTACGATCCTGGCGGTCATGATTTTGCCGCTTCCCACTTTCCTGATGGATATGCTCCTGGTGATGAATATTACCGGTGGATTGCTGATGCTGTTTGTCGCCTTGTATATCATGAAGCCCTTGGAATTTTCTGTCTTTCCTGGACTGCTGTTGATCACGACTCTGTTCCGGTTATCTCTGAATGTAGCCACCACCCGGTTAATTTTAGGACAAGGGTACGCCGGAGAGATTATTGAGACGTTTGGAAGTTTTGTGGTCCAGGGAAATTATGTGGTCGGTGGTGTCATTTTCCTGATTCTGGTCATTATTAACTTTATTGTGATTACTAAAGGTTCCACTCGTATTGCCGAAGTATCAGCTCGGTTTACTTTGGACGCGATGCCTGGAAAACAAATGGCCATCGATGCTGATTTAAATGCGGGGTTAATCGATGATCAGGAAGCTCGGGAACGCCGTGAACTTATCGGCCGGGAGGCGGATTTTTATGGCGCTATGGACGGTGCCGCAAAATTTGTTCGTGGTGATGCCATTGCCGGGCTACTGATCACGTCCATCAATATTTTAGGTGGGTTGGCCATTGGCGTTCTGCAACGGGGTATGCCCTTGGCGGAAGCGGCTTCAAAATATACTATTCTCACTATCGGTGATGGATTGGTTGCCCAAATTCCCGCCTTAATCATCTCAACCGCCGCGGCCATTATAATTACCAGAGCCACATCTGAATCATCGCTGGGTACTGACATCACGTTCCAGGTTACCCGCCGACCTAAAGTTGTATTTGTGACCGCTTTTATTCTGGCGTTGATGGGGTTTGTACCTGGAATGCCGTTCTTCCCGTTTCTAATTATGGCGTCCATATTGGCCGGGGGAGGATACATGGTCCAGAATGCCCTAACGCTTGAGGCGGAAGCTCAGGCGGCGGAAGATGTGGAGGAACTCCCTGAGAAAGAGGATAAAATCGAAGAATATCTCCATCCGGATCCGTTCGAAGTGGAAATTGGATACGGACTAATCCCCCTGGTGGATTCGAATCAGGGAGGAAATCTACTTGGACGCATTTCAGCGATTCGAAAAAGCCTGGCGATGGAATTGGGTTTGATTGTGCCACCCATTCGAATTCGGGACAATATTCAACTCAAACCCAATGAATACATTTTCAAAATCCAAGGTGTGGAAATCTCCCGGGGAGAAGCCATGATGAATTATTATTTAGTTCTCAATCCCGGTGAAGAAGTGGATTTTGATGGCGTACGCACTCAGGAACCAACCTTTGGATTACCCGCCATGTGGGTATCGGACCAGGATCGTGAAAAGGCGGAAGTGGCTGGTTATACGACCATTGAACCTCCCGCTGTTATCGCCACCCATCTCATGGAAACCCTGAAAGCAAATGCGTATAAACTTCTGAATCGTCAGGAAACTCAGCGGATGCTGGATCATCTGAAGGAGAGTCATTCTGCTGTTGTAGAAGGTCTGGTTCCGGAAATCATTTCCTTAGGGGTGGTAACGGCGATTCTGAAAAATTTGTTAAAAGAACAAATCCCCATCCGGAATTTGGTATTGATCATGGAGACGATAGCGGATTACGCGGCCTTCAGCAAAGATCCGGAAGTGCTAACTGAATATGTTCGGGGAGCGTTAGTGGAAATTATTACGGATCTGCTTACAGACGATGAAAATACGGTAACGGTAGCCACGCTCGATCCCCGAATCGAAGATAAAATCGCGGAATCGCTGCGCAATAACACAGCGCCTAATCAAAGTTTGGGATTCACACCTGAACAAGTGAATCAAATTTTCGAAAGTATTGCCGAAAAAGTGAATCTTATGATCAGCGGCAATCACAAACCGGTTCTTCTGGTGTCTCCGCAAATCCGAAAATACGTGCGGAAATTTGTGGAGCCGGTGTTGCCTGATCTGATGATCATTTCCTATTCGGAGTTAACCTCAAGTACAAACCTAAAATCAGTTGGAATAGTGAGTTATCCCCATGCAAGTTAGATCATTTACCGGTCGATCTCTAAAAGACGCAATGAATCGAGCCAAAGCAATCTTTGGTGAAAATATTGTCATTCTTGATTCCACACACCTTCCGGTTACCGAAGAAAACCCGGAGATGCAGATTCAATTGTCGGTGGGTGTGCCTGATTCAGCCAAGCCTTTACAACCGCCCTTGTGGGATAAAAAAGCGGCCTTTCACCGTTATCTACAGACACAATTAGCGGAAATGGGATCATCTCCGAGTGTTCCATCAACGCCACATTCTGACCGTTTGGCAACCGATTTATCGGATAGTCTGGTCTCTGATATACCAGAACCCTATCATTCCCTGTTTACTAAAATGGTAGGTTTGGGATTTGAACGAAATTTTACGCTTGATTTGGTTCGAAGTGTTTATTGGTCCCGGCGTGAGACAGGGTTGACAAAAGGGGAATTGTTATCCATTCTTCAACCTCTGTTCATGAAGTCTCTACCGGAGCCCGATCGGGGGCTTTTCCAGCGGAAATCCCGCATGATTATACCGGTTGTGGGACCCACAGGTTCAGGGAAAACCACTACCATTATGAAACTGGCACTAAATCCCCTGTGTTTCGGAAAACGCAAAGTGGCCATCTTGTCACTGGATCATCACCGTATGGCCGCGGGACAACAATTAGTGCAGTTTTCAAAAATAACAGGAATCCCTTACACACCGATTGAGTCTGAAGTGGAATTGCACCAATATTTCAAATCCGGCGTGGATGCAGAAATTGTGCTTGTGGATACGCCAGGACGCAGTCCCAACTTTTCCGATTACACTAAAGAATTAAGTGAAATGTTGACCTTGCTTCAACCAACAGCAACGATACTGGCCATGCCTCTAAACTATGATACGGATGACATCTTTTTCAATTCCGTGTTGTACCAGGCTTTAGGTACCACGCATTTATTCTTTACCAAATTGGATGAAACCTGCCGTCCTGGAAAATTAATTTCCGTGATTCATGAATTGAATATGCCAGTAGCAGGATTGGGAAACGGTCAATCGATTACCGATGATTTAATATTAAATTATGGTGAAGCTTTATGGAGTCGTTTGATCTTAGAGATATAGCTCATGGATTTATCAATCAATAACCGACTGAATTTTCATTCAAAATCCCATCCAAACATTCTGGCTGTCACCAGCGGTAAGGGGGGAGTGGGGAAAACCAGCATTAGCGTTAACCTGGCGATCCTGTTTAGACAACTCAGGAAACGGGTGTTGCTCATTGATGCGGATGTGCACCTGGGAAACGTTGACCTGGTTGTGGGGATTCGTCCAACACTCACCATGTCCGACGTCATTTTAGGTAAAAAAGATTTGGCGGAAACCATCGTTTCCGGACCGGGGGGCGTCGATATCCTTCCCGCAAGTTCGGGTGTGTTGGAATTATTGGAATGCGAAGCCAGTATCATTAAACGGTTGAATCGGGCCTTCCATTCTTTCGAGAATAATTACGATCTTATCATAATTGATACAGGGGCAGGGCTAACGACAAATGTCTTATCCTTTGTGAATAGCGCCAACCGAACATTAGTGGTGGTGACGCCGGATCCAGCTTCGATCGCCGATGCTTACGGAATGATTAAAGTCATCTCAAAAACCAAATCCAATCAACCGATCATCATCCTGACGAATATGGTATCTTCCTATGATGAGGGATCATCCCTATTTCAAAAATTGAATCTTATGTCTAACCGATTTCTCAATTTTAACCTGGAGTATGCCGGATCGCTGCCCAAGACACGCGAATGGGCCGAATGCGTACTTCAACAAATTCCATTAGCACTTAAACATGGCAATTCCACCCCGGTACGGGCTTTAAAAATGATCTCCAGAAAAATTTTAAGGATTCCAACATCCAAAGAAATTGTCCAGGGCATTTTCGATGGTTTTTTAGAAGAAAACCGGTTATCACCTGAGGTACAGAATGACTAAACTGTTTTATAAATTTGCTCTGTTGATGGCGCTAATCACCTTTTTAACCTGTGTGGTGAATGGCATTTCATTGATCACCTGTGTTTTACGATCATTCATGGTCATGATCGGGGTTTTATTTACCATCTTTGTGGCCGGTTATATTCTGCAATTCGGAATCTATCTCACCACACAAAACACTCAAGAGGATAAAAAGGCTTGATGTCGCAGTCTACAACCACCCAGGTAACCAGCGAAACCTATATCCGGAAATACAAGGAAACGGGCGACCCGCATTATAAAGATTTGGCTATTCGCTCTTATTTGCCTCTGGTGAAGTACATTGTGGGCCGCATTCCGCCCGTAGCCAATGGAAATTTGAGTCGTAACGATATGTATCAATTTGGAGTTATTGGTCTCATTGACGCTCTGGATCGATACAATCCTGATCAAGGTGTGGGATTCAAGACGTTTGCGTATAAACGCATTCATGGTGAAGTGATTGATGCAGTTCGGAAAGAGAGTCGATTGTCCCGGGACCAAATCCACCAATTGAATCTAATAGAACAGGCGAAACGAGTGTTGTGGCATCAACTTGGCCGGGAACCCATGCCAGGAGAGATCGCTCGTAAAGTGGGGATGACGCTGGAAAAATATGAATATCTCAGTCAAATAAAGGCTCAATCCATAATTTCTTTGGATGATCCTGTCAGCGGAACTGAAGAGGAAAGCGCCATCTCTCGCGTGGAAACGGTTACGGACCCAGATCAATTATCGCCTGACCAGGCATTGGATAAAGAAAGTCTTAAACAAGAATTAAAGTCGATTATTAAAGCTCTTCCTGAACGTAAACGGTTAATTTTAGCATTATATTACTATGAAGAGTTGACCCTGGCGGATATTGGCACAGTATTAAATTTGACTGAATCCAGAGTTTCCCAAATTCTCTCAGATACTCTGGTTGAAATCCGAGGCAAATTGAGGCCCTAAATATGGAACCGACCATTAAAAACATAACCTCCAGACCTTTGGAAGAAATACCCAAGGTGGTTAAATCGGATAACCAACCTAAGAAACGAAAACACACCGATAAAGGCAGTCGTGAAGATGTCTTAATACTGCATGGGCAGCGAAAGAAAAAAATCTCACAGCCGAAAGCTGAATCATCAACGTCTCTACCAGGACATGAGGTGGACATTGTTGTACGTTAAATCATCTTGCAGATTCGTTTTGTACCTGGGCATAATGTTATGGGCAAGTCTGTCCTGGGTATTCGGAGAAAGCCAGATTACCATGTTTACGGCTGAGATAGGAACGTCCCGTAGAGTGATTGTGTCTTTGGGGGATGTCCAACCAACAGCGCCCGACTGGATTGTGTTTACATCAGACTCCGCCACGGGGAAATTTTCACTCACATTTCGACACTTAACGTCTAATCGCTATTTAGGGCGGAAGCATATTTTAGAACGGGGCGTCGTTCCAATCCAATTGTCTGTATCTTTTCCGGATTCAGAGTCATTAACCATTACTGGAAAATCACTTCCCTTTAGAAAAGTCTGGAGTTTTTGGGTGGTGGATCAGAATGAATTCATTGTGGATTTTTTCCAGGAAGTACCCCCGGAAACCATTTTCCATGAGAAAACGTTATCGCCTGGGCTTCCCCAGGCGATGATAACGAAGAAAATCATCGCCTCAACCGGGATTGTATCTCCTAAAACTGAAGCACGGATATCATCCATATTTAAACGGGCGGTGTTATATGCGACTTTGATTCTGGTATTTGGTTTATCACTGATATTTGGTTTTCAAAAGAAGAAAACATTGGTTGGTGAAGACACTCCTTCCACCACGGCTGAAAATACTACAGAAAATAAGCCTTCAAATCCAGGACGGGATAAAGAAGCCATCCGTCGAATCATGAAAACCACAGGGCAAACCTGGGATGAAGCTGCTTTAACCTTATCTCTGGGACGATCCAAAGATTATGGGCGGGTATAATTATCGTCGATTACCGGGAGGCGTCTATTTGCCAGAGGATAATCTGGACCAACTCAAGCGACGGCTTCGTCCCGGACAACGAGTGCGAAGTCGAGTTCTGGAACAATTGGGACGGAAACAAATCCTGCTTCGCGTCTGGAATTACAATATCCTTACCCATTCAGAATCGTCTTTTGAACCGGGGACGGAACTGACCTTGCTGGTGGAAGCGGTGGAGCCACGGTTTCAGTTCCGATTAATTCGCGAACCAAAGGACCCGTCCAACGTCAACTTGGTGGTTGAATAAACGCATGGCAAAAAAACGAACATCCCCAAAATCATCTACTGCGTCTAGTTCGACGTCTACGATGAATTCCGCACGTATTCAAGATTATCTTACCACAATCACCATTCTGGAAAGCCTTAGCGACCTGATTTTCATATTAAATACGGAAGGAGAAATCGAGTATATCAATCAAAGCGCTTTGGACATCATTGGAGAACCGATACAACGAGTAGCTGGAAAATATATTGATGAATTTTTAGTGGATTCGTCGGAAGAGTTGACGATTGATATCGAGTCTGAGGAGTATTCACCACCGAAGAAACTGATCGAAAAAATTAATACAGGAATTTTCCATGAAATCGAAGCGGCGGTGATCTCCAAAGGACGTCTCGTTCCGGTGCTGGTAAATTTCAGCGTAATTCACGATCAGGAAGAGCCAGCCTACATCGTGGTCTCTGCTAAAGACATCTCCCAGAAAAAGCGAATTGAATATGAAGAGAAGGAACAACAACTGGAATCCATCTCAAGAGACCGTATTAGAGCTTTGGGAGAATTATCGGTGGGCTTAGTCCATGAAATTACCCAACCGTTATCCACTCTCATGTTGAAACTGGATCTTACCCGAAAAAAAATTGCAGATCCAGGAGTGAAAATTGAGGACTTAGATAAATCGCTTGGGGAAATTGTGGGATTGGTCCAGAAAATGTCCAATATAATCCAAAATATTCGACGGTTTGCCCAACAGACGGAAGAGGATATGCTGGGGATTGTGAATATTCGTGAAATTGTGGAAAACGCTGTATCTCTGGTTGATCATGAATTCAAACGACACATGATTAACATTCGCATCGACGCCGAGAAACAATTGTCCTATGTTGTTGCCAATCCGCTATCGATTGAACAGGTCTTCGTCAATATTCTCTCCAATGCTAAAGACGCTTTTGAGAGTTTGGATGCCCAATTAGACGCAAAGAAGCCAAAGAAAAAGTTAGTCATTATTCGGCTGAAGGAGAAAAAAGGTAAATGGGTTGAAATCCAGTTTATAGATAATGCTGGGGGCATTAATAAGAATATCTTGGATCGAATTTTTGATCCCTTCTTCACAACGCATCCTTACAAAAGCAACACCGGGATGGGATTATCGATTGCTAAAAAGATCATTCAAGCTCTTGGAGGCGATATTCATGTTCGTGTGAAGGAAGAGGAAGGTACTCAATTCGTTGTACGAATTCCGCTAACCAAAAGCGATGAAAAAACGTTTTTAAAAAACCTTATTGAAATCCATCACCAGAAATAATGTCTAAATTATCCACAGAGCAGTTAGCTCAAACTGTAATCTTGTTACAGAAAATCGGCCGGCCTGATGAAGTCTATGAAGCGATTTTTGACTTGCTCCGTTCGGTAGTGGATTTCGATGCCGCTACCCTCTTTGAGAAACAGGCGGAAACACAAGAATTAACCGTTGCTCATCAATATGGAGAGCAAGTGGTGGACCTGGCTCCTGAAGTCGAATTAGACGCCGGTAGTGGACTTAGCGCGTGGATTTGCCGTCAAAAGGCCCCGGTCATATTGGAATCCATTGCCAAATCCCGTGCTGGGCGGTATTATCAAATCAATTCTTTTGTTGCGCTTCCTCTATGGGCCAAAGATGAATTTTTAGGCGTATTGAATTTTGCCCACCATAAGTCCGGGATGTATTCCAAAGAACTGAAATCTGATTTCCAGGTGGTCGCTAACCAGTTGGCGTTAGCGATGGAGCGAATTCGATTGCAGAATACCATCCAGCAGCAAAACGAGCAGTTACGAGCAGCGCTTCAAGAGTTGAAAAACACCCAGCAACAACTCATCGATAAAGAACGATTGGCCGCTGTTGGCGAGATTGTGATTACGGTTAATCATGAAATTAATAACCCTTTAACGGCCATTATGGGAGCGGCTGATTTGGCCCAGGTCATGTTGGGAATGAATCAACCGGAAAAAGTGGGAAAACATCTGACCATGATCCTGGAATCGGCCAATCGTATCAAACGGATCACTGAAAAAATTTCCGCTCTAAAAAAAGCCAAAGCCATACCGTATGTAGGGGATTATTCCATGTTGGAAATTCCCTCCGACTGAAGCCGGAAATATTTTCTTTCTCGCGCCAGAATTTTCCACTACCGTCTAATAATTCCGCAGGTCTTTTATCGCGTCATCTATTACTAAAAATCCCTTATCTGCTAATATATAGTTATCTATAGAAATACCATTCCCAGATAGAGAAATCTTTTATTGTTGTTGGGGGCCAGGACTGTTTGTGGCATTGAGTTTGCATCATCAGTGACAAAAAAACGCCAATCCATGAATATCGAACTCAAAGCACTCATGGCCAATATGGCCGGATTAATGCGAAAAAATGATATATTAGCCAATAATTTGGCCAACGTCAACACCAACGGGTTTAAACGGGATGTGTTGTTCTCTGAAGTTCTGAAGGAGGAATCAGATATAAAACAGAAGCTCTCCATGCTGACTGATTTTTCCCAGGGTTCATTAACACAGACCAATAACCCGTTGGACGTGGCCATTTCAGGGAATGGATTTTTTGTAGTAGAGACCGACCGCGGAGAAGCACTTACCCGAAATGGTCATTTTTTAGTGGACGCCTCCGGTGCATTGATGACCAGCAGCGGTAATTTTGTTTTAAGTGACACCGGCCATGTTTTTGTAACGACCGATGGCGTGAATACTGGAGAAATATCCATCACCCAATCTGGTGAGGTGTTTGTGGACGGCGAATCCAGAGGTCGCTTACGGATTGTAGATGTAGATGATCCGAAGAAACTGGAGAAGTATGGGGAATCCTTGTTTATTACCGAAGATGGAAATATCCGCGACATGGACAATCCTGTCATTCTCCAAGGGAATTTAGAAGAAGCGAATGTAAATCCAGTAAATGAGTTGGTAAGTCTCATTGAAATTCAACGGCAATTTGAAAGTTCACAACGAGCCATCAAAACAATCAACGAAGCGTTAGGCAAAACCGCCAATGAAGTGGGCCGATACCGCTAAAAAGGGAGGAAGGCATGATTAAAGCATTACGAACAGCAGCTTTAGGGATGGCAGGACAGCAGTTGAATGTGGACACCATTGCGAATAACCTGGCCAATGTCAATACTACCGGTTATAAAAAGACATCGGTGGAATTCCAAGATTTGTTGTACGAGACCATTCAATCTGGGAGCTCTGAAGGTCAGCAGGGCTATGAAAAACCGGCAGAGATTCAAGTGGGCATGGGAAATAAACCAGTGTCCACCTTCCGTTCCTTCTCCCAGGGCGCTATTCAGCAAACCGGTAATTCTCTGGACATCGCCATTAGTGGACGTGGCTTTTTACAAGTACAACGACAGGATGGTACCTACGCCTATACCCGCGACGGTGAATTGCGGGTTAATTCCAATGGCGAATTGGTCAATTCTTCCGGTTTGAAGTTTTATCCGGAGATCAGCATACCTGAAGGGGTTACGGCGATTAACATCAGTGAAGATGGTGTCGTCAGTGTTATGTATCACGGTGTCGCTGAACCGGAAGAGGTGGGACAGATAGAACTGGTCACTTTCATGAATCCAGCGGGTTTGAGAGCAATTGGTGGAAACCTCTTTGAAGCCACCGAAGCATCTGGGGATCCCGTGTATGGCCTTCCCGGTGAAGAAAACTTTGGGTCGATTTATCAGGGCTATCTTGAAAAATCCAATGTAGATGTGGTTCAGGAAATGATCAATCTGATCGTTTCTCAACGGGCCTATGAAATCAACTCAAAAGCAGTGAAAACATCGGATGAGCTCTTAGCTATCGCCAATAATATCAAGAGATAAACTTCCTGTGTTAAAGCGTATAATTCTGGTAATACTTTTTGGATTTAGCCTTACTCTGGCTGAAACTATTAGCCAAGAGGAGATCCAAGCGGCTATTACCAATCATTACGCCACTCAGTTTGATGTGAATCCTTCAGATGTTCACATTTCGATGCTCCACTCATTTAAACCCCGCACGTTTCAGGAACCGGTGACATTGCTCGTAGATCCGACCAATTCGTTACCGGATGTGGGTTACCAAACAGTGTGGGTGGAATTCCGACAACAAAAACGTTTAGTTGATCGGGTATTACTCTCAATAAAAGTGGGATTGGAAATGGATGTGGAAGTGGCGAAAGTTCGCATTCCCCGACATAAGCCAATCTCTCCTGATCAACTTGAAGTCAAACATCAACTTATAACCGAATCCTATCACCAGATAGTCTCTCCTGAAGATGATATTTCTTCGTATGTGACCAGCCGAGTAATCCCCGCAGGCGCTGTAATATTGAAAAAATATCTTCGTGAACCACCGGTTGTCTGGAAAGAAAGTCCCGTCCGGGTTCAGATCATTTCCGGCGCTCTTGTGCTGGAAACAAATGGCATTTCCAAAAAAGACGGCATGGTGGGTGATCGTGTGCATGTACTATGTCCAACTACAGGCAAACGGCTCACTGGGATTGTGAAATCACCAGATTTAGTGGTGGTGGAGTTACACTGAGGTTATTATGCAAAAAGTAATCATCACTCTGATGCTTCCTGTCTGGCTCCTGGCTCAATCCATGAATACGCACGCCAATTCCCTGTATGCCGATGTAAAGGCCCACAATGTGGGGGATGTGGTGATGGTGCTCGTATCGGAAACAGCCAATGCTGCCCAGGAATCGAAAGTGAATAACTCTTCAAAATCCAGTGTCTCTGCAAATGGAGGCGTTACGGGCAATTTAACATCTTTTCTGCCACTCTTCGGCGCTTCCACGGATTTGGCCAATACGCATAACGGGTCGGCAGGAGTTCAACAAAAAGAACAATTGACCGGGAAAATCACAGCCACCATTGTTGAAATTCTGGACAATGGTATGTTGAAGATTGAAGGGGACCGCATCGTTGAGGTCAACGGCGAAAAAAATCGTATGCATCTGGAAGGGCTGGTCCGATCCCGCGATATAGGGACGGATAACACCGTGTATTCCTACAACATTGCCAATGCGAAGATTATTTATAAAAAGGACAATTTTGGTGCGAAAATTGCAAAGCCGGGAAAAATCCAACGTCTCACGACCCTCACGGTAGCGCTGGGACTGATGGGATTAGCCATTGCGGGGAAATCGCTATGAAATCGCATCGGTTTACAGGGGCAATTTTAAGTTTGATTTTCCCAGCCTTGGTCCTGGGACAGGTGCGAATCAAAGATTTGGTAGCCATCGAAAACGCGCAGCAAGTTCCGTTGATCGGATACGGGTTGGTTGTGGGGCTGAATGGTACCGGTGATCGTGCCTCCAACTCAAGGGGAGCCGTTTTTACGGTTCAAACCATCTCAAACATGTTGGAACGATTTGGAATTACCGTCCCCAAAGGCCAACTCCGAACCCGAAATGTCGCGGCTGTAATGGTCACCGCCAAAACTCCCCTATTTGGTCGCGTAGGCAGTTCCTTTGATGTGACGGTATCCTCGCTTGGGGACGCCTCCAGTCTGGAAGGAGGTATCCTTTTGATGACGCCCCTGCTAGGCATTGATGGAACGTATTATGCCCAGGCTCAAGGACCTGTTTCTATCGGTGGATACAATATTGAAACGATTGCGGGAGAGAAGGTCCGGAAAAACCACGCTTTGGTCGGGAGGATACCCAATGGCGCCACCTTAGAAATGACCCTGGCTAATCAAGCATTCGATTTGACACAGCCTGTTCGCCTCCTGTTGCGTGATCCGGATTTTGTCACCGCATCCAAAATTGCGGAAGAGATTAATATTTCATACAGCGGTTTACAGTCTAATCCCTCCGGCTTACTGGGATTAATCACCATCGCGCGCCCCGTAAGCGCCGGTGTTGTGGAATTAGCCCTTCCAGATTCTATTCAAAGTCAGGATGAAGCGGTATTCTTCATCGCCAGTGTCGAAACATTACGGGTGACGCCGGACCGTGAAGCCAGGGTGGTAATCAATGAGCGCACAGGCACGGTGGTGGCTGGTGGGCAGGTAAAAATCGATGAAGTTATGATTTCCCATGGAAATCTTACCATTCATACTGCCCAGCGACCGGTGATTTCACAACCACAGGCGCCGTTCAGTAATGCAGGGCAGACAGTGGTCGTGCCGGTCACTGAAACGTCCGTTACGGAAGAAACAGCCGCCACTGGAGTCATCCCAGCCACGACAACAGTAAGTGAACTGGCGCTGGCTCTGAATAAGCTTGGCTTAAAACCGCGTGATACTATTGCCATTTTCCAGGCGATTAAAGAAGCAGGTGCCCTGAACGCTAAACTGATCATTATGTGATGAATCCCATTGATAACATCCAGAATAAATCTACTGAGGTCCTGAACCTTAAGGATCGCCGTCCCATGGCGAAAGGTCAGGCGATCCCTCATGAAAAGGAAGCCCGGGACCTGGCACTTAAGAAGACGAGCCGCGATCTGGAAGCCACGTTTTTGACTTTCCTGGTAAAATCCATGGAAAAAACCGTTCCAAAGGGTGGCTTGACGGAATCGAAAAATTCCCTTTCGTCCATGATGTTTAGTTCAGTTATGGCAGAATCCATGGCCAAACAAGGGGGGATTGGGATTGCCGAAATGATTTATCGTTCCTTGAGTAACGGGAGTGAACTCCCCAGGTCAACATCGTCCCTGGAAGAATTATCTGATTATCAATTGAACGCATTGAGTTCTTCGTTGCTAACGGAGGATGAATGAACGGTCACTTTTACTTCAATCAGGATCTATTTGATCCGTTGATAACTGCGCTTGAAGAGGAAACCCGCATTTATCATCAGTTGGTCACCGTGATTCGAAAAAAACAACGCCAGATCATCAAAAGTGATTTAAATGCTCTTCGAGCCTGTGTTGCTGAAGAACAACAATTGCTTCAGCAAGCTAAAAGCGCGGAAAAGCATCGCAAGCACCTGGTGAATACGATTGCGCTTACCAAAGAATTGAGCACCGATTCGCCATCGTTAGTAGACTTAATCCTGGTCGCGCCGGAACCCTATTCCACTCAGTTAAAACATCTCCGAAAACAGATTCATGGAGAATTAAATGCCATGGTGACCGTCAACCGGGAAAATGATTTACTGTTGAATACATCGCTTAACCATGTCAGGGGAATGGTGCAATTATTCCTCAGTGTCAATGATGACGCCCCCTCCACATATACACCTCAAGGAACGGTGGATACCCGGGATATTTCCAATCAGGTTGTGGATTGCAGGATCTAGCATGGGAATTATTGATATTACCAACGTTACCCGACATTCCTTGTTGAATTATCAGTCAGCATTGGATGCCACCTCCAGAAACATCGCCAATGTAAATACGGAAGGTTATAAGCGGCGTCGCGTAGATCTGACCAAATATTCCGTGGGTTTTAGCCGTTTGAACGGCGGTTTAACCGAAAATAATGTAGTACGGATGCGCCAGCGGTTCGTGGAAGATCAACTCTATATGGAGAATGAACGCATGGGGCAGTATGCGATGGATGAGCAGATTCTCTCAAGAGTGGAAGGAATATTTGGAAACACCGATACCAACAGTCTGACGGACCTGTTTAACCAATTCTGGAATAGTTGGGAGGACTTGGCCAATAATCCCGAATCTCAATCCCAACGAACCATCATCCGGAATAAAGCAGTCTCCATTGCGCATTGGTTTAATCGGATTCATGGAGATGTTAAAGCGTTAAAAAGTCAGATCCGGGATGAAATCAAAGACACGGTCCGTCAAATAAATCAATATTTAGACCAATTAGCAGATTTGAATAAAGCGGTTCAATTAAATCAGGATAATGATTTGTTGGACCAGCGTGACTTTGTTTTGGATAAACTTTCCAACATGATGGATATAGATATCGTAGAGAAAAGTGACCAGACAGTCACAATATCCAGCAAAGGTCAAATCCTGGTATCTGGAAATTCTGCCTTTTACATCGAAACGGAAGTGACGACCACCAATGGGTACACCCAAGTACAAATCAAGCGTACAGAGGGAAATAAATCTCTCGACATTGGAACGGGTAGTCTGGGGAGTCAAGTTGTGAATCACAACCAGCGTATTAACGGATACTTGTCGGATTTGAATACCTTGGCCACCAGTTTCGCATCGATGGTAAATAGTATCCATTCATCGGGCTATGATCTTTCAGGGAATACTGGAACGAACTTTTTTAAGACCGGGATTATGAATGCCGGTGATTTTGCAGTATCTGAGGAAATCTTATCCGATTCCTCATTAATCGCCTCATCCTCAGCGATCGATGACCCCGGGAATGGCACCATCGCCCAGGCAATAGCGGATCTCCGGGATAACACCAGCATGCCCGGTTCAGTGACTATGGGTGAATTTTACACGATTATTGTGGGCCAGGTGGGACAAGATGTTCAAAACGCGGAATTTTCTAAAACCAATCAGACAAAAGTTATCCAAAGTCTTAAAAATCAGATGGAGGCGACCTCGGGAGTATCCATCGATGAAGAAATCACCAATTTGATCCAGTTTCAAGTCGGTTACCAGGCGGCAGCGAAGATGGTTAACGCCGTCGATGAATTTGCCAGAACAATACTTAATATGGTTTAGCATGGATCCTTTAGAATTAATGGAGGAACGGTAATGCGAGTAACACAGTCCATGATTACCCGGAGTTTATTACAGAGTATCAACCAGCTTCGTGAATCGATGGATACGATTCAATCCTCGATTGCCACAGGAAGACAGATTACTAAGGCCAGTGACGATCCACAGGGATATTTACAGGGGACTCGGTTCAAATTAGCCATTTCCCGTAACGAACAATATTTAAAGAATATCGATAGCGCTAAATCATGGATTAATGAGACACTAACAGCCCTTGATGATTTACATATGTTCGTAATGGATGCTAAGGAAATTGCCATTCAGGGAGCTGATATATCCAGTTCCGGAATCCGATCTTCGCTGGCGACTAACGTGGACAAAATTATCGACGATGTGGTAGCTACATCGAATAAGTCTTATCTGGATCGAAATTTATTTGCGGGAACAAAAACCCAGGGAGTGACCCCTTTTGAATATGATGGGACTACCGTGAGTTATAATGGAAACTCCAGCACGTTAACCCGGCAAATAGGCGAATCCCTGAATGTGGAAATTAACGTTACGGGTACGCAGCTAAACTCTACTGGCATGTTCGATGCATTAATCGATCTTAGGGACGCCCTTCAAAATAATGACACGGATGCCATTCAAACGGCCCTTAATGATTTAGGCGACGCGGCCGATGATTTGAGTGCTTTATCCACTGCTCTTGGGTCCATTACAAACCAACTTGATTTATCACAACAGCATCTAGAGGCCGCCAATGTGAATTTGGAGGGATATCTATCTAAAATTGAAGATACAGATGTCGCTGAAGCGATTACTCAATATAATAATCGTGAAATAGCCTATCAGGCAGCACTGATGACAACATCTCGAGCCATGCAACTTAATATAATGGAATTCATTAAATGACCGAACCACTTACCACATCACCGAGGCTATCAAATAGCGAGGAATTCCTTCCCGAGTTAGGATGGGATTTCGACGTCGAAATTTATTCCCGGGCGTATTTTCGATATGGATTACCCGGTTTCGAACATTTGAACAAGTTTATCATTGCTTCGGTAAAAGATTTCCCTCCGTTTTACCTATTGATTTCGAAAGAAGAACCTCAGGTTAACCTGTTAATTATTCACACCAAATTATTATCCATCTATTCATCAATTGAGATTCCTGAAGCAGAGTTGAAAAAAGTAGGAACGCGGAATCGGGGAGATGTGGATGCTTATGTTGTTGTCAAAATCAACGCCAAGAAGAACACATTAACGGTAAATCTCAGAGCACCCATTTTAATACATAAAAAATCACACGCTGCCTATCAGGCCATTTTAGATCGAGGGGATCTATCAGCAGAATATCCTTTGGTACCAGCATAATCGGAAGGAGTCCTCATGTTAATATTGACACGGAAGTCAGGTGAACGAATTCGAATTGGGAATGATATCCTGATTCAGCCCATGAAAACCGCCAAAGGTAAAGTAAAAATCGGAATTATTGCTCCGGAAAGCATTCCCATTTATAGGGAAGAAATATACTTACAGATTCAAGCGGAGAATCAGGAAGCGCGATTAGAAAAGGATGTCCATCTATCGATTCTCGAAAAATTCTCCAAATCGACGCAGTAATTGAATTTCGAAAACCAATTAGCGAGGAAGGTATGAAATCGAATCTTGAATTAGCAGAATCCTTTCTTAGTCACGAGAACTATATCATGGCCCGTGAAATGTATTCCAAGGCGTTTCAGGAAGATGCCGAAGTAGAAGGACTGTTTGGACTGGCGCTATGCGCGTTTCAGGAAGGGGATATGGTGTCCTGTCTACAACATCTTAATGAACTGCTGGAAAAGAAACCGGGTCATGCCGGCGCCTTCAATTTATCGGGAATGGTTGCGGCAAATAATGGAGATCTGGATGGAGCGGAAAAATTATTCGTGTCGGCTATCCAAAGCAATCCTGAGATGATTGAAGCACAGCGGAATTATGGCGAAGTATTGATCGCAAAAGAGAAATACGATGATGGGGTGAAGGTCTTTGATACAATTTTGAAAAGACATCCCGATGATATTCCAACGTTACTTACGATGGCCGAATTAAGCTTGGAAGCGGATATGGTGAAAGAAGCTTTGCTCTATCTGAATCAAGTGATCGATCTAGAGCCGGACAACGAAACAGCGCTGGAATTGTTGGCGAAGATTGAAACGACGGTAACGACTCCAATTTAATAGATAAACCCAATAGCACGGTCGAAGAGTGGAAAAGATACTGATTACCGGTGGGGCAGGATATATCGGCTCCATTTTAAGCGAATCCCTGGTTAATAAAGGTTACCACGTTACTGTATTGGATAATTTGATGTATGGAGAAGCCCACCTCCAACATCTTTGCTCTAATCGTAATTTTGATTTTGTGGTAGGCGATGCCCGAAACAAATCCGTTTTAGCCCCACTAGTCAAGACATCCGATGTCATTATTCCACTGGCAGCTGTTGTGGGCGCTCCTGCATGCGATCGCGATCCCGACTATGCCCGATCGATCAACCTGGAGGCTATAGCTTTTTTAAACCGTATCAGGCATGCCGATCAATTGGTGATTTATCCCACAACCAATAGCGGATATGGGACTAAATCCGGTGAGGTGTACTGTACCGAAGAAAGCGCATTAGAACCGATCTCATTGTACGGTCAGACCAAGGTCGATGCCGAAAAACTGCTGTTGGATAGCCCAAACACCATTACCTTACGATTGGCGACTGTTTTTGGGATGTCACCGCGAATGCGGTTGGATTTGTTGGTAAATCATTTTGTCTATACCGCTATTACCGATGGTTACATCATTCTGTTTGAAAAAGATTTTAAGCGGAATTATGTCCATATCCGGGACGTGGCGGATTGTTTCCTATTTTGTTTAGAACATCGGGAGAAAATGATCGGTCGTCCCTTCAATGTGGGTTTGGATGATGCCAATTTATCCAAGGAAGAATTGGCGCTGACCATCAAAAAATATGTTCCGGATTTCCATATTCATTGTTCGGAAATTGGTCATGATCCGGATAAACGGAATTACATCGTTTCTAATGCCAGACTCAGACAGACCGGTTTCGAAGCGAAACGATCCCTGGAAGAAGGCATCTTGGAATTAATCAAAGGGTATCGGATGATGGGCCGTCATCCGTATAAAAACGTATAGGTTAAAATTGGCGCAGGACTACCCAATCTCAAGTTGTATCACTCCAGTGATTTTAGCCGGCGGATTCGGAACGAGATTAAGACCTGTTGTCTCTGATCGCCCGAAAGCTCTGGCCCTTGTTAAAGGTAAACCATTTCTATCTATCCTCTTTGACCAATTAATTGGGTTCGGATTTGACCGTGTGATTCTTTGTGTAGGCTATCGCTCCGACCAAATTATCCAATCATTCGGCATGAAATACAAATCCTTATCCATTGATTATTCGATCGAGTCAAAACCTTTGGGTACAGGAGGGGCAATCCTTCCTGCAGTTAAACATGTTAAAACAGAATTTTTATTAATAAGTAATGGTGACTCATTTGTGCCCTTTGATTTGTTTTCTTTTTACTCATTTCTTCAGGATAAAAGTGCAGAAGGTGGAATAATTGTTTCTCATCGTGATTCCAGTTTTTCTTTTGGACATGTTGAATTTGAGAAGAATAAAAAAATAATCCGGTTTGCCGAAAAAAAGGAAACAGGTAATGGATGGGTCAACACAGGGGTCTATTTAATTTCAACTGATTGGTTCATTGGGTATAAAATCGGTAAAAATTATTCTATAGAGCGCGATTTTTTCCCTACTTGGACACGAAAATCCTTTTTTGCATACACAATTTCTTCTTCGTTCATTGATATTGGTACACCCATATCCTATCGATCCAGTGAAAAATTTTTCTCAACCCCAAGTTTAAGGGGAAGTTTATGATTATCAGTAGAACACCCTATCGAATTTCTTTCCTGGGCGGCGGAACCGATTATCCGGAATGGTATCTCCAACATGGTGGCGCAGTGCTCTCCACATCAATCGATAAATTCTGTTACATCATGTGCCGAAAACTTCCCCCATTTTTTGAACATAAATACGCGATCCGTTATTCTCGAATTGAGAATTGTACTACGCTGAATGAAATCCAACACCCAACGGCTCGGGAAGCATTGAAATTTCTGAATATCCATGAGGGCGTAGAAATCAATCACGACGGTGACTTGCCGGCACGGAGTGGTATGGGATCCAGTTCATCGTTTACCGTAGGTCTTCTCAATGCGCTTTATGCGTTAAAAGGAATCATGCCGAATAAAATGCAATTGGCAAGAGAAGCTATAACAATTGAACAACAATTGGTTCGTGACACGGTGGGTTCCCAGGACCAGGTTGCGGCTGCGTTCGGGGGATTGAATCATATCCAATTTTTACAGAATGGTGAAATCATCGTGAACCCCATGATTATTTCCAGTGAGAGAATGGCTGAATTCAATGATCAACTCATGCTTTTTTATACCGGAATTATGCGTACAGCTTCTAATGTAGCGGAAAGCTATGTAAAGAATATTTCAGAACGAAAACGTCAAATGCGGATCATGAATGATCTGGTCAATGAAGGGATGTCGATTTTAAGCAGCGGCCAAGATCTTCAAGAATTTGGAAAATTGCTGCATGAAGCCTGGCAAGTCAAACGTTCTTTCAGTTCGTTAATTAGTAATCCTATTGTTGATGATATTTATCAGCAGGCACGTTCTGCCGGCGCGTTGGGCGGAAAACTCTCCGGAGCAGGTGGTGGCGGATTCATGCTCCTCTTTGTACCCAAAGATGCTCAAGATGCCGTAAGACGAAAATTAAAGTCGTTAATTCATGTGCCATTCCGGTTCGAATTCAACGGGAGCCAGGTCGTTTTTTATGATCCGAACATGGATTACAAACCGTTGGCAGGGGAACGATATAAAAAACCTGCAAAAGCATTTCAAGAATTGAGTGTACTGGCCGGATATCATGATCAATATGCAAAAAACGGCCATCGGGCAATAGAATCAGGGCAACCTAATGCGGAAATCCGTAGCTAATCCTATGACGGTAGAAATGGCTTCCCAGGCCATGACAAATATGGACTTGGACCAGAAAGGGCGTCAGATTCGCGCGACCTGTATTCAGATGGCGCATGACGCAAAAGAGAGCCATGTTAAAGGCGCGTTGAGTTGTGTGGATATTTTGGTCACCTTGTTTAATGGAGTGCTAAAATATGATGTAGAGAATTTTGCTAATGCTCCTCGAGATCGTTTCATTTTCAGTAAAGGACATGCTGCCTCGGCTTTGTATGCAACTCTAGCGGATGTGGGAATTATTCCGAAGACCCTACTCAAGTCCTATGGTCAAAGTAATTCCCCGTTACCAAGCCACCCCTGTAAACATATGCTGAAAGTGTTGGACTGGTCATCTGGTAGTTTGGGGCATGGGTTAGGCGTTGGAACTGGTATGGCGTATGCCTTGAAGCTGAATCACTCGTCCTCACGTGTCTTTGTTTTATTGAGTGATGGAGAATGTAATGAAGGAAGTACGTGGGAGGCGGCTCAATTTGCTCGTGCCAATAAACTTGATAATTTAGTCGCAATTGTCGATTACAACGGTAGCCAATCGATTGGATATACAGAAGACATTCTGGGACAGGCAAATATTGCAGAAAAATTCCGTGCGTTTGGATGGACTACGCTGGAATGCGATGGTCATTCCTATTCGGACTTATATGAAGCCTTCCAACCGACCAATATCAATAAAGATCGTCCTACTGTAATCGTAGCCCATACGGATCCGGGGAATGGATTGGACATCCTTGATGACCATATCCTTTGGCATTACCGGACACCTTCTTCTCAAGAGGTGCTTTCGGCAATGCAGCAACTTGATTGCAATTCCATAGTGGAGGAGTTGTAACGTGAGAAAAGCGTTTGCAGATACGCTATTTCATTGTGCTCTGGAGGATGAGAGGGTCCTGTTACTGACCGGTGATCTTGGATATCAATTGTTTGATTCCTTTGATGAAACATTTCCGGGGCGATTTATAAATGTTGGTGTTGCTGAAGCTGAGATGATGTCGGCCGCAGCCGGTCTGGCGGTGGAGGGGTATAAACCGGTTGCCTATTCAATCGCCTCTTTTGCCACGGCACGACCTTTTGAACAGATTCGTTATTGTATTGGATATCCACAATTACCTGTTCTAATCGTTGGAGCCGGACGTGGGTTATTGTATGGACAAAGCGGCGTTTCCCATCATGCGATGGATGATGTTGCTTTAATGAGCGCCATTCCGGGGATGACCGTGGTTCTACCCGGAGATAAATTTGAATTGGCCGCTTTATTGCCTCAGCTCCTAAAATTGGATTCCCCATCGTATATGACGGTTGGCCGGTATGGAGAACCGACCTATGTCGCCGAAGGAGATATTCGTTTAGGACGATGTCGACTATTACGGCCCGGTGAAAAACTAACCCTGTTCAGTACGGGAGAGATTGCAAATGAAGTGGTCAATGCCGTAGATATTTTGAATCAATCTGGCATCTTTCCCAAAGCATACCAGGTTCACACTATAAAACCTTTAGATTTCGAATGTCTGGAGTCGGAAGCGGAATTGTCGGATGTTTTCGTTGTGATTGAGGAACATTTGCCTCAAGGGAGTCTTTGGAGTGCCATTGCCCAATGGAAAGCGGAACATAATTCACCGGTTAAATTGGTTCGGATAGGACCTCCGGATGCATTTCTGTTGGGGAATAAGCGTCGTGAAGAATACCGACGGGATTATTCAATGGACACCGATGGATTGGTAAATAAAATTAGCGAGATTTGGGCGACCCGTGGTTTATAAGTCAATACTTGTTACCGGCGGAAGTGGATTGTTGGGCACGGGGCTCAAGCAAATTACTGACGAATATCCTGGACGACAGTTTTTCTTCGTTAGCTCAAAAGAGTGTGATCTGACGAATTATGATCAAACCTTGTCTTTAGTTAAAAAAGTCCAACCCGACGCCATTCTTCATTATGCTGCAAAAAGTGGTGGCATTGCCTATAGCCAAAAATTCCCGGCAACACTCCTCAGGGATAACGTACTCATGAATTTTAATATTTTAGATGTCGCCAGAGAGTTGGGGGTGAAAAAAGTTGTCTTGTCTATGTCTGTAGGTATGTATCCAGAACGCGCAACTATTCCCCTCAAAGAAGAATTCATTCATGAAGGTTTACCCCATCCTAATAATGCCAGTTACGCGTTTGCCAAGCGATTGATTGACCCGAGCATCACTGCTTATCGTCAACAATATGGATTGAATGTCATCGGTTTCGTACCGAATGGCATATTTGGAGAGAATATGAACTATCGGTATGATGAATCCATAATGTTGGCGGCGCTAATTCGGCGGTTCTACGAAGAAAAAGATTCAAAGGACCGATTAGAAGTTTGGGGTGACGGTACTCCTCTTCGGGAATATACTTATTCACGTGACATGGCCAGGGCCAGTATGTGGTGTTTAGATCATTACGATGAACCCCAGTTTCTAAATATCGGTTCTACGGAAGAACATTCTATTAGAGAAATGGCTGAAATGATATGTGATTTATATGGAATTGATCGCTCACGCCTTTGGTTTAATACTGAGAAACCCAATGGGATTTTCCGCCGAAACACAGACAATTCGAGGTTTATTAAACTCTCGGGGTTTCAATATACAGATTTCCGATTGGCACTAAAAAACACAGTCCAGTGGTTTATCGAACATTATCACAGTCGTGAAGGGATTCGGTTATGATTTATAATCAATTCGGAAATACTGAATTCCAAGTCTCGCGGATTGGATTTGGTACCTGGGGATTGAGTGGAACTTCCTATGGCTCTGTTGATGATGCGGTGTCTATCAAAGCGCTACAAACAGCTTTTGATGAAGGTATCAATTTCTTTGATACAGCCGATCTCTATGGTGATGGTCATAGTGAGCGCATACTTACAAAAGCTCTAGGGACCAAACGTGACCGTATCTTTATTGCTACTAAAGGCGGAACCCTACCACATACGGGGTTTTACATGCCCCAGGATTTTTCCGTTGACTATCTTAACCAAGCTCTGGAAAACAGTTTGGCGCGATTAAAAACAGATTACATTGATTTATATCAATTACACAGTCCTGAAGTAAACAGTCTAGATTTGGATAATATTTTAACATTTTTTGAGAAAAAGGTTCAGGAAGGTAAGATTCGGTATTATGGCATTTCCTTGCGATCCCCAGCAGATGGAATGAAGATTCTTAACACGTATCATCTTGATGCTATCCAAGTAAACTATAATTTAATCGACCAACGGGCTGAAGAAATCGGTCTATTTAATCTCTGTTTGAAAAAGGGTGTGGCTGTAATTGCACGTACACCGCTATGCTTTGGTTTTTTAACGGGACGATATACGGGAGAGGAGACATTTACACCGCCTGATCACCGGGCGAATTGGCCACGTGCTCAGATACGAAGGTGGGCTCAAGCGACTAAGCTATTTTCACCATTAAATGAAAATAAAAACAGAACGCTTCCCCAATTAGCTTTAGCATTCTGTTATTCGAATCCGGCAGTATCCACCGTCATACCTGGAATGATGAATTCAACAGAGGTAATAGAAAACGTGCAAACACTTGATTTACCCAATTTATCTGCGGGAGAAATGGATTATATCCAAACCGTGTATCGAAATAATACCTTTTTTGATCAGACCATAAAACAGACGTCCATTACAAAGACCTTAAAAGCAAAAGAATATCGTGCCATCATTTAATAAAATGAATTCTCTGAATAAATCTCAAGAAACCAGGATCAAATTAAACCAATTATGTGCGGTATGGGGTATAGAACCATCAGATCTCCATCCAGAGGTTAAAAGAATTTTTGAAGAATCCGATCTTTCATATGGATACCCTTCGAAAGAGGAGAGGGATAATCATATTCATAAAATATTAGTTCTGTTAGCGAATAGACTTCGGAAACGTTCCACAGAAGAAAACAAAGTTGCCTTCCAGGACGGGTGGGCGGAAAACTTAAAACTGTGTCTTGAAAGTGGTGTTTCAATTCAAAATCTTAAACCAAAATATCTTAGGCCTTATGATTTAATCAGGGGGAAAGAAGATTATATATGTCCGAAAGACCCTAATATATTGGATAAACTATATTCAATGTTGATATTGCAATCAGCTTATACTTATTTCAGAAATGTTAATGTCGTTTATGAATTTGGGTGCGGAACTGGCCAATACTTATATCAACTCAACAGAATTTTCCCTGAAATGGAAATGGTCGGTCTTGATTGGGTGGATTCATCACAAAAGATTTTGGAACTGATCCATGATAAGTACCCAAATATTACCGGTAAAAAGTTTGATATGCTCAATCCCGATCACAATTTCAAATTGGTACCGGAATCTGGTATATTAACCGTAGGTGCGCTCGAACAGGTTGGATCTCAATTCAGACCTTTCCTCAATTATCTTTTATCACAAAAACCTAAAATTGTTGTGCATCATGAACCAATCGAAGAGTTTTATCAACAAGGTAATCTTTATGATTATTTAGCCTATCAGTATCACCATTCGAGAGGTTATTTGTCGGGGTATTTAACTGAATTAAAAAAATTAGAGAGAGAAGGGCAGTTAAGCATTCTGAGAAACCAGAGATTTCCTTTCGGAGACCCATTTCATGAATCCGGTTCATTAATCGTATGGACGCCAGCCTAATCTTGAGATAGCAATGATTGTCGAATCCACAAAATTAAAAGGCGTAAAAAGAATCACTCCTCCAACTATTTTTCATGATTTTCGGGGTGATTACATCGAGTTATATAATAACCAATTATATCACGAGGCTGGGATCGAGGTTGATTTTGTCCAGGATGATATCTCGGTTTCCATGAAAAATGTACTCCGCGGAATTCATGGTGATCAGGTTACGACCAAATTGATTTCCTGCCTGTTGGGAGAAATTTACTTGGTGATTGTCAATTGCGATGAACAGTCTGAGCAATATCGGGAATGGCAGCCATTTATTATATCGGATAAAAACCGCTACCAAATTCTGGTACCACCGAGGTTCGGTGTAGCCCATTTGGTTTTAACAGAGAAGGCTATTTTTCATTATAAACAATCCACTTATTATAATCGCGAAAGTCAATTCACCATTCGCTGGGATGATCCTTCTCTTGGAATAACTTGGCCTATAGATGATCCGATACTGTCCAAACGAGATAGCAATCAAGAAACAATGTCGGACCAGTAACAATGAAAAAAAATATACTATTATTAACCAATGAATTGACAGAATGGTACTATGCCTGTCGGTACACTTACGAAGGTAATTTTGGTATCGAAGAAGGATTTACTAGTCAAAACTTATCCTATATAACTGTTCCTGTTTTCCTCTATTCTGAAAATACAATTTGGGAAAAATGGCAGGAAGTAATTATCGATAATCTTCAAAATTATTCGTTTGACCAAATTTGGTTTGAGATTGGGCATGCGAATTACACAGAAAAATTTGCTGATTTTATTAAGCACGCCGCCCCGTTACGTATTGGGTATCAGGTTGAAAGTTTTGTTCCTGATCCGTATGAATTCATCCTAAACCCAAAAGGTACCGAAGGGCGCGTAAAAAGGGCGGAAAAAAACCGACAACTCGCGACTCATATTATTGCAGTGGATGAACATGATGTAGATATTCTTCAATCGGATTATCATATTCCAGCCTTTTGGTGGTGTGGCTTATCGATTCCTGAAAAATATATAGCAGATGAAATCCGACCACATTCATCCAAAGAGGCATATTTTTTTGGTACTCCTTATGGACACCGAAGAAAATGGTTAACGCATGATTCTCTTAAATCACTATTGAAAATTGGATCTTCTGCCGAAGATCGAACTTCATTTCCTCAAAAATATAATCAATTAATAAAACTTGTTGAAACGTACTTGACTACGGACCAGGTGATTGATCCATTAGTTTTTAATAAGATTATCGATGGAATTCGATCTATAAGAAAAGCCACATACCCAATTTGGTTGAGATCATTATCTCAGGGATCGGCCGTTATCAATCTCCCACAGTTTGCCCATGCATATGCTAGCCGCGTCAAACAGGGGATGGCTGTGGGCGCACCGGTGATATCCTGGAGAATCCCGGATCGTCCGAAAACGGAAAAATTGTTTATTGATGGACAGGATATCCTGTTGTATTCAGCAGATTCACCGGAAGAGTTGGCTGCCCACATTCGTCAAATACAGGCGGATAAAGAATACAGTAATTGGATAGCGAATAACGGATTGCAAAAACTCAAGAAGTACCACACCACGGAAAGATTTGTTAAAAATGTACAAAATTGGTTAGTGCACAACATCGGTCCTGATTATGGCATTGAGAAAGGATCTATAATAAGTCATGCTCCAAAGAAACCAATCATCAATAATACGAAATCTGATTCCAACGAAAATTCTAAAGATGGCATTAAAATGAAGGATATTACCGATAACAATGATTCGAGTATCTCCAGAGAAATACCGAAAGCTATAAATAAAGTTTCTTATATACATATCCCCAAAACCGGAGGTACTTATCTCGCCCAATTGGAAAGCCAAACTAAACCTGTAATCGAACCCATGAACTATTTGGGGCATTGCTATATAGTCAATGATTTAAACGTTATCAATCCTATTGACGATTTACCAGGGAGAGATATGAACCGGGTCGTTTTGAAAAACTCTCTGGGTAATTCGATAATCTTCTCTACTGTACGTAATATATTTGATTGGTTAGTCAGTTACTACTTCCATGCAGGCGGATTTAATCCGAAATATTGTGATCCCAATCATTATGACTATATCAATGCAAATAAAGGATTTGATTATTTACTCAATGTAATTGCAAATCGTGAAGAACCTTGGCCAAATAGAAAATTTATTTATTTCCAATTATTCACAGATAATGGAGAATTTTTACCTGATTGGTTAAATCGCACCCATTCACTCGATGAGGATTTGGCACATTTTGCTAAGGAATTTGGTGTGGGATATGCGGGCCAAGCGTCTCAAAGAATTGGCCGGAAAGGTAAGGAGAAAGATTACCGAACATATTATACTGACAAATTGGTCTCTTTAGTCTATGAAACATGGAAACGAGAATTAAATCTTTACGGATTTGAATTCGAAACATTAGAAAATGATAAAGGGCTTGTCGGACGAAAAGTTGATCAGAGTTTGAAGGATCAAATTCGCTATAATTATAAGAGCGATTTGTTATCGATCGGTGGGAAAATTACTGAGACGGGCATTATAAAGAATGGCGAGAATACCTATGAAGAACTTCTTACTCGTCAATTAATTGTAAAAAATGATCCAATTCGATTACACCTTGGCTGTGGTGAGGAATATTTTGAAGGGTATATCAACATTGATTATCCTCCAGAAGATCACAATGTTATGGAGATAAAAGCAGATTATTATGCGGATATTACAAAATTAAACTTTCCGGATAATTCTGTCGATGAAATTCGATTGCATCATGTATTTGAGCATTTCCCACGGGTTACAGCACTGGCATTATTAATTCGTTGGCAAAAATGGTTAAAAATTGGAGGGCAACTTTATATTGAAACCCCCGATTTTGAAGGAAGTATCAAGACATTTTTGTCTAATCCAAAATGGACTGTAAAGACCGGGATCATTCGCCATTTAACTGGAGATCAATCGGCATTTTGGGGATACCATATTGAACAATGGTTCCCTGAACGGTTCGAGCGTACGCTGTCACGCTTAGGGTTTACAAATATTCAAACCAAATCGGTTTCATGGTCCCAGGAACCTTTTTTATCAAATGTTCATGTTATTGCCAAAAAGATAGATAACCTGTCAATCGAACAGTTAATCAAGAATGCAGAATCTATTTTATGGGAAAGTACTGTTTCTCCGCTTGAGAAGCCGTCACACGATGTATGGTGCGATCAACTAAGAGAAATTGTTGCCAATGGCGGATCGGTCAGTACACCATTCCAAAAAATACATCCCGGAAATGCTATAATGAGCAATGATACACAAAATCAGAGTGAAGCACCTGAAACACTATATATCGGGATCAAGTATTACGGCCATGATTCCGCGATCTTTTCCATAGATCCTGCCCATCAGGTACAGTTCGGATTAGCGACGGAAAGAGTAACCCGGTATAAGCATGATACCCTCTTTCCAATACCTGCCCTTAATCGGATGATCGCATATAAAGAAATAGACCCAACGCAAATTAAAAAGATTCACCTGGGAAGCTGTTTTATTTGTCAGGGATCCGAGAAACTTCCCATTCATGTTTATGAACAAAATCTCCTGGAACGTGAATTATTTAATGCACCCTATGTCAAAGATTTTGAAACGAAACTGGCACAATTCCACAAAATGCCAGACCAGGAGAAATTGGAAGTATTTTCATCACCGGTTGGTAATAAATATTTACAAATAACCGAAGACCAAACACTGATCACTTTGGATCAGCATTTCGAGAATAGACTTGCAAAAATATTTCCTAATGCTACTATTGAACTTTCCCATTTTGACCATGAATACTGTCATGCTGTGTCGGCATATTATTCATCGCCATTCGAAACGGCTTTAGTGTTTGCATTTGACGGTTATGGTGATGATCAATATTTTTCCCGTGTCTATCATGTTGAGCGTGGTGAGTTCAAGGAAATTGGCAATTCGAGATCCGATGTACGGGCTTTAACATTTAAATCCTCAACTCAATCGGTAACGCACGAATGTTCCATCGGAGGACTTTATTCATATTTCACGTATCTATTGGGCTTTCGACCTGACTCTGATGAAGGGAAAGTTGAAGCGTTGGCCGCATTTGGCCAATGGAATAACGATCTTTTCAATACTCTGAATGGATTGGTATCTCTGGATAAAAACGGCTCGATAAAGATAGATCATCGTGCAACTGAGCAAGAACTGAGCTTGGATAAAATGGAAACCCTTTTGCAGAAAATGAAAAAAGAGGATGTGGCCGCCGCTATCCAGAAGTTTTTAGAGAAAATATTGTTGCAATATGTGTCCTATTACATTGAAAAAACCGGGATAAGAAAAATTTGTTTAAGTGGTGGGGTGGCTGCTAATGTGATCGCTAATATGCATATAAATGATGAATTGGCAGAGGAAATATTTATCACACCCGCCATGGCGGATGATGGTGCGGCTCAGGGAGCGGCCATCCTTTCGTTACTGGAAAACGGATATTCTTACAATGAATTGAAATGGCTTCAAGCCCAAGTGATGCCATATTGGGGTACCGCTTATTCTCAGGATGACGTCGAAAGAGCAGTTGATGAATTTTCCTCGGAAATAACAGTAGTGGACCGGACGAATGACTGGCCGGAGTTAGTGGCGGAGTTCATTACTCACGGTGAAGTGGGTGCCATTTTCCAAGGGCGAATGGAATGGGGGCCGCGTGCTTTAGGAAATCGGAGTATTGTCGCTGATGTGCGTGATCCTGAAATTCAAAATAAAATCAATGGACAGATCAAAAACCGTCCATGGTTTCAACCATTTTGTCCCTCAATACTTGAGGAAGAACGGGAGCAACTATTCGAACACGCTTATTCCAATAAACACATGACAATTGCGTTTAAAATGAAACCAGAATTCAGGGAAATATTACCGGGCGCTATCCATGTGGACGGTACGGCTAGAGCTCAATTCGTAAGTGAGGAGGATAACCTTAATTATTATCGCCTAATCAAGAAGGTAAAAGAAATAACAGGATATGGTGTCATTTTAAATACGTCGTTTAATAAGCATGGACGAACTATTGTGGAAAGTCCTAAAGATGCAATTCGTGATTTTCTAGATACCAACATGGATTTTCTGGTACTGGAAGGATATATCTGTCGCCGTATCCGAAAAAAACACCGCTCAATCACCAGACAACCTATGCCCGAAATGGTTAAAGAATCATGAATCTCAATACAATCATTTTCAGTTATAATCGGGCTCTTCAGTTAGATGGCGTATTACAATCCTTAATACTTCATTGTTCTGATATTTCAGAATATCACATAAGTGTATTATTCAAAGCTGATCCTGAACATTCGGCGAGCTACCAAACGCTTCAAGGTGATTATGCAATTTATGATTGGATAGATTTTATTGAAGAAACTGATTTTCATCAGGATTTAGTAAGGGAATTAAAAGGTTTTGATTACATTTTATTTTTAGTGGATGATAACATATTTGTCCAGGATTTTGTCCTGAAAGATTTGATTACAATATTTAAATCTCAGAAGAAGGCCATCGGTTTTTCATTACGTCTGGGAAAAAACACTACGTACTGTTATACATTAAACAAAGATCAATCATTGCCAGTATTCTCACCTATCAAACCTAGCCAATTTTTCACATTTAATTGGGTGGGGAGTGATCATGATTTCGGATATCCATTGGAAGTGTCAAGCTCGATCTATCGTGCTGAAGTCATACTTAAAATATTATCTGATTTTCGAGCCCATAATCCAAATAACTTGGAATGGATATTAGCAAATCAAGCATCCAAGTTTATAAACCAAACTCCAGAGTTGGTTTGTCCTAAACAATCTATAACGTTTTGTGTTCCCGTTAACAAGGTTCAAACAGTTGTCCCTAATAATCGAGCAGGAGAATTCCATGCTTATTCCGCAGATGAATTAAAAGATTTGTTCAATCAGGGATACCGTATAAATGTTCGGAAGTACCATGGGTTTACACCAAATGCCTGTCATCAGGAAGTACCTATATTATTTTATAATCCATCTAATAAACGCCTGTTGGAGCCCCTGATAACCGGCGATTTACATGAAAGCTTTCCCCTGCGAAAAGAATTATCAAAACTGATAAATGTAATTCAGGAAAAGGACCACCTTTCAATTTCAGAAAACATTCCGCTGAAATCGATAATCTATGATTTGAACTGGAGTTATCAGGACCGAAACCTGTTTATACAATTGGCATTATCTCTATATAAAATTAATGCTGTCCACGGAATACAGTATTTAGACGATCTTTTAACTGTTCAGCACGAAGACTGGCGCTTTGCATCATTTTCTAAAGATAATTGGGATTTAGTGGATAAATACTTGTCAGGGAATCATGTGGAGGGACCTTTAGTATCTGTCGTAATGCCTGTTTATAACGGAGAACAATTTCTTAGCGAAGCAATAGATAGCATACTAAATCAGACTTTTAAAGATTTTGAATTCATAATCGTGGACGATGGGTCTACGGACAAAACAGCAGAAATTATAAGGTCCTATGAGGATGATCGCATCGTTTATTGTAAAAATGAGAAAAATTTAGGGATTGTAAAGACATTAAATCGCGGGCTGGCATTAGCAAAGGGTAAATACATTGCTCGTGCCGATGCGGATGATATATCATTGCCAGAACGATTGAAGATTCAGACGCAATATATGGAATCTAACCCCAATATCATGTTGTATGGCTCCTCGATGATCATCATCGATGAAGAAGGAAAGGTCCTTGGGGAAGAAATCGTTCCTGTTGTGGAAGAGCAAATTATTCGACGGTTAGTAGTCTCTTGTTCTTTTGTTCATCCATCAGTCATGATGCGGAGGGATATTATTCAAAAAGCAGGTGGCTATTTATCAGATAGACCACATGCAGAAGATTATGATCTTTGGTGCAGGATGAGTTTGAACTTTGAAGAAGGTTTAGCTAATTGCAAAAAATCTTTAGTTCATTACCGCGTGAATAATGGTGGTGTCAGTAGTCGAAACCAGTTAACTCAGGTAAATTCATCATTACTCATTGGATGGCGATATTTACAGCAAAAAACAGGCACTGCCCTCGCTGGTTCTGTATATAAAGGACTGTATTTTGCTTGGTTGGGTGATTGGAGTTATTGGAACGAGGATTATTTTAGTAAATGTAATCTTCTCTTTAGTTGGATTGAAAAAGAACCAATAATACAATCACGATGGAAATCATTTTTCAAATCATTGGAACACTTTCAAAAAACAGGGAAAAATAGAATTTCCGGGTTCCATAATTCTAGAATACCGCAAAATAATAATAGTGAATTCCGAGTCGTAGCCATCATGTCTGCTTACAATGAAGCCGATGTGATTTACCATGTTATCAAAGATTTAATTGACCAGGGAATATTGGTTTATTTTATCGATCATCATTCTACGGATGAAACGGTCAAAATAGTCTCTCAGTTTTTAGGGAAGGGTGTAATAAAGATTGAAACATTTCCTGAAGATTCAGGATTTGAACTCCCAAAGGATGTATATGCCTGGCGATATATTTTAAGACGAAAAGAAGATATCGTTAAATCTCTAGGGCCAGGATGGTATATGCACATAGATGCAGATGAATTTCGTGAATCCCCTTGGCTAGGAATTTCTCTTTATGATGGCTTGAAAATCGTTGACAGTCAGGGATACAACGCCGTTGAATTTTCCATATTTGATTTTAAACCCGTAAATAATGATTTTATTCCGGGAAGCGATGTAAGGAAAGCACTGCGATATTATTCACAACCAAATCATCAATCAGATACAGTTCAATTAAAATGTTGGAAATATTATGGTCAGGACTTCAATCTTTGGAGGAGTGGTGGGCATATTATTGAATTTAAAGGTCGTCGCATTTTCCCGATTCCATTTATCATGCGTCATTATCCAATTAGGAGTCAACAGCATGGTATTAAAAAGGTATTTAATGAGAGAAAAAGTCGGTTTGATCCTCAAGAAAGATCCAATCAGTGGCATGTACAGTATGATCAAATCAGTAACAAAGCTTATCAATTCATAAAGAATCCCAAAACGTTACAAAAATATGATGGAGAAACGGCACGACAGGGTTTGAAACCCAATCCCGTATTCGAAAGTTATTCGAACCAACCTTTGGTATCCATTATTATTCCGGTATATAACAAAATTAAATTAACCCATGCTTGCATAAAATCAATTTTGCAGAACACGAAATATCCATCATATGAAATTATTATTGTGAATAACGGTTCTAATGATGATACTGAAGAATATTTAGATTCAATTAAGGCAAAATTAAATAACATTGTTATAATTAATAATAGAACAAATACAGGCTTTATAAAAGCTTGCAATCAGGGCGTTCAAAGTGCTCGGGGCAATATTGTAGTATTCCTAAGTAGCAATATAGAAGTAAAGAATGGATGGTTAATAAACCTGGTCAATATCTTTCACAGTAAAGAAAAATGTGCAGCAGTTGGGGCTAAGGTTATTAATCATGATAATCAACTAGTTGAAGCAGGATATTCATATCTTAAGGAGGGAAGTCTTCAAGGGAATGGAATAGGGTATCCATCAGATCATCCGAAATATAATTATGTAGAAGAAATAGAATCAGTATCTAGATTTTGTTCGCTTTTTTCAAAGAAGAGTTGGATAGCCGCAGGAGGATTTGATAAAAGGTTCAGCCATTTGGGAATGGCAATAATTGATTTGTGCTATGTATTAAGGAGAAAAGGAGAATCTATATTATATCAGCCACTTAGCGTTGTTGAGTTGAATTCAAACTTTAAGACAGACAACAAAGATAATTCTCCACTTTTGAATCCTGTTATTCTTAATAAAAGAAGACCAAGAATAAAAAAAATAATTCATTTTAACGGAAGGAATAAAGAAAGGAAAAGTAAAGTACTAGTTGTCGGCGTTTATTTAGCTAGTAAGGAGAATAATGTTGACGACATAGTAACAATAATTTCGAGAACAAAATTATTTAACGTAACTCAACGCTGGGTTGCTTTAGGTGGTGAACCTCCAACAAAAAGAGTGGCCGCAGTTACTGAAGAAATACTGTATAAAAATGTGCCAAAGTTTAAAATTATAAATAACATAATAAATCAAGAGAATTTAGATAAATATGAATATGTCCTAATAACGGATGATGATGTTATCATGCCCATAGATTTCCTAGACCAATATTTAGGTTTGCAATCTGAAGTTGGTTTTGCATTAGCTCAGCCAGCAAGAACTAATAATTCCTACATTGATCACCCCATTGTTGGTCAGCATCCTGGTTTAAGAGCTCGACAAACTCGGTTTGTGGAGATCGGCCCTGTTGTGAGCTTTCATAAATCTATATATAACAAAATATTCCCATTTGATCTGACTTCTCCGATGGGATGGGGATACGAAAACGTGTGGGCCTATGAATTGGAGCGTTATAACATGACAATGGGAATTATAGATAATACACCTGTTGATCATAGCATTAGAAGGGCGGTGGAAAATTATAATTGGAATCTTGTCGATCAACAAAGAACAAATTTGTTTAACTCTAAAAAACATATAAAAACTGAAGAATGCCATCAGGTTTTAAGTGTCATACCATAAAAAATATTTTCATTATGGATAATGACAAGATAGTTCATTAACAATGGGGATGAAATAAAATTGCAAAAAATAAGTATTTGGAGTAAAGATTGACGCAGAATACGTTAATAAGCGTAGTAATTCCTACATTCAATCGTGCAAAACTTCTTAGAACTTGTCTAAGAAGTTTAGAAAATCAGACTTTGGATCGAAATCAATACGAAGTTATAGTGATTGATGATGGTTCTCAAGATAGTACAAAAGAAGTTTGTTTGGACTTTCAGTCTAAAATATTACTGAAATATATATATCAGAAGAATTCAGGAATAGCAGCTGCAAAAAATTTAGGCGTATTTGCTTCGAAAAGTCCCATCGTGTTATTCTTTGATGATGATGACATAGCAGAAAAAAACCTACTTAAAGAACATCTTAAGACGCATTCCAAGAATCCCCAAGAAAATGTGGCTGTTTTAGGATATACAAATTGGTTGCCTTCACTAAAAGTATCACCGTTAATGGATTATATAATCAATGTTGGACAATTTCTTTTCTCATATAACAATCTGAAAAATGGTCAATCACTGGATTTTACTTATTTTTGGGGCGGGCGTACATCTTGTAAAAAATTATTGCTAATTAAACATGGTGTATTCAATCACCAATTCCGATTTGGAAGTGAAGATATTGAGCTTGGATATCGGTTATCAAAATTCGGTCTAAACGTCATCTATAATCCAAATGCAATCAGTTATATGGTACGCCCGATTACATATAAACAGTTTTGCGAAAGATGTGAGAAGCAGGGAAAATCGCAGTATATTTTTAGTCAACTTCACCCAGACCCCCATATTCAAAGATATTGCCAGGTAACTAATGCAGAAGAAAAATGGCAATATGTAAAAGAAAGTCTTCATAGAAAAGTAGATCGAGTGAATTATCTTGAGTCATTATTATTAGAAACGAAATCTAATGAAGAAAAAAGACTAATAAATTTAGAGTTGATGAATCTTTATGCGTGGACGTTTAATGGATTTAAAATTAAAGGTATAGTACAAGAAAAAACTTCTGATTTAAATCTTAATAAAAATAACAGGGGACGTTCTAGTGCTCCCGAAAAAATTTCAAATAGGGATATAGAATATTTTAAAGGAAAATGGATAAATATTCCTGACTTACCCCATGCAAGGGGTAACATCCTTGTGATTGATCCATTCTTGCCAATGTTTGATAAAGCATCTGGGTCTCTCCGACTATTCCACATACTTAAATTATTAAAATGGCTTAATTATCATGTCACGTTTATTGCACGAGATGATTTATTAAAAGATATGTATATGCCAATTCTCCAGAATCTAGGAATAGAAGTTTATTCTGGAGATCCCTCTGCATTGGAAGCAATAGGTATGTTGAAAATTGGATCACCTTTAAATCTTAAACATATTTTGAAAAGTAGATTTTATGAATTGGCTATTTTATCTATGTGGGATATTGCGGAATATTATCTTCCTTTTGTAAAAAAATACTCGCCTGGCACAAAAATTTGGATTGATACAGTCGATATACATTTCGTTCGTGAAATCCGGGAAGCTAAGCTTAAAAGGGATAATCTTAAGAAGAAGCAGGCAGAGCAGAATAAGCGCAGAGAAATCAATATTTACAATAAAGCTGATGCGTTAATCACAGTCACGGAAAAAGATAAACAAACTATTAGTCAATATATCAAACAAAAGCCCATTCATGTTTTGCCAAATATCCATGAAACTATTCATTGGCAAAAAGAATTTACCGAAACAAAGGATCTATTATTCATAGGCAACTTTAATCATCCGCCGAATATAGACGCTGTGAAATTCTTTGTCGAGAAGGTATGGCCCCTAATCGAATCAAAACTTCCCAATATCAAATTGTACATTGTGGGTACTAACCCGCCGCAGGAAATAATCGATTTGGGAAATGACAACGTGAAGATAACCGGGTATGTCAAAGATCTTAGTACTTACCTGAAACGAGCGCGTATATCAGTGAATCCACTGCGCTTTGGAGCCGGAATGAAAGGAAAGATCGGAGAGGCCTTATCTTGGGGGTTACCGGTGGTAACAACAGAAATTGGCGCGGAGGGTATGCATCTCAAACATGGTAAGCATGTACTCATCGCCGATGAGGCAGAGGCATTTGCGGAATCTGTTATTACGCTTTACCAAGATCAGGTCCTATGGGAAAAATTGTCGCTTAATGGTCGCAAGCTAGTAGAAGAGAATTGGAGTCCTCAGGTCCTGGGCAACCGTGTGGCCGAAATCCTATCCCATGCTATGCGTGATGCCGCTGTACAACCGGAAGTGTCTATTGTTATGTTGACCTGGAACGCCCACAAATACACCCGGAAATGTATTGAGTCAATTATGGCGCATACCCGTCTGCCTTTTGAACTAGTTATCGTTGACAATAATAGCACTGACGGAACACGATCGTACCTTAAAAATCTGCAACGGAAGTATGAAAATGTGCATGTTATCTTTAATAAGGAAAATCGCGGCTTCGGAGCTGGTAATAATCAAGGAGCTGAACTGGCGAAGGGGCAATATCTTCTATTCCTGAATAACGACGTTTTGGTCTATGAGAATTGGCTGGAAACATTAGTCGCCTCCATAGAAAAAGATGATCGCATTGGAATGGTGGGCCCAATTACAAATTATATCAGCGGTCGTCAGATAGTTAAGGATGTGCCCTATGAAAAAGATGATTTTATTTCTTTCGCTAAAGCGATTCATGAAAGGAATAAAGGGAAATTGACCCCACGCCGTCGCCTGGCTGGATTTGCATTACTGACCCGGCGGGAAGATTTCTTTCGCGTCGGAGGTTTTGATGAATCTTTGGGGATAGGTAACTTTGAAGATGACGACCTCTGTCTTCGCTATCGCCAGGAAGGTCTCGTATTAATGTGTGATGAAAGTGTTTTTATCCATCATTACGGAAGCCAAACATTTAAAGCTAATCACATTGATTATAAACAAAGTCTAAGAGAGAGAGGTGAAAAATTCAGAAAAAAATGGCCTCATGTCGATTATAATGAATTATTGGAATTGAAAAATCCTCTAGATAAATATTTGCCATTTCTAATAAATCAAGCCGACGAATTATTTGCTAAAAAGGAATACGAACAGGCTTTAAATTTTTATCGAATTGTTGTAAAGGAAAATCCTTTAGACCTTATGGCACGAGTTGGTGAAATGAAATGCTTAAATAAAATGGGGAGGATTTCAGACGCTCTGGTTGTTTCAAGAACGTTGTTGGAAAAAGATCCTGAACATAGCGAGGGACTTTACCAGACGGGGTTAATTATTCAATCTTTGGGAAAGATTAATAGTGCAAAGGCCATTTTTGAAAAAGTTGTAAAATTAGACCCAGGTAACCGTAAAGCATTAAAAGCGTTATTGGAAACCCATAATCTAGTTTCTCAAAAATCTCCGGAAATGCTTGAGCCCGAATTTTCTGGAAATATTGGTTAGTATAATGATGCATTTAGTGAAAATAATAATCTGAATTAACAGTGTAGATGGTTTGATCCCATGACTTACCTCGAAAAACAAATTTTAAAGAATTTTCATCCCGGTGATATCATTTTCAAGGAAGAAGATCCCGGTACTTCCATGTTTATTATCCAAAAAGGACAGGTGGAAGTATTTAAAATGATCAATGGACAAAGAGTCGTCCTGGCAACCTTGAAATCCGGGTCCATTTTTGGAGAGATGTCCCTCATTGATGGACGGCCACGATCCGCCTCCGTTCGTGCTTTGGATGAATGTACTTGTCTGGAAATCAACCAGATCTTGTTTAAAAAACGCTTGGGAGAAGTTCCCGAATGGATGAAGTCTTTCTTCCTGATCCTTGTGGATCGTATTCGAAGTGCTGATAAATCGCTAGGCGCTGATAGTCCTAAAGCCTTGGGACGGCGTGTTATCTTTCTACTGAATTACTTGTTAAAAAATGAAGAAATAGATGCGAATAATCATAAAATCCTAAGCTGGACTGAAACGGCTGAAACCATCGCCATGCTCATGAACATTCCGGAACCGAAGATAAATAAGGTATTGAATCGGTTGGCGTTAACCGAGTTGGCTCGGAGTGAAATCAATTACGAAAAAGGGAAATTGCTGATCATTGAAAAGCCGGATGTATTTTCCCGATATGCAGCGTATTGCAAAGAGCAATTTTTAAAAGAAACTGGAAATCCACTTCAAACAGAATTTGATGCACTACCAAAAGAAGAGCTGGCGGTGCTGAACTTTATTCAAACTTTGCTTAAACAGCAGGCTTCGGCTAATGATTTTCCAGTATCCTATTTTAACGAACAATTTCAAGCGGTAGTAGGCCGACCAGTTGAAGAGTACGACTACATTTTGAAAAAATATAAGAAACACGGAATCCTTAAAACGAAACTTGTAGGTGAAGGCGAAAAATATTACGAAGTGGATCGTGATTTATTGGGAATTAAATTAAATGCGGGAACTGAGGTAGAATTATTTAAAACGCTGGAAAAGCGTTTATCGGTTTCCTGACAAAAGAATAAACAATCCAACGCATGATTTCCAATCACACACTCTCGGTCTGCATGATTGTGAAGAATGAGGCCGATGTGCTTCGGGATTGCCTGGAGAGTGTAAAATCCTTGGCGTCTCAAATTGTGGTTGTGGATACAGGATCTACGGATGCTACACCAGAGATAGCCAAAGAATATGGAGCGGAAGTTTATTTTTTCCCTTGGAAACATGATTTTTCCGCTGCGCGAAACGAGTCCATTAAATATGCCACCAGTGACTGGATCCTTTGGTTAGACGCGGATGAGCGATTGATTCCGGAATCCGTTCCGGCATTACAGGATTGCCTAATACGGGTGTCGGTCCCGACGGCTTTTTTAGTGACGATACGAAGTCTGAAAACTGATGGACGAAATTATACATTGTCCGATGCCCACCGTTTGTTCTCTAACCACTATGGTATTCGCTTTTCAGGTCGAATTCATGAGCAAATCGCTCCCAGCATTTCCGCCTTACATGGTGTTGAGAAAGATTCGAAGATTATTCTGGATCATATAGGTTACAGCTATACTGGTGAAAAGGCAGACGCCAAACGCAAGAGGAATGAAACATTATTAAAAATGGCTGTAAAAGAGAATCCGAAATCAGCTTATGCCCATTATACGATGGCTCAGCATTATGCCTTGTATAAAGCCTACCGCAAAGCTGCATCCCATTTTAAAAAAGCTCTCCGCATTGGGGGCTTGCCTGAAAGACTGACAGTATCACTGGAAAACACCTATGCGGAAACATTGATTCATTTAGGAAAACAACAGGAAGCACGCCACTGGATTAAAGAATCCTTATCCCGTGTTCCGGTCCAGATCGGGGCGCGTTATCTGGAATATAAACTTGCGGTGCAATCTGCTGATATTGTAAAACAGATCAAGGCATTGGAAGACATGATTCAACAATCGTATGTCATCCAAAAACAGGGGAAATCCCTGTCAAGTGACGTTGAAATTCCTATTCGTGATTTGGAATACCATTTAGTACACATAGGACTCAAACTGGAATCTCCAGAATCAGTAGAAAAATATGCTCACCGATTGCGTGTGCGCCCCAACCTCACGTTTCGAGAACGAGAAATTTTGGGAAAATATTTTTTAGCGATTGAAGATTGGAAGCATGCTGAGGAACAATTAAAAACGATTTATTATGATCAACCGGAGAATACGTTTATTCTGGATCTATTAGGTCTATTTTACCTGAAACAAAAGAAATTCTCTGCCGCTATTCATTATTATACACTTTATCATCGGCTAAAGCCTGAGGATAAAACCGTAAAACGGCGGTTGGCTGGCTTATACGCTAAAATTGGAGAGATGGAACGTGCTGAAGCGCTATTAAACTCCTGATAAATAACCACTAATTCACTACTTATTCGGGTAATGTTCAGAATTACGGACCATAATTCTTCCTGGCGCCAGGGCGGCACGTCGCTATATAATCCTACCATACATGAATAGCTAATTCGTTTTACGCTTTTGCATTTCTACGTTTAACCTTCCGTTGTAATCTCCCGTAACACAGGATAAATTTTAGTCTTAATACCTCATCAATTTTCATTCATGGGGGGCATGGGATTAAAATCGTTCAGACCGATCTTTCCGGAAGAAGAACTCCTTTTCTTCGTCCGTTGCTGACACAATAATGGAGATGATGGTGAATGACTGAAAATCAATTAAAACAGAAGATTCAAACCTTGACTGAAAGAATTCGTGTCTTGGAAGAAGAAAACCAAACTCTATCCGAGCGCGCGGAAGATATTATGCTCATCGGTCTGGTCGCGGAAAATTTCAGCCTAATTCATTCTCCGGATGACGTGATTGACCGATTATTGGAAAGAATTGCTATTCTAAAAAATATTCCCTTTTGTGCATGCTGCCAGGTTCAGGGAACCAATTTAGTTATCCAACAACATTATATGACTCGTCCTTTGGCGATAAAAACCGGACAAAAGATTCAGCTTAATCCGGACGTTTTTCTCCAAATGTCCATGGGAATCGTCATTTTATTCAGGGAAGAGATTGAAGAAAAGGTACACCATTTACCCTTTTCCAAGAAAAAACTGAATCCTCAGTACATTGCTTTGCTGCCCTTTGAATCACGTTTAATTAAAAATGGAGTTTTAATTTTTATCGACGATAAATCCATAGAAGATAAATTGTCACAATTCCCACTGTTGCTTCAAAGGGTAATGGATATTACGGTATCTAAGCTAGACAGCCTGTCTCTTTTCAGAGAATTGAACCAACTAAATAATGAGTTGGATCGTCATGTAGAACAGAGGACAAAAGAATTACGGGAATTAAACAAAGAGTTAAAAGCAGAAGTTGAGATTAGGAAATCAACTGAAAAGCAACTTAAGGAAGATCAGGCGATTCTAGGAACACTAAATCGGGCTCAATCCCGGTTTTTCACTCAGGAAGACCATTCTCTAGTCTTACAAGGACTTCTTGATGATATCCTGAAGTTCGATGGATCCAAATTGGGATTCATTGCTGAAACAAAAGTATTGGACGAAGACCAGGTAGAAATGTCTCATTATATCATGTCGTCCAGTGAAAGGAATATTCAGGATTATGATCCGGATTTTTCAAGGATATTATCTCCCACGGCTCTTATGGGGCGGGCCGTGTTGGATGGGACGCCCGTCATCTCGAATAATGTTAAAAATGAGTATAACTGTGAAAGATTAAGCGTTAACCACCCCGATATAACGTCCTTTTTAGGAATCCCAATTAAAGTAAAGGGAGATGTAGTAGCATTTATAGGATTGGGAAATAATCCCAAGGGATATTCAGAAGCCACCATATCACGATTAGATCCATTTCTAACGGTTTTAGGGAATTTTATTCGCAGTTTCCAATTAGATGAACAACGTCGACAAATTGAACGGAATCTGGAAACGGAGAAAACTAAATTATCAGAGATTTTTGATAGCGCACCGGAAGCGATTATTTTAACCAGCACGGATGAAACTATAATTCAGGTTAACCGGGAATTCAGTCGAATCTTTGGTTACACATGGAAAGAAGCGGTGGGGCATCGTTTAAGAGACCTCATCGGCAAACCTAATGCTGAAGAACAGGAATCTCTGGATCAAGCCCTGAAATCACATACGAGAATCCATCTGGAGGCTTTACGCCGAAAGAAAGATGATACAGAGATATTTGTTTCCATGATTTGGAGTCCAATCCAATTCTCCAATGGCCAGATTAACATACTTTGTTTTATCCGCGATGTAACCGAACAGCGACTCATTCAAACAACCCTGTATGAAATAGCTGAAGGATCACTTGCGATTGAAGGGGAAGCTTTTCTACACAACACGGTAACCTTTTTAACCAATTTATTAAATGTGGACTATGCCTTTATTTCCGACCTCTCCCAAGTAGAGGATAATTTGATCCAGTCGATTACCGTCAGTCATCGTAATGAAATCATCGATAATTTTTCTTGCCGCTTATCAGATACCCCTTGCCATAAAGTATTGGAAGACTCGTTTACTGTTTTTCCACGGGATGTCGCGCTTCAATTTCCCAATGATGCCATACTCAGTGATTTGAAGATTGAAAGTTATATCGGTCTTTTGCTCGTGGATTCTGAACGCAATCCACTGGGAATATTAGGCGTCATGTGTACTCGTCCGGCGGAAAAACCGGATATCATTGAACAAATTATGAAAATTGTATCGGTGAGAGTCACCGAAGAGTTGGTACGCCAAATTCAGAAAAAAGAAGCTGAGAAAATGGAAGCTGCATTGCGGCAGTCGCAAAAAATGGAATCCATGGGACGTCTCGCAGGAGGCGTGGCACATGATTTCAATAATATTTTAGCAAGCATTATGGGCTATGCTGAATTCCTTAATTCCAAATTGAATGATCCCGATTCAGCAGAAGGAAAAGCAGTAGAGGCTATGCTGCGAGGGACTGAACGCGCCAGTCAACTCACTAAGCAACTTTTAGGCTTTGCACGAAAAACACAATTTAATCCGGAAACAGTTTCCGTTAATTCAATGATTCAGGAGGCCTTAAAAGTCTCCGAAAAAATCTTCGATAAGAAAATCGATATCGATGTCGAATTAAATCCCGAATGCTGGAATGTATTTGCGGATCGAAATCAAATTGACCAGGTCTTAACCAATTTGTTTATTAATGCCCGGGATGCCATGCCTCAGGGTGGAAAATTATACATCCGGAATGAGAATGTTGTATTGGATGAGTCGTACATCCGTGAAATTCGAGATCTGAAACCTGGGCAGTATGTTAAAATATCGGTTACGGATACGGGAATCGGGATTCCTGAAGACGTATTGGATCAAATTTTCGAACCGTTCTTTACAACCAAAGGGGAAGGCGTGGGGACCGGTCTGGGATTATCCGTAGCCTATGGTATCATGCGCGCTCATCATGGACAGATTACCTGTTACAGTGAACCGGGCGAAGGGACAACATTTAATTTATATTTGCCTGTTTCTAATCAAGAAGTTACTGAGACGGTAGAGGATACCCACCTCGAAGCAGGAACGGAACGGATTTTAGTGGTTGAAGACGAAGAAGATATCCGGGAAGTGATTAAAATGCAGTTGGAAAGTTTGGGGTATACTGTTGTATTGGCCGAAAACGGTAACCAAGCTGTGGACATTTATCGGGAATCCAAAGGTGATTTTGATTTGGTGCTTTTTGACTTGGTGATGCCGGGGATGAATGGTGTTGAAACATACGAGCATTTAGTGAATATCAATCCTGATGTTCGCTGTATTCTCATGAGCGGATATAGTAAAGATACTCGTGCTGCGGAATTATTCCAGTCTGGTAAAGTGGGTTTTTTACAAAAACCGTTTCGACTTCATGAATTAACCCAGACCATTAAGCACTATATCCATTAGTTCCACTTGAAGGATTATCTTCTCATTTGGATTCTGAGAGTTGGGATTTTACAATTCTCCTTATTGGCAGCCAATCCGGGATTACACTGGATGTGGGGTGAATTGGAAGGAGGGATGACTTTTAAACCAGGGATTTACCGCACGTATGCATCCACTTATCAGGCAATACTGGCGGAGAATGAATTATATTTGTGGGACGAGGGAGAAACCGTCTTATTTAAACGTCTAGGGCGTAATGGCTTAATTCCTGGCTATCTGGCGTTGGAAATAACCGGATATCCCATGGGGTGGTTAGCTGCTATCCTGCCACAAAATGTACCAAGCGTATATTCAGCTTTTTCTATCACAGGAAATTGGAATTTATTAGCGTCTATGGGGTCAGGATTTCAAGAACCCTGGTCGGTGAGCTTATTTGCAGGCGATTTTGCTACTTTTTGGGAATTGGATACTACATATACCCTTGTGCCTGTAGCATCTGGAGTTAGTGGTTGGGTGCTCACCGCCAGCTCTCAGGAATTGGTTTCAGGACAATTAGTACACCAATCCTGGATGCGATTGGAGTGGAAAATTAAAGGAGAGACCCGTGGAACGTATCCTATTGGTTGGGATATAAAATTAGGCTATCGTTGGGAAGAAAATCCGAAACGCCCGGATGGATTTACAATTCAGTTTTCATGGGAAAACTTTTCCAATCTTCAATCGAGGTGGGCTGGTAATCATAATGTGGATGTCCGCCTGCGATGGGCAACTGGGCCCACTATCAAGGGTCCTATGGAATTGAAGGTTGTAATGGGTAAGGCATTTACCTGGCGACAGTACCAGTTTGGCCTGAATCTGGGGATTGATCGAAGTGTAGATTATTTGGAGCCGACGGATCAACCGCCTGAAGGTCGAACGTCCAACCAGTGGATTATTCAGCCATTTATCATTTGGCATTAATTTTCTGGAGGCATAGGCGGAATTACCCTAATTTGTTAACCAA
>CAZHTM010000002.1:0-106167 GCA_964535735.1 uncultured bacterium
CGATTAATTAAATAGACTGCCACAATCGCTAAAGCACCACCAATTAGTGTAGAGAGAATAAGCGGTTCGTGTAAGAACAACTTTGCAAAACCCATGGCGCTGACCGGAACCATAAAAATAAACGCGCTGGATCGTTCCGATCCCAGGGATTTGGTGGCCAGAAAATAAACGGTGGTTCCAAAAGCCATGGCCCCGACAGAAGCGGAGAATAAGTTTATCCAGAAAATCCAGTCCAAGTGGAATACTGCGCCGATTCCCTGAACCAATGAAAAGGGAAGCGCCAGCAATCCTGCTACCCAGTATGCGATCAGACTAAAGGTGAGGATATTGATGGAATCCTTCACCGATTCCGTAAGTACCGTAAGGAAGGCCCAGACTAATGCGCAGAGCAGAAAAAATGCGTTTCCCGTGTGAAACAAGGCGGCAAAGCTAAAATCCCAGATTCGCAGGATGATCGAACCGCCTATAATGCCAAGTCCCAAACCGACATAATCTTTTTTCCTCAGGGAACGGCGGAACCACAGAGCAGCAATCACTGCTGTAAGAATTGGATTCAAGGTGGTTACAAGAACACCACCGGCTCCAGCTAACCCCAATTGAGAACCTAGAAAGAAAAAGAGGTTGTAAGCTCCGATCAGCACACCGCCAAGCAATGCACCTTTCCATCCCCGGGATGAATGGATTTTCCAATTGTGGGTTAGGAATACAAAGGGGGTGAATAGAATACTGGCCATGAAAAAGCGCCAGAAAATCAGATGGGAAACAGCCGTATATCCGGCCAGGATTTTCCCGTTGGTCCAGGACAAACCCCAGGCGAGCATCGCCAGGATCAGGAGACTGTATAATCCAAAGGTTGATGGTTTTGATGGCATTGTGCGTGAAAAATGAGGTGGATTATACAGCGATCCTGTTGGGATTCAAAGCGATGGACCTTTCATTCAACGTTACCAATAAAAATACCGATCAGGTGTTGCTTTTCTTCTGGCCACACCTGACCGGTATATGCGTTTATAGTGTCAGGTACTTAAGTACGGTCGTTAATTCCCGAACGTAAAATGCTCCGGAAGCTTATCCGCAGCGGTACCTTCGGGTACCCAGGACAAATCGAGAATCGTGAAGGTAGGTTTTTCCGTGTTAAAGATGGGAACAACCCGCATCCCGATCTCTGGTTCGCCCAGGGATAAGTAACTCATAAGTATGGTGGCTACACCATCAAATTCGATATTAATGAACCGAATGGGTGTTTTCAGGGTGTTAAAGGCACCTGTGCGTTCCGTCACCATGAAGGTATGAACACGCGCCGTCTGCCGGGCCAATTCGGTGAAATCAACGATGGTAGTCTTTTGCAGACAATCGGGACAATGAATCACAAAGGGGATATGTTTGGTCCCGTGAAATTCACAATCGGGATTGTCGCATTGAGTTCCCAATAGCCGGCCTTTGGACAAGGATTCAAAAAACGGCGCTTCGCCCCCATAGGAATGAATATGGGTGATATCCCGGGGATTGGTTACGCCCACCAAATGGCCTGCTTCATTGTAAATAGGCGAATTGGGATACATAAAAGAAAAGGATCCCTGAACCCGATAACGGCCTTTTTCGACCCGAACAGTTCCACGTTCCTGCGTTTGTGTCATGATACACTCCTTTCCAATACATAATCGGGATCCACAACTACGGTGGCGGTTACATGGCTGCCAACCCCAGCATGACTGATGGCCAGACCGCGGTGGGCATTTTCCACTTGGAGATTGGTCCAATCCTCCGGTTTTTTACGGCCAAATTGCTCCCATTTCTTTGGATCACTGTGCATTTCTTCCCAGCGATGCCAAATATGCTGCGCCACTTCCACGGCTTGCATGATGCCTGTGGCGCCTACGGCATGCATGTTGCCAATCAGGCCCCCGGACAAATTCGCCGGTAATTTTCCAGGTTTACCTGTGTTAGGATTGGTATGATAACAGTCACCGCTTTCCACATACGTGCGACCTTCGCCATAGGGGCGAATACCAATATCCTCATAGGTCTGGATATCACTGATGGTGAAGGCGTCATGCAATTCCACCAGATCCAGGTCTTCCGTGGGATCGGTAATGCCCGCCATACCATAGGCATAGTAGGCCGCCATTCGTGCTGCCAGGAAGCCCGTAAATCCGGGATAGCGATCACCACCGGGGAATCGTTCACCCAGGTCTTTGTACTGATCGGCAGATTCATGTGGCAGTAGCGGAATTTCCATGTGGCGACGATCGGCCGGACGCAAGGTGTGACTTCCGGCGGCTACGTAAACTCGCAAAGGAGTGTCGGTCAATTCGTAGGCCGTTTTTTCATCGCAAAAGATAGTGCAAGCCGCCCCAACGCTCATCAAACAACAATCCAGAGCATGGAGGGGATGGGCCACAACCGGGGAATTCAGGACATCTTCCACGGTAATCTTCATTCCCCCTTGGGCATGGGGATTCATGCGGGCATAACCCCGGTTCTTCACGGCGATTTCCGCCATGGTACGGCGGAAGGATTCTTCCGATTTTCCAAACACCTGCCAATATTTCTGGGCCATCACCGCATAGTAGCCGGTGTAGATGTGCCCCAACGGTGTTTCCCAGTCTTTATCCGCTGCGGAGGCGATATAATGGTTCCCTTCATCCGTGGGAACTTCATCCATCCGCTCCCAGCCCATGGCCAGTACACAATCGGAATAACCGGAGGCCACAGTTTTGAAGGCTTCCCACAAGGTGGATCCGCCGGTGGCGCCGCCTGTTTTGATGCCCACATTGCCCAGTGGGTCCAGACCCAAGCGGTCATGGATCAGGGCTTCTCCCAGAAGTTGATCCCCGAAATGATCCGCGAAATGACCATAATACGCCGTATGGATATATCGTTTCAGTTCAGCCGGTGATTTTTGAATAAACTTTGCCGCCTCGGTAAAGGCATCAATCACCAGTTCTTCTGTTTTTTTCTCCGGAATGGCGCGCCCGAATTTGGACATCCCACCGGTAACCATATAGACCGGGCGGCTCATCTTTGGAATTTTAAGCTGTCGTTTGCTAAAGGTAATCATGTTCCCCTCAATCGTTTAGTGTATGTGAAGTGTTTTCCCGTAAGGAAATCTTATGGAATGGATAATAAGACATGATAAAATTTAGTTACACAAAGCTAATCCTCCACTGATTTGGTGAAAAGACAAAAAAACGGGTCAAATCGGAATACGATAGGACCCGTTGAAAGAATCACGTGGTGCGGATGGGATTAATAATAATACTTGCGATTATCCACAATCTCCGCCGCATCTTGTTGGGCTTTTATCCAATCGGAATAGGTTTGGTTTTGCCGGGATGCCAGAATCCGCTTACGAATCGTGGGTTTTTGGACTTCATAGTCTTTCTCATCAATTTCAGGTGCTTTCACCACTTCCACTATCGCATAGCCGCGAATGGTTTTCACCGGTCCGATAATATCGCCATTTTTTGCGTTCAGGAGGGCGCCCACCAGCATATTACTACGTCCCACATTCCGAAATCCCTGGATCAAGTTTTTGGAATCGCCAAAGGCTGCTTCCAGTTTTTTATCCTCGGTGGCAATTTCCCGTAATGTGGCGCCCTGGTCAATTTTCTCCCGGATTCGTTTTGCAACAGCCAATGCTTTTTCGTGAACAATCTTATCGCTGAGAGAGCGTTCCAGTGTCGGTTTCACTTCCTCCAGAGGACGCGGGCCGGGAGGGATAATGGAATCCAGGGTAACCACGGCGTAAAATTGATCATTTTCAAAGGGATCGGATACAACACCTGGTTCATTATTGAAGGCGAAGCGCACCGCGGGTCGCATGGGACCCAGACCGCCAATGGAAATGGCGTCTTCGGTAAAGGGCATGGATTTCCGCGGGGATACCTGGTGGGTGTCCACGGCCGCGTCAAATCCATAGTCCTGAGCGTCGTAACTAAATAGATTGGCCTCATTTCGCAATTTTTCCTTGGTCCGGGGACTGATTTCCACACGCAAGAGGATATGGGAGGCTTCTACTTTTTCCTCTCCGTTATCGTTCTTTCGATCGTGGATTTTGATAATATGATATCCAAAATTGCTCAGAACGGGACCGACAATATCGCCCGGTTGTCCGCTAAATGCTGCTTCTTCGAAAGCTGGTACCATTTGTCCGCGACCAAACCAGCCCAGGTAACCGCCCCGGCCACTGTCGGGCGTCGCCTGATTTCCAGGATCTTCAGAATATTCATTGGCTAACTGAGCAAAATCAGCGCCGTTTTTAAGCTGCCGTACCAGATCGGCCGCTTCCGCCAACACCAGATTGGTGTCCTCTTGGGTGGCCTTCTTTTCCCATGTCACCATCTTGAGCACCCGTCGTTCGTCTCGGTGGAAATCGTCCAGGCGGCGATTGTATTCCTCCTGGATAGCCTCTTCGGAAGGTTTCAGAGAATCGGGATCGAAATACCGTGCAGATATATGGAGAGAATTGATCGTATAATTCACATTCCGTTTTAAATACTCTTCCCGTATATCATCCTCGGTTACTGTTACAGATTGAACGATCATCTGCTGGAGTTTATAACTGGGGAGATAGGTATTTTTCATGAATTGTTCAACCGGCGCCCATTCGTTTCCCTGGGGATTAGAAACGGCCTGGGTATATTTATTCATATCAAACACGCCGTTGGTTTGGAACGCAGGGTTCTGTTGTAAAAACTGAGGCGGGTAATTCTTCAAGTGAAACAATACTTCTTCGTCTGTAACCTCAATGTCCCAATCTGTCACGGCTTGCCGGATCAAAACATCCTGGATTAAACTTTCCCACACTTTATCGCGAATGCGGGCTAAATCCAGATCCGTGATTTCTTCTCCCGATTGACGGTAATCTTCCAGCTGATTAGAAACCATCTGTGAAAATTGTTCTGGTGAAATCGATTCGCCATTGACCATCCCTATGGACGTCCGGGGATCCACCTTACCAAGAATTGTGTCTAAAATATTGGCGCCACCAACGAGTCCGCCAACAGTCATGCTTAACAGAAATAAGAATAACAGCGCCCATAGCACTACGTGCATTCTTTCGCGCATGGATGTCATCAAAGCCATAGGTTTTCCTTACAAAATGGTCTGGTTAAAGGGGAGCGAATTTAGACAGGCTCTCAAGGATTATCAACGTCCATCCTGCAAACCAATATAATTCTGAGAATTTTTATTCTTCCTGTAAATCATGTCTTATCCAATGGAAACTGAATAGAAATACCCTAATTTTGCATATGCGACAAATACAAATTATTTCATACGGTGGGCCTGATCGTCTTCAAGCGGTAGACGTACCTCAAGCGGCCCCAGGGAAACGGGACGTAACCATTCAAGTCCGGTATGCGGGAATTAATTTTGCCGACATCATGTGCCGGATTGGACTGTATCCCAATGCGCCGAAGCCGCCCTTTGCTCCTGGATATGAAGTAGCAGGTATCATTTCCGAAGTGGGAACGGAGGTGGACTCATCGCTGGTGGGTAAGCCGGTAGTATCCATGACCAATTTTGGAGGATACGCCACCCATGTTACCGTCCCTCACTCGCGCGTCATTCCCCTCAACGATGAGGACGAATGCCGGTGGGCTGTGGCCATGCCGGTGAATTACCTTACCGCCCAGATCATGCTATTTCGACAAGCGGCGCTGCGATCTGGAGAGTGGGTTTTGATCTTTGGCATTGGCGGCGGCGTGGGTGTTAGCGCGCTTCAACTGGCGCAAAAGGCTGGAGCAAACGTGATCGGTACAGCGTCGGAATGGAAACATGACCGGCTGCGGGATTTAGGCGTTAAGTATCTTCTTGACCCTCAAAAAGAAGATGTCCGTAAAAAAATCTCCCAATGGACGAACGGCAAAGGCGTGGATGTAGTTCTGGATCCCATCGGGGGAAAACATTTGAAATTAAGCTATGAATTGCTTAATCCTCTGGGACGGCTGGTAGCCTATGGATTTTCCACCGCCGCCCAACGCAGGAGACATTGGCTCCGCGCACTTCAGGAATATCGCGCCACCCCGAAATTCAATCCTATTCAGATGATGCGCAGCAACAAGGGCGTGTTTGGATTTCACCTGGGATTCCTGGGCGATTTGGAAGGGGAGATGGGTGGGATGTTAACCGAACTCATTCATGAAGTACGGGAAGGACGTTTGAAGGTTATTATCGATCGTGAATTTCCTTTATCCCTGGCCAGTGAAGCGCATCAGTATATCCACGAACGGAAAAATTTTGGCAAAATCATTTTGAATTGCCAGGAGTCGAAGGAAGGTGCTCCTAAATAATCAGGAACTTTTGAACTGCCGAACCTGTCCCCGGCTGGTGGAATTCAGGGAAGCGGTCGCCCGCAAAAAGCGAAAACAATACCAGGACTGGGATTATTGGGGAAAACCGGTCCCGGGCTATGGTGACCCGGATGCCACCTGGATGATTGTGGGTCTGGCACCGGCGGCTCACGGAGGCAATCGGACCGGGCGGGTGTTTACGGGCGATAAATCCGCCACGTTTCTGTTTCAGCATCTGGCAAAAGTGGGATTGTCCAATCTCCCTGATTCAGTAACCAGGGATGACGGTCTGATCCTGAATCAAGGCTATATGACAGCAGTTCTGAAATGCGTTCCTCCGAAGGATCGACCCCAAGCTCAGGAATTGAAACAGTGCCGGCCTTATTTTACCCAGGAGTTGGAGAATCTGCCACGCCTGAAACTGATACTGGCTTTGGGCCGAATTGCCCATAATGGCATTTTAGATTATTACCGGTCCATCACGAATATTAAGAAACGGAATTTTCCCTTTACCCATGGTGGAGAGGTGCAATTGCCCGACGGACGACGATTAATCAGTTCCTACCATCCTAGCCCCAGGAATGTGAATACCGGACGCTTAACCTCGCCCATGTTTCTAACCATTTTATCACGCTGTAAGGAGGTATTATGCTGAGAAGAGGAGGACTCCTCATTCTGTTCATATGTTCACTGGCGACCAGTCAGGATGTAAAAGATTTGACCATGGATGATGTTTTTAAATCTTTCTTTAAAGATCATTCATTTTCAGCACGATGGCTTCCCGCAGAGGACCGTTTGGCATTCACCAAAACCGATTCAATCTATGGAAAGTCTATTTATTCTACGGATCCGGTCCAGGGCGATACGGCTCTCATAGTTCGTGGGAATGACCTTCGCCTGGGTGATTCTGTCCTGGCGTATTCCGGCTGGCGATTCAGCGCAAATCAACAGCGGGTATTGCTGGAAACCAACGTAAAACGAATCTGGCGACGGTCTCGGTCTATGGTAGCCTATGTGTACACTTTGAAAGATCAATCCCTCGTGGCACTGGGAAAAGGCGCCCGACTGCGGAATGTGAAATTCTCACCTGACGGGAATCGCGTCGCTTATGTAATGGAAGATAATAATCTCTACGTATATGATTTGATCAGGCAGAAAGAACGGCAACTCACCAAGGATGGCTCCTCCAACATTCTCAATGGGCATTTCGGTTGGGTATATGAAGAAGAATTCGGCACTTACGACGGGTATCGCTGGTCGCCGGACGGTCGCTATATCGCCTTTTGGCGGGAGGATCAGACGGAAGTTCCCACGTTTCCGTTGGTGGATTATATGGACACTTATCCACATATTCAGACCATCCACTATCCCAAGGTAGGCGAACCCAATCCCGTGATGAAGATCGGCGTTGTGGACGTGCGGAAAGGTCGCCGGCGCTGGATCAAGATGGAGTCCAATACTGATACGTACTATCCACGCCTTTATTGGATTCCAGGTAAAGGGGGACAACCCTCGGATCATGTGTTGATTTTCAAGTTGAACCGACTCCAAAATCATCTGGAACTCATCTCGGCTGATATTCGGACCGGCAAGGTGGCCACCCTTTATGAAGAAAAGGATCCCGCCTGGATTGACATTACCGACGATCTTAGGTACCTCAAGGATGGAAGCTTTCTGTGGACCTCCGAAAAGTCCGGTTACCGGCACATTTACCGTATTTCCGCCGACGGATTGACCAGTAAGCCCTTAACCGGGGGAAACTGGGAAGTGACGCGCATTGTGGATGTGGATGAAGAGGGGGGATGGGTTTATTTTTACAGCAAACGAGCTTCTGTCATCGGCCAGAACCTGTACCGGGTAACGTTGGACGGCAGTGAACTTCAGAACCTGACACCGGAAGAAGGCTGGCATTCGGTTCAATTTGCGCCCCATCATCGACAATTTATTGACGCCTGGAGCACAGCTGCCATGCCCACAACACGGCGTTTGAAGGATGTGGGAGGCACTATCCTGAAAATATTCAGCGTGCCCGATACGTCGGATTTTCAAACCTATGGTTTTACCCATCCCCAATTCTTTCAGATTGCCACGACGGATGACAGCACGTTGTTGAATGTGAAAATGATGCTTCCACGGGATTTCAATCCGGAGCAAAAGTACCCCGTTCTCATGTATGGATACGGGGGGCCCGGAAGTCAGGTAGTGGCGAATCGCTGGGGAGGTCGCTTTAGCGCCTACTGGTATCAATACCTGGCCCAGCAGGGTTACATCCTGTTTTCCGTGGATAACCGGGGAACGGGCGGCCGAGGGAAAGCCTTTAAAAACTTAGCTTATGGTGATCTGGGCAAATACGCCGCTGGCGATCACATGGAAGCGGTAAAATACTTGCGGACTTTGCCTTATGTGGATCCGAAACGCATTGGCATTTGGGGTTGGAGTGGTGGAGGGTACCTCGCTAGCCTGTGCCTTACGAAAGGAGCGGATTATTTCTCCATGGGCATTGCCGTAGCGCCGGTGATCGATTTACGCCTCTACGATACGATTTGGACGGAACGGTACATGGGAACGCTGGAAACCAATTCCGCCGGGTATGACAGCGCCAATGTGCTCACCTACGTGGATCGTTTAAAAGGGGATCTCCTCATCATTCACGGCACCGGCGATGACAATGTTCATTATCAGAACACGATTCAGATGGTCAACGCCTGTATCGCAAAGAAGAAACAAATCGATATAATGTTGTATCCCAATCGAAATCATGGGATTTATGGAGGGACGACCACTCGCCATTTGTACACCAAAATCACAAACTATATTTTGGAACACTTGTAGGCTTGTTTCCGGGGTAAGATTGTTCTAATTTTGCGCCGCTTTTTCAAAGCTTTTATGGGGCCGTAGCTCAGTTGGGAGAGCGCTTGAATGGCATTCAAGAGGTCGTCGGTTCGATCCCGTCCGGCTCCACCCCTCAATAAAACCCGGTTTCTCGACGAGAGATCGGGTTCTTTTTTACAGCAAAATTGGGACAGGCGTACTCAGAAATGGACAGAAAAATGTGGTCAAAATGTGGTTATTTGGGGTAAAAATGTGGTTATAATGTGGTCAGAATTTTAGCTTAAATCTGCGAACAAAGCCTGGAATGCGGCACTTACTATTGCTGTATTTTCTAGCCGTAGTTCTTTTGTAATAGCTACATAGAATTTAGAAGTTGTTTTAATGTCTTCGTGATCCATCCACTCTTGTGTGGCTTTTAAGTCTCAAATGGAACAAACATCACGTAAAGAAAATTACATTTTTATATCAGGTTCTACTCATCCACAGTTCCTTTAAATAAATATTTCGTTATTATGAAAGACTATGATTATTCACTTTCTTTAACTAGTCAGTTCTATTTCTGTGGAATACCATTTCGTTTGGTTACATCACCAAAATGCTCGCTCAATTGTCAATAATTGTTTTGCTGCATCTAGAGGTAGAAGACGTACTTCGAGAAGTTTGATTGCTAATCTAGAATCGATCCCACGTTAGAATGGATTTAGGTTCCAGAAATGGGTATATTGTATACTTGAACATGTTAACTCAGTGTATTCGGAGATGTTATAATGCAATATAATAAAATTCTATGGTGCTTAATAATCACTGGCGCATTTGGGCAAGTAAATATTGATGAGCGATTGACGTATTTTCCCCTTCAACTAGGTAATGTATGGCAGTATTATTATACACGAGATAATGATGGAGATGTATCTAATGGTTTACGAAAGTATGAAGTCATCGGAGATACGGTGTTGGAGGATAATTATACCTATCGTGTTTTGAGGGTTTCTACTATACTACCGAATTCGGAAACGACGGGTTTGGAGTTTTTAAAAATCGATTCTACCAATGCGGCCATTACTTCTCCGGACAGTATAAGAATTTATGATCTAGGTCTCGTCCTGAATGAATTTGATACAGTGTATTCCCAAATGGGACTTTGTCGGATCTATTACCTGGGCTACGGTGAGAATGAAGCTTTAAGCGTTACATCAGATTCTATGATGAAGCATGAATATTCTTTATTGCTAGGTTCAGGGATAGGAGGGATTATGCAATTTTACACATGGTGTTACCTTTTCCCTGATATTGGTATAACCTTTTGGGCAGACGTTAGAGAGTTTCCCAATCCGGGTGGAGAAGATATTTTTATCTCTGAATCCTTGGCGATTACCGCCGCCGTCATCAATGGGGTTCAATATGGAGAATTTGTGACGCTTGAAACGCTCGTGGAAACTCATCCGACTGTGATTTCTATATCCCAGAATTATCCCAATCCTTTTAACAGTCAAACACGAATACAATTTTCAATTTCAGAAAGAGAAAAAATTAAAATTTCCGTATCGTCTATTACCGGTGAGCAGATCTCCCTTTTAGCTGACAGGGAATTCAATCCGGGTACACATCAGATAAACTGGGATGGAAGTCAAGTGTCAAGTGGAATATATCTCATATACTTTGAATCCAATCAATTCACCCGGACCATAAAAGCTGTTTTAATGAAATAAAATAAAGGTATTCCATCCGAATTATTTTCAATAATTTTGATTTCAGGCGATTAGTTTTAGTTTCTCTTAAAGGAATGGAGTAAAAATTGTCTCGCAATCGTAACAGTCGATTGGTGTATTCCACCGATCCGGACTTGCCGCTTAAGGAGGAGCAACCGGAGGAGAAATTCGTAGAGCCTGGTGCTCAGAACCTCCGCATCTGGCGGGAACGACGGGGTGGCGGAAAGATAGTCACAATCGTGAAAGGATTCCAGGGACCGGAAGCAGAACTGATGGACCTTGGAAAACGATTGAAACGCCATTGCGGAGCAGGAGGAACTGTCAAAGACGGCCAGATTCTTATTCAGGGTGATGTTCGGGATAAGGTGCTGACCCAGTTGCTGTCCTGGGGTTATGGCGCCAAAAAGAGCGGAGGGTAGACGGTGCTTTATCGCCTGATCAAGGCCCTGGCCATCCTGGCGGTGAAAACCTTTTTTAATCGCATTATCATCCGCCATCGTTCTCGCATCCCTGAATCAGGACCGGTCATCTTCGTGGCAAACCATCCCAACACCATGATCGATCCGTTAGTGATTGGGTATGCCGTCAACCGAGATTTATCCTACCTTGCCAAAAGCACCCTTTTTAAACGTCCCATGAACCACTGGATCCTGACCAAACTTCGCCTGGTACCCGTGTTTCGTAAAATGGACAACCCCAACGAAACGGCGAAAAATGAACGGACCTTTGAGAAATGTTATCAAATTCTGGAAAAAGGAGATGCGTTTCTCATTTTTCCAGAAGGTGTCTCCACCGGAGAACAGACGATCAACAAAATTAAGACCGGAGCCGCCCGGATCGGATTCGGCGCAGAACAACGCAATGACTTTAAGCTAGGCGTTCAGATTGTTCCCGTGGGCATCAGTTATTCCGATATCACCAAATTTCGCAGCGATGTGACCATACGGTTCGGACGACCGATTGAGCTCAGCGAGTATCGGGAACTTTATCAGCAAGATGAGGTGGAGGCGGTACGGACGGTCACTGGAATCATCGATGAAGCCCTGCATAAACTCACTTTGACATTAGAGCATCTGGAGATCGAAAGCATCGTGGAATCCATCAAGAAAATTTACCAGCAGGAATTGATGGTGGAGTTGGGTAAAGTCAAAGGGCGGGGCGTTTCTGATTTTTCCATCACCAAGGGTCTTATCAATGCCGTGGAGTGGTTTTATCAGAACTATCCTGAAAAGGTGTTAACCTTTAAAGAGGACTTGGATCATTATTTACGAAATTTGAATCGACTCCATGTAAAAGATGAATTTTTACAACCCCGGGGAAATCCGTCACCGCTGGCCCACCGCATTCGAATGGCCTTGGTTCTCTTGGCGGGCTTCCCGATTTTTGTGTTCGGACTGATCAACAATTACATTCCACATAAAATCCCACGGTGGTACACCCAGACCAAGGGAGTGGAAAAATCCATGTATGCCACCACCAAGATGGTGATCGGAATCGGCAGTTTTCTCCTGTATTATGCCCTGATTTTAACCGTGGTTTCGTTCCTGTCCCCGTCCTGGGTGTATACCGTCATCTATGCTATTGCGATACCCCCCAGCGGCAATTACGTTCTGCGTTACATCCGTTTAGTAGACACTTATCGTCAGCATCTTACGTTTTTATCCATTTTCTACCGGAAAAAATATTTGTTGTTCAAATTGATCGAGGAACGAAATCGTCTGATTTCTGATCTGAATAAATACAAGGAAGATTATTATTCAAAAACCGGCTTTGTCCCGGGAACTTCATCCTGAGATTATTGTTTTCTACTCCCTAATGAATCGCCTAAATTGAAACCTATGTTGAAACAAAAATCCATATTACTCATCGGAATTCTAGCCGTTATTGCCGGGTGTTCCAGTAAAGAAGTCAAAGAGGGTAAGCTCACTTTCGTCACAACAGCCAATGTAAGGGCTCAATTTGATCCCTGTGGGTGAAAGGCCAATCCCCTGGGCGGTCTGCCCAGACGCGCAACCTACCTCAAAGAGCTGAAAGACAAAGGACTAACCCCCATTCTTCTGGATGCGGGTGACGTATTTTTCGAGAACTCCGGATTACCACAATACAAGGTAACCGCTGCCAAATACAAAGCAAAAAAAATGCTGGAGGGTTACCAGAAACTTGGATACCGAGCCATCAATATCGGTCAATACGATTTTGCTGCCGGCCCGGATTTCCTAAAATCCCTGGCCGATTCCGCGTCCATTCCTTTTTTATCCGCCAATCTCGTGGATGAAACTTCCGGGGAACCAGTATTTAAACCATATATCATTATTGAAGAAGGCGGATTCAGGATAGGCGTGATCGGTCTCATCAGCAGATTACCGGCCAATTATCCCGGTTTAAGGCTTAAAGATATGATACTTACGGGAAAGGAATTAATCGAATCACTGAAGCCGAAAACTGATTTAATTGTCGTCTTGGCCAACGTGGATAGTCGCAAGAATCGCGACATTCAAGACGCCTTTCCCGATGCCAAGTATATATTTGTCAGCCGCGGAAGCCTTCGGACTCAACCAGGTCAAAAACAGCCGGAGGGCGGACCTTACCTGTATTCCAGTAGCATTCAGGGGAAATACGTCAGCGAGGTTCAGCTCGTTATAGCCAATCTGGATTCCCCTATCGTGGATGTTTCTCACTATAATGCCACCATTAAGAATGTGAAAGCACGGTTTGAAAACCTGAAGAAAAAAGACCCCAATCGTCCACTGGAAGAAGTCTATGCCAATCAGCCCAATGTGTTGCGATTAATTAAAAACTATCGGCAACAGTTAGAGATCGCTGAGGCCGGCTTAAAACACGCCGTGAATCGTTCAGAATTCAAACTTGTGCCTTTAAACCGGAAAATCAAAGATGATCCGGATATGTTGGTGTTTATTGACGATGTTTTGGCAAAAGCGGATAGCCTTCAAGGAAAACCACCCGTAACCATGTCTACCAAAACCCGTTCACCCAAACCCCAAAAACGTTCTCTTAAGGTTCAGTGAAAACCAGGGGTTTAGTAGCGGCTATAATCTATGGCGTGTTGGGGTGTGCGGTTGGTCTACTATTTAATAGCGTAAGGTCGGATGGTATACCCTTAGTGGCGGAATCCCTGCCGACCATAGCCGATTCCACCGTATCTATGAATCCCGACAGTTTGTCTGGAATTCACGTTATTAATCTCCAACAAGCGAAATTTTACTATGATAAGGGGATTCCTTTTATCGACGCCCGGGAAGAGGAAGAGTACCGGGAAGGTCACATCGTCGGAGCGTTTCCCTTTCTCAATTTTATGGAATTGGTGTTCAATTTGGATACCCTTCAAACCCGAGAGGACCTGATTATCACTTACTGCAGTGATGCGGAGTGTGGCCTGAGTAAAAACCTGGCTTACGACCTCCAGGCCTCCGGATTTACTCACATCCTAGTATTCGAAGGAGGGTGGAACGATTGGGTAGCAGCGGGATATCCCGTGGAGTCCGAATGAAAACGGGAACTTACGTAGTCCTTTTTGCCCGAATCGTCGTGGGCGCTGTGTTGATTTATGCCAGCATTGATAAAATCACCGATCCGCTGGAATTCTCCAAGGCGATTACCAATTACCATATGCTGCCCTGGGGATTGGAAAATCTGTTAGCCATCACGCTGCCATGGATTGAATTATTTGTGGGAGTTGGCCTTTTAGCGGGAATCTATTTGGATGGCGCGGCCTTGGTGGCTCAATCCTTGATGCTTGTGTTTATTCTAGCGATCGGTTCCGCCATTTTACGGGGAATAGACATTGAGTGCGGCTGTGGATTAAAAGACGGCGAAATGGTGGGCGTACCCAAAATTCTTGAAGATTTGGTGTATTACGGGCTTGCGCTATTGATCTATTTTCGTCGAGAACGCGGCTTCCTGGAACTTCTTAAATAATAGTTATTTTGTCGCTGCACTCCTCGCAATGATCGAGTGGGGAGAACTTTTTATTTTAGACCACATTAACTCCCGCAAGTCATTGCGATCCCGGTTTTTCGGACGAGGCAATCCAGCTTGTTGGGGTAATCTCATTCATTCCAGTACTTGAGATTCTTCGTCTTTCCGATAAATATCAGAATACGAATCTCATTTATTTTTAAATCACTTCTCCATCGTGCAAAAGATCGGGAAACGGTCGGGTTTTCGACTGTGCACCGCTATAGACCAAATCAATAGCGAACTTTCCATTCCTTAACGTTGAACCGTTAGACGGTTACGCTGTACCTTTTCAACCTTATTTCCCTACCTATGACAGATAAATTAGCAAATCGAATGTTGGTGAACGTTGTGGGGATTCCAGCGCTCCTGTGGATCATCTGGAACGGAGGCCTAATATTTACTATTTTTATTACGATTGTAGCCTTGCTGGCTCTGTGGGAATTCTATCATCTAGCGGCCATTCATGATTTTGGTCAACCTCAAACCTGGACTGGATATGTTTTGACCTTGGGCATCATGGCAATCTACGGGTTTTACCCTGAGCTGCAAGGGGTGACATTACTAGCATTCTCGGTATCAGCATTTATTGTGGTCGTCTTAGTCGAATTGTTCCGAAACAGGCCCAATCCTACCCGAAATTTTGGGATGACCGTCCTGGGGGTATTTTACATTCCCGGATTGTTGGGTTCGTTCATCTGGCTTCGCCATTGGGACGGGATTCATTCATCCCATCTCACTATGGGTTTGTTCATTACCGTCTGGGTTTGTGATTCATTCGCCTACCTTTTCGGAAAACAATGGGGTACAAAGAAAATATTGCCCCGGGTCAGTCCCAATAAATCATGGGTCGGTACTATTTCCGGAGTGGTGGGAGCATTTCTTACGCTAACCATCATGAAAAATTTGCAATTCTTGGGTGGGGATTTTGGGTGGAAGGATATTATTATTCTGACTTTCATAACCGGCATTTTCGGACAATTAGGTGATTTTTCCGAATCCCTGATCAAACGCGATGCCGGAGTGAAAGATTCTGGACGATTATTAAAAGGTCATGGCGGTGTATTTGATCGATTTGATTCGCTTTTATTTGCCGGCCCTCTGACCTATGCTTATTTGGTGTTGACAAAACTAGGATAAACAGGTTTATCATGGAATTGAATTCAATATTGGCGACGGATTGTGGAAGTACAACCACCAAAGCAATTCTGATTGAAAAAGTAGACGGAGAATATCGCCTCCGGGTGAGGGGAGAAGCGCCCACAACAGTGGAAGCACCTTTTGAAGATGTTACTAAGGGCGTGTTAAACGCTGTCATGGAAGTGGAAGAGCTATCCGGTCGCACCCTTTTAAAAGATGGTAAAATTATTACGCCACAGGATGGCAAGACCGGTGTTGACGTGTATGTATCCACTAGTTCCGCCGGTGGGGGATTGCAAATGATGGTGGCAGGGGTGGTCAAATCCATGACCGGCGAAAGCGCCGAACGGGCCGCTTTGGGAGCGGGATCCATTGTCATGGACGTTCTGGCATCGAACGACGGACGGCTTCCCCATGAAAAAATTACACGGATTCGTCAATTGCGTCCTGATATGATTTTACTCTCTGGGGGTATTGACGGCGGCACCACCAAACACGTAGTGGAACTGGCGGAAATTCTGGCAGCAGCCAACCCGAAACCCCGTTTAGGTCATAATTATAAACTCCCAGTTATTTACGCCGGTAACAATAAAGCTCGGGAAACGATCAAGGAAACCCTGGGAGAGATCACCGATCTGGACATTGTGGACAATATCCGTCCCGTGCTGGAACGGGAAAACCTGGGACCCTCCCGGGATAAAATCCACGATTTATTCATGGAACACGTGATGGCTCAGGCTCCCGGTTATAAAAAACTTATGTCCTGGACCGATGCGCCCATCATGCCCACTCCCGGAGCCGTTGGTTCTCTCATCGAAATGATTGCTAGAGAAGAAAACATCACCGTCGTCGGCGTGGACATTGGTGGCGCCACTACCGATATTTTCTCCGTTTTTGAAGGTCAGTTTAACCGCACTGTGTCCGCCAATCTGGGTATGAGTTATTCCGTCTGTAATGTGTTAGCCGAGGCGGGTCTGGATAATGTATTGCGGTGGGTGCCCATGGATATCAATCGGGGCGAACTGAACAACCGCATCGGGAATAAAATGATCCGTCCTACCACGGTTCCTCAATCCCTGGAAGAATTAATCATCGAGCAAGCCATTGCTCGGGAAGCCCTCCGTTTGTCCTTCATCCAGCACAAAGAATTTGCCGTGAGTCTGAAAGGCGTTCAAAAGGAACGTACCATTTCCGATGCATTTGAGCAATCGGCGACCGGTGAAACACTGGTTGACATGATGGCGCTGGACCTCCTGGTGGGTTCTGGAGGAGTTTTATCGCACGCCCCACGACGGGAGCAAGCCGCTCGCATGTTGGTGGACGCCTTTTTACCGGAAGGAATTACCCAATTAGCCGTAGATTCCATCTTCATGATGCCCCAGTTAGGCGTATTGGCTAATATCGATAAAAAGGATATAGCGGAAAGCGCTCGCAAGGCAGCCCTGGAAGTCTTTGAAAAGGATTGTTTGATTCGACTGGGCACCTGTCTAGCACCGGTGGGTCGTATGAAGCCGGGAGCCCTTATTCTCACTACCAAGCTCACTTTTTCTGATGGGCATACGGAAACCCACGAATTGAAGGCGGGAGAATTAAATCTTGTAAAAGCACCCTATGAGCCCATTAAGGCGCATTTGACACCAGCCAAGCATGTTGATATCGGTGCCGGAAAAGGTGTTTCCATTGATACTGAAATCTATGGAGGCGTGGTGGGCATTCTCTTTGATGGCCGGGGTCGTCCCCTGGAACTCCCCGTCGAATCCAGTGAGCGTATCCGCAAGTTGACCGAATGGTCTAAAGCGGTGAATGAATATCCTGAAACCAAGTCTTGAAGTTGAAAGTCAGTTCTTATGGCACATTCTTATACTCCTGGTCTTAAAGTTTTACACGAAACCACCATTTTAAAGGACCGCGTCCTTCCGTTAAAAGGTGAGGTGGTGGTTTCCAAAGGAAAAATCGTTGAACCATCCGATGTGGTAGCCAAAACAGATTTACCCGGAAATGTTCAAATGGTCAATGTTGCCAACCTCTTGAATATCGATCCTGGCGATGTAAAAGAGGTGATGAAGATTTCAATAGGGACAGCCGTCAAAAAAGACGATCTCGTGGCGGAGACAAAAGGATTGTTCGGGCTCTTTAAATCCAGTGTCAAGGCGCCAGTGGATGGAACCCTAGAGGCCATTTCTGATGTCACTGGCCAGGTCGTCTTCCGGGAAGCGCCTATACCGGTGGAAGTGGACGCCTACATGCGAGGCAAGGTGAAAGACATTATCCCAGAAGAAGGGGTTACGATTGAAACCACGGGAGCCTTTATCCAGGGCATCTTTGGCATTGGCGGGGAAAGCCAAGGCCAATTGAAACTGGTTGTTGAATCCCGGGAACAGGAAATCACTCCTGACATGATTACCGCCGATCTGGCGGGGAAAATTATCGTGGGCGGATCGTTTATCAGTCTGGAAGCCTATCAGAAAGCAATTGCAGCCAAGGTGGCTGGTGTTGTAGTGGGGGGATTTAATTATTCCGATCTGGAACCGATTCTGGGTTATACCTTAGGTGTGGCAATTACGGGATCAGAAGATATTGGCACGCCGCTCGTGGTTACAGAAGGCTACGGTAAGATTAAAATGGGCGACCGCACATTTGATTTGCTAAAGCAATACGACGGCCATAATGTCTCCATTAATGGGGCTACCCAAATCCGGGCCGGCGTAATCCGCCCCGAAATTGTTATTCCCATAGAGGATTCGGAATTAACCGGTGAAAGTAAACTCGTGGAATCGGCGGAAGGCATTACGGTGGGAAGTCTCGTTCGGGTCATTCGCGCCCCCTACTTTGGATTCTTAGGGAAAATTGTTAAACTTCCGGCCGAACTCCAGAAAATGGAGTCGGAAACCATGGTGAGGGTGGCGGACGTGGAAATTGATGGCCAGGTCTATACCATTCCCCGTTCCAATCTTGAAATGGTCGAAACCAACTAATCGTATTTTGAATACTGCGGCGATCGAACCCATTCGCACTCCGGAAGACGAGGCCTTTCTCACTCGCATTGCCGCCAAAATCCACGCCACGGGACTGATTACCCCGGCGATATTTTTTCTGGAAATGACCAAACCTTTGGCGTTATTAGGTTCGCACGCCCTGGTCTTTTTTGGCCCCATTGTTAATGCATTTATTCGCACTGATGGCTATTATCGGGCCGCTGAACTCTTCGAAGAACCTGAGAATGTTGAATTCCTGATTTCGGAAATCGAACGGCTGGATCGGGAATCTAAACCCAACAAGGAGGAACCCACCCCGTGAAAGATAAACAGTTCTGGGCGGTGGTTGCCGGCTTCGCGCTGGTATTCATCGTGTACTGGATTTTGGGACATCCGACCTTTAAGACCGAACGGATTGTCATGTTTTTTGCAGTCTTACTAATGATGGGCACCCTAATTTATTATATCCGAGTGGCTGAAAGGGGGGATAAAATCTTTTTACGAACGATTCCCGGCTTGAAAGCAATCGAAGAAGCGGTTGGCCGTAGTACCGAAATGGGTAAGGAAGTACTTTACGTTCCCGGTATTATGGACATGGATCAGGTGGAAACCGTTGCCGGTGTGATTATCCTGGGGTATGTGGCCCGGATGACATCCCGATATGAAACACCCCTCAATGTGCCTGTATCCCGATCGATCGTGATGAAAGCGGCCCGGGAATCCTGTAAGGAATCCTATTTATTGGAAGGCCGTCCCGATATGTTCCATGAAGACATGGTACATTACCTCACCGACGATCAATTTGCCTATGCTGCCGGTGTCAATGGTATTATGAACCGGGAAAAGCCCGCCGCCTGTCTCTACATGGGGAAATTTTATGCAGAATCCCTGATTCTGGCGGAAACGGGAAATTCCATCGGCGCTATTCAAATCGCCGGTACGGCGTCTCCCGCTCAGATCCCGTTTTTTGTTACGGCCTGTGACTACACCCTTATCGGTGAAGAATTTTTTGCCGCTAGTGCCTATCTGTCCAAAAAACCGGAATTACTTGGTGGTGTCAAAGGACAGGATATGCTCAAGGTCATTATCATCTCCGCCATCATTCTAGCGACCATCTTCCGGTTCTTCCATGAAATAGGTTGGATAGGCTGGAATGTCCTCGACTTTTTAACCATCCAGTAGGAGAGATACGATTATGTTCTGGAAACGACAAATTCCGATTGCCATTGTAACTGTAGTCGGTTTTATCACCTTGTTTGGATGGTTTGTGGATCATCCCGCCATCGAATCCTTCGTAAATGACGACGCCACGCAATGGTTTGATATCTTAGCCAGTTTCGCCATTTTTCTTGGCGCGTTGAATCTGCTGAAACTTCAGGGGCTGAAAATCATACACCGGAAACGCGGCTGGCCCTATAGTGTTCTGGCGATTCTTGGTTTTGCATTCGCCATGTTGGCGGGATTCGGTATGCGCGGTGCCTATACCCTGGAAGTAACAAATCCTGGCTCCAATCCTGAAGCCGTGGCCCAAGTGCTGGCGCCTGAAATTCACAAAACAATCGATGCATCCCGCACCATTGTTTCAATTATTACCCCGTCCACAACCTTTATGGTCGACGAACCCTATTGGACCGAAGGGGGCGCAGAATCGGTGAAGCAAGCCCTGGAAAACGCAGGTGCTACCGTCATAGTCAAACCCGTGGATTGGGGATCACATATTTCCTATCGAGGAAGCCTGTTCAACTGGATGTTTTACAAGGTATTCACGCCGTTGAGCGCCACCATGTTTGCGTTGCTGGCATTTTTTGTGGCATCGGCATCGTATCGAGCCTTCCGCATTCGGAATTTCGAAGCAACCTTACTTCTGGTGGGTGGAATTATCATCATGCTGGGCCGGGTTCCCGTGGGAAGTAAAATTTCCACCTGGTTCATCATGTATATTCTGGTCCTGATTGGGGGTGTGGTGGTCAACCAAACCTATAAAAATAGGATGATCACCTTTACAGCAGTAGGCGGAAGTCTTTTGCTTGTCACGATTGCCGGTTTTATCACCGGCTGGCCCGTGGATCAACCACAGATTCTCTATTTACCGGTTTTGCAGGACTGGATTTATAATTTCCCCAATGTGGCGGGCGCACGGGCGATTATGATCGGCATCGGATTGGGTATCATTTCCACGTCGATCCGGTACATCCTGGGAATTGAAAAATCCTACATAGGAGAATAGCCATGAAATTTTTAGAAGATTTGATTCTGAAACTGGGGAAATTAGACCGCCGGTGGATTTTCCTGATCATCGCCATTGTGGTGGCGTTACCCCTTTTTTTTCCATTGGGATTACCGATTCGCCCCACTAACGCAACCAAAGTGGCCTATGATGCGATCGATCAATTGCCGGAAAATTCAAAAGTCCTGGTGTCGTTTGAATACGGTCCCAGCACAAAGCCGGAAATCCATCCCATGACCATCGCCATCCTGCGGCATTTATTCAAAAACCATCAGAAAGTCTATGTGACCTGTCTTTGGCCTGATGGGCAATTCATGGCTGAAGAAGCCTTGAATCAGGTAGCGGTGAATGAATTTCACCTGAAATATGGCACCGATTACATCTTGCTTGGTTTCCGTCCGGGGAATGAAGCGGTAGTGAAAGGAATCGTCAGTAACCTCCGGAAAATGTATACCGTAGACGCCCGAGGCACCTTGATTGACGAAATTCCCATGATGAAAGGCGTCAATCAGTTTGCCGACTTCGATTTCCTGTTTTCCGCTTCAGCCGGTTATCCGGGAACCGTGGAATGGGTGCAATATGCATCCGATCCTACGGGTGTCCCCATGAGCACAGGCACTACGTCCATTCAGGTGAACGAAGTCATGCCCTATGTTCAGTCCGGTCAGGTGAAGGGAATTCTAGCTGGAATGCCTGGCGCCGCCGAGTATGAAGCCCTCATTGGACAACCGGGAATAGGAACCAGTGGCATGGATGCTCAATCCATCGCTCACCTGGTCATTGTTCTCTTTATTGTCTTAGGGAACATCGGCTTTTACATTGAACGCAAACGAGCTAAAAAATATTAAGCGGAGGGACGTACAATGAGTGGAGCAGAATTATTTGGTGGATGGGTCGCCGCATTTTTAACTCTGGCTATTTTTTCCTATCTGTATAAGGACAATCCATTTTATAAAATCGCTGAACATATCTTCGTGGGCGTATCCGCGGGATATTGGACATCCATGTTTTTCTGGACCCAGATCCAGCCCAATCTTTTCGGGCGGCTCTGGCCAAAACTGGATGCCGAAACCATGAATAGTGGATTCATGAAACTGTGGTACGGGGTTTATAATGTGTTTGGAACCCTTTTACCCGCCGTATTCCCGGATGGAGGCATCGACAAAGGGCATGGGATGCATTTGATATACATCATCCCATTTCTCCTGGGCATCATGATGCTTCTTAGTATTTCCTCCAAGCTGAGCTGGTTTGCCCGCTGGGGTATCGCGTATACAGTGGGTATGGCTGCCGGTCTTCGGGCCTATGGTTTCTTGAATTCCAATGTGATTGGACAAATCAAGGGGTCCTCGGTGCAGTTTGTAGGTGGATTGCCATTCTTTAATCTTCTGGGCGATAGCATTTTCAACAGTCTGATTATCGTCGTAGGTACGATTTGCGGACTGGTGTATTTCTATTTTTCCAAAGAACATACGGGCGTCCTGGGTAAAATGAGTCGGTTAGGTATTTACTTCCTGATGATCAGCTTCGGTGCATCGTTCGGATTTGCCGTTATGGGACGTATTTCGCTCCTCATCGGGCGATTCATCGATCTCATTGATTACTCCAAAACCACTTACTATCACGCCACGATTTGGATTCTGGTGATTATGGTGGCGCTTTTAGGATATTCCGCCTTTCAGGAGAAACGTAATACACCACCATCAGCAGAAACTGAATAACATGGATTAATATATTCGATGGTTAATCCACGAATAATGGATCAAAAATCCTGATCGTAAAAGCCCCCTGAGTAAGGGGGCTTTTACATACCAACAGGTGAATGATCCGCGAATAAACCACACCGCCGATCGACATGATTTAACTAAAACAATTAGTCTCTGCCAAGTCAGTATTTTGTGTCCATGGTGACGACCCAAAACCACTCATAACCTTCGATTATTTTCCGGTGTTTATTATCCCAATCGGGAGCCATTCCATTCATTCCGAATGAGCCACGGAATTCGTAATATTCCCGGCTATTATTTGACCCCTAACTGAGATTAAAAGAAAGGAAAGTATGACCTCCGTAACGATTAGCGGATATGGCGATGATTTAACGGTAAACGGTATACGTATTGGCGATCTATCTCCATCAGAACATGAAGCGATTGAGAGGGAGAAAGGCGGCCAGAATTATCATCCTCTGGAGAATGTGGTGGTTTCCCATGTGGCCGATTCCGCGTCGCTGATCTGCCGCAAACCTTCCGACTCCGATGTGCGAAACTATGTGGAAGAGGAATTACTGGACGGACTCAGTTGTTATTCGGCAGTAAATCAGGGCCAGTTGAATGAAACCATCGTGGCAGCGGTGGTTCACCATTTGACAAAGGAGAAACTACCCACCGTTCCCCGATCCATTCGGCATAAATACATGAGTGCTTTTCTTTTAGCCGCCACGGCGGTTACGGGCATGGATCGAGTTGTCCCAAAAGTCGCCGGTGTGGAAGCACCCGAACTCATGTTTAAACTGGCACGGCGGTGGGGCTATGAGCGGAAAGGAATACCGGAAGGGGAAGCCCTGATTGTTGGCGCCAAAGGCAACTTTCATGGACGTTCAATGACGGCGGTCAGTCTTAGTGACGATCCTACGGCGCGGGAAGGATTCGGTCCTTTTTTACCGGGAATCGAATTGGTTCCCTTTAATGATGTGGATGCCCTGGAAGCCCTGTTCAAAGCAAAGGGTGACCGTATCGCCGCCTATCTGGCTGAACCGATTCAAGGGGAAGCAGGTGTCGTAGTACCTGATGAGGGCTATTGGCCACGGGTTGCTCAGCTTTGCCGCGAGTATAACATTCTTCTGGCTCTGGATGAAGTTCAAACCGGATTTGGACGTACCGGCGCCAATTTTGCTCACCAACTGTATGGGATTAAACCAGACCTTATGGGATGTGGAAAAGCAGCAGGAGGGGGTATCCTGCCTGTTTCGTTCGTCGCTGGACGAGATGACGTCATCGGTGTGCTAACACCGGGTTCGGAAGGCTCGACCTTTGGCGGATATCCATTGGCTTCCGTGGTGGCCGTCTATGCCATCAAAGTCCTGGTGGAGGAAAAATTAGCAGAACAGGCCCGCATTAAAGGGGATCTCCTCATGGAAGGACTAACACGTGTGGCCCATGAATTTCCCGATAAAATTAAGTCCGTTAGAGGGAAGGGTCTGTTAACCGCTTTTGAGATGTATCCCGATGATCGTCTGGATGGCCATGTGGTTTCGTTAAAACTGCTGGATCATGGTATTTACGCCAAAGAGACCCATCGTTCTACGATTAGATTGGCTCCCAGTCTAACCATCGACGAACGTAGGATTAACCAAATAGTCGATACCATTAGAACGGTCATTCGGGACTTATAATCATTACTTAAATCGTGGAGTTATCAATGAACATATTGGAAAAACTTGGAATAGCCGATGTGAATCCCGGCGCATGCACCGGTCCTAAAGGGTGGTTAAACACAACCACGGAAGGGACCATCGATTCGATCAACCCAACCACAGGAGAACGGATAGCCTCCGTGAATCTTTGTTCTGTGGAGGATTACGAAAAAGTAGTAGAGGCGTCTTACCTGGCATTCAAAGAATGGCGCAAAGTCCCGGCTCCCATACGGGGACAGTTGGTGCGGGAGATGGGCAATGCTCTTCGGGAAAACAAAGATGCTTTAGGTAGTTTGGTTACCCTGGAAATGGGAAAAATTAAAGCAGAAGGCGATGGGGAAGTCCAAGAGATGATCGATATCGCCGACTTCGCGGTGGGACAATCCCGGATGCTATATGGAAAAACGATGCACTCGGAACGACCGGATCATCGCATGTATGAGCAATACCATCCATTGGGAATTATTGGTGTCATTTCGGCCTTTAATTTTCCTGTCGCTGTGTGGGCTTGGAACGCCTTTATCGCCGCTATTGCAGGCGATACGGTGATCTGGAAACCGTCTTCCTCCGTACCCTTGACGGCCATCGCCGTCCAGAATATTTGCAATCAAGTCCTGGAAGATCATGGCTTTCCGGGAATTTTCAGTCTGGTTATCGGCCGAGGTTCCACCATTGGGGAGCGCTTGATCAGCGATAAACGCATTCCCTTGATTTCATTTACGGGATCAACAGCTATGGGGAGACGCGTGAGCGAAGTGGTAGCGCGACGACTGGGCCGCACGATTTTGGAATTGGGCGGCAATAACGCCATAATTGTAGACGAAACTGCCAATATGGAATTGGTGATTCCTTCCGTAGTGTTCGGCGCTGTGGGTACTGCCGGTCAGCGGTGTACATCAACCCGGCGGGTCATCGTTCACGAAAGTCGCAAAGACGAACTGGTGGAACGACTGATTCATGCCTATAAGCAAGTCCGCATTGGCGATCCGTTAGACCCGCATACACTGATGGGCCCGGTAATCAACCAGGGAACGATCGATTTGTATCTTCGGGCACTCGAAATAATTAAACAGGAGGGTGGCGAGATTGTCTACGGCGGCAAGGTCATTGAACGAGATGGATATTTCGTAGAACCCACAATTGTGATCGGAAAAAACGAGTGGGAAATCGTCCAGGAAGAAACCTTCGCACCCATTCTTTACATTATCCCGTACAAAGAATTTGACGAAGCTCTGGCGATTCATAATGATGTCCCACAAGGCCTGTCTTCCGCCATGTTCACCACCAATCTCCTCCATGCCGAAGAATTTCTATCGGCCCGGGGAAGTGACTGCGGTATTGCCAATATCAACATCGGGACATCCGGGGCTGAGATCGGTGGCGCGTTCGGTGGTGAAAAAGACACCGGCGGCGGTCGCGAATCGGGTTCTGATGCCTGGAAACAATACATGCGCCGTCAGACCAATACTATTAATTGGAGTAGTGAGCTACCACTGGCACAGGGAATTAAATTTGACCTGAACGGTTAAGTATCAAATTGAAAGGATGATTGATGACTAAAATACCTCCGGCACGCGTTCATGAAACGCTTGGGAAAACAATGCTGGCTGACGGACTGGAACCGGTAATCGATCTTGAGAAAAGTCACGGGTCATGGTTAGTGGATGCGGTTACAGGACGGGAATATCTGGATTTATTCTCCATGTTTGCTTCCTTATCCATTGGCTATAACCATCCCAAAGTTCTGGAACAACGGGATCGCCTGCTCACCGCCGCAATCAACAAACCCACCAATTCAGACATCTATTCCGTTCCCATGGCCGAATTTGTGGAGACCCTAGCTCAAGTAGCGCAACCTGATTATTTGCCTTACACATTCTTTGTGGAAGGTGGCGCTTTGGCGGTGGAGAACGCATTGAAGACTGCCTTCGATTGGAAGGTTCGGAAAAATCTCCAACAGGGGAAACCGGAAAAAGGATCTAAGGTCATTCATTTTAAAGAATGTTTCCACGGCCGGTCCGGTTATACACTTTCCCTGACGGATTCTCCCGATAAACGGAAAACCGCCTATTTCCCTCGGTTCGATTGGCCACGGATAACCAATCCAAAAATGATTTTTCCTCTGAATGACGCCAATTTAGCCACGGTAAAACAAGCTGAGGGCAAAGCTATCGAAGAAATCAAAGCAGCTATTGCCGTGGACCCGGATGATATTGCCGCCTTGATTATTGAACCGATTCAAGGTGAGGGAGGCGATAATCACTTCCGTCCGGAATTCATGCGGGAATTGCGGTCCCTCGCTGATGAACACGACTTCCTGTTAATTTACGATGAGGTCCAAAGCGGTATTGGAATTACAGGAAAGATGTGGGCTCATGAACATTTCGGCCCCGATGCGCGGCCTGACATCATTAGTTTTGGTAAAAAGACCCAAGTCTGTGGAATTTTTGCATCCAAACGATTGGATGAGGTAGACCAGCATGTGTTTAAAGAATCGTCCCGGATTAATTCCACATGGGGCGGTAATCTTACAGACATGGTGCGATTTACCATCTATCTGGAGATTATCCAGGAAGAAAACCTGGTAAAACAGGCGGCGGATAACGGAGCCTATCTCATGGATCGGTTGAACGACGTAAGAAACTCATTCCCGGAATTGATCAGCAATGTACGCGGAAAGGGACTCATGTGTGCCTTTGATCTTCCCGATGGAGAGACGCGGGATCGGCTGGTGAATGGTATGATGGATGAGGGCGCTCTGATTCTTGGCTGCGGGTTTACCTCTGTTCGTTTCCGCCCCCATCTGAACATCTCTCGAGAGGAGATTGATCAGGGAATCGCCATATTGGAGAAGGCCTTAAACTCTCTGTGAGTGAATCTGCAGGCAAAGCCTATATTGTGGCCACCCCGATAGGAAATTTGGGGGACATTTCCTATCGGGCCGTGGACATCCTGAAATCGGTGCCCCTCATTGCGGCTGAGGATACGCGCCACACGCGAAAGCTGTTGAATCATTATTCAATCACAACACCTTGTCTCAGTTATTTTGAGCACAACCGCTTTACCCGAATTCCCCAGATCGTTAACCACCTTTTGTCCGGAAAAGATATCGCAGTGGTAACCGATGCCGGAACGCCGGGAATATCCGATCCGGCTTACAAACTCATCCGTGCCGTAATTCAGGAGAATATTCGCGTGGAAGTGATTCCCGGCCCCACAGCGGTGATTACGGCCTTGGTTACATCGGGGTTGCCCACGGATCGGTTTTTATTCGAGGGATTTTTGCCGCCCAAAAAAGGTCGGCGGAGTCGGATACAAATGCTGAAAAATGTTCCGGCCACGGTCGTCATTTACGAAAGTCCCCGTCGGTTGTCCAAAACATTGAAGGACTTGGCGGCAACCCTTGGCGATCGACCGGCGGTCGTCTGCCGGGAACTCACAAAAGTCCACGAGGAAATAGCCCGGGGAACATTGTTAACCTTGGGCGCCGTGTTTGAAGAACGTCAGCCTCGTGGAGAATGTGTCATTCTCGTGGGAAAGGATGATCCCCATGTCTATTTCTAAACGCGGAACCTTCATTACATTTGAGGGGATTGATGGCTGTGGAAAATCCACACAAGTACAATTATTGCGTGAGAAGCTGGAATCCAATCACATTTCCGTTGAATGTGTGCGGGAACCTGGCGGAACCGATACATCGGAAGCGATTCGCAACATTCTTTTGCACCGACAGGATCTGAAACTCACTGAACGTACCGAAGCCCTCCTCATGTGCGCCGCCCGGGCCCAACTGACCCGCCAGAAAATTCTTCCCTGGCTGGAAGCGGGAACTTGGGTTATCTCCGATCGTTATTCCGATTCTACGCTGGCGTATCAAGGCGCAGGACGAGGGTTGGATCTGGATTGGCTGATTCAGTTAAATCAATTTGCAACCTACGAAACAGAACCAGACGTAACCTTCTTTGTGGATATTGATCCCTTGGAAGGACAACAGCGAAGGGGAGGAGCAACACCAGATAAGATCGAAGCCGAAGGCATCGAATTTCAAAAACGTGTGCGCGAACGGTATCATCATTTGGCAACACGCTTTCATCACCGCTTTGTCACCCTGGATGGATCAGAATCCATAGAACGCATTCACCAAAACATTATGAACGAATTAACCCAACGATCGCTCCTATGAAAATGATATTCAAAACACGGCGATGGGTAGTCCTCAGTTTCGTGGTTCTTTTTGTCAGTCTCCTGGCAGTGGGAGCAAGTAAATCGGAACTATTGCGGCAAATCGCCCGATCACAAAAACGCTTTAACGATGTCTATAAATATATTCTCATGAATTATGTGGATGAGATTGACATCGAGGAATTTACTCGGGAAAGTATTCACGACCTGGTTGAGAAAATGGATCCCTACACCGTGTATTTGGAAGAAGATGAGCAGGAGGGATTAAAACTGCTCACCAACGGATCCTATGGAGGCGTTGGTATTCAGATTGGGAAGCAAAATGACGAACTGACGGTCATTGCTCCCATGGAAGATTCTCCGGCGCTCCGTGCAGGAATCATCAGTGGAGACATCATTACCAACATTGATACCATTGCCACAAAAGATATGAGCCTCCATAAGGCGTCAACCTTGATTCGGGGACCCAAAGGAACCAAGGTCATTCTTACCATCAAACGATTTGGTGCTGACACTCCGCTTGAATTCGTTTTGACACGGGAAGAAATCAAAGTCAAAGATGTGGCCTTTGCGGAGACAATTGCGCCGGGAATCGGATATATCCGTCTTACGCGGTTTTCGCGAAACGCTCCCGAAGAAATGAAATCCGCTCTCCAGGATTTGCTGAGTCACAACATAAATGCAGTTATTCTGGATTTAAGGGATAATCCCGGTGGACTTTTAAACTCCGCTGTCGAAATCTTGGATTTATTCATCCCAAAGGGAGAGACATTGTTATCTACCCGGGGACGAACACGCTCATCGAACCGTACATATCAGTCCAAATCGGAACCGCTGGTACCTGAGGAGGTGAAGGTGGCGGTCCTAATTAACGGCGGCAGCGCTTCGGCTAGCGAAATTGTGGCCGGGGCGATTCAGGACCTGGATCGGGGCGTGATCATTGGCAAGTCAAGTTTTGGGAAAGGACTGGTTCAATCGGTCATTGATGTCGATGCCAAAAGTGCATTGAAAATAACAACGGCAAAATATTACATCCCCAGTGGTCGTTTGATTCAGAAACCCGGTTATGTGGATAAGGAGCTTATCGTATCCTCAGCATCCATGGATTCACTATTTTTCACCAATCATGGCCGACCCGTAAAGGGTGGAGGTGGAATTCATCCCGATCAGGAAGTGGAAGGGAAGAGCCTCCCAATTCTCACTCAGACAGTTTGGAGACAGGGATTATTCTTTGATTACGTACTGGAAAACCGTGGCCATTATGCCAATCTGCAGGAAGTCGTGGAGGACTCAACCTTGTTTGATTCCTTCCAGGCATTTCTCAGGGCATCCGATCTGGATATTCAACTGTCAGGTGAAAATGAATTCGAAAAGGGATTGGACAAATTGCTTGAAGATGAAGCGTTATCTCCTGAATTAACAAGACTTAAGGAGCAGGTAGAAGAAACCATTCATCAGCGGGAATCCAAGCTATTTCAGGAAGAAAGAACGGAGTTATTGTATAGTTTAATTCAGGAATTTGCCCGACAAATGGAAGGCACCAAGGGAAGGATTCGAATAAGTCTGGATAAAGATCCGGTAGTAAGCCGAGCCGTTGAAACTTTGAGAGATACCCAAGCCTATAGCGATTACCTGGCGTGGAAGAATTAAGCTGGATAATCAAAAATGATTCGAATTCTTTCTCTGTAAATCACCATTTCTATTATTAAATTCCACGGCTTTTTTAGGAATGTTCTTGGGCGATTAGCTCAGTTGGTTAGAGCGCTTGCTTGACATGCAAGAGGTCGGCGGTTCAACTCCGTCATCGCCCACAGCTCTATTTTTTTAGATGATGTACTTCAGATTGAACACCCGAATCTGTTCTTCAGCGCTTGGTTCAAAAGCGTCCCGGGATATCTCGTTCCAATTTTGCTTTTAATTTGTCATCGCACCACCCACACCCATGAAAACCATCTCAGTCACCTTTCCGGATAAGTCCCACCGCACCTATTCCGTAGGAATTACACCGTTGGAGATTGCGGAATCCATCGGACCCCGTTTGGCACAATCGGCCATTGCTGCTGAGGTGAATGGCACCTTGCGGGATTTAACCTACCCCCTGAACGAGGACAGTGACGTAACTATCCTCACGGGCGATACACCTCAGGGACACGAAGTCCTTTTGCACAGCACCGCCCATCTCATGGCCCAGGCAGTGAAAGATTTATTCCCGGATGCGAAGGTGACCATTGGTCCCGCCATTGAAAACCGGTTTTATTATGATTTCGATATTGACGGGACGTTTTCCGAGGATGACTTGCGAAAAATTGAAGCCCGAATGAAGGAATTGGCCAAGCAAAAATTACCCGTGGCCCGAAAAGAATTATCCCGGCAGGAAGCCATAAAATTGTTCTCTGACATGAATGAAACCTACAAGGTGGAAATTCTGGAGGACATTCCAGAGGACGAAACCATTTCGGCTTATGAGCAGGGCGATTTCATTGATTTATGCCGTGGTCCTCACGTTCCCAATACGGGACGAATAAAGTATTTTAAACTGCTCGATTCTTCCGGCGCCTATTGGCGTGGTGATGAAAAAAACAAAATGCTTCAACGCATTTATGGCACCGTATTTCCCACTAAACAGGGGTTAAAGGATTACTTACATCATCTGGAAGAAGTCAAGAAACGGGACCATCGAAAACTGGGGAAAGAACTAGAACTTTTCACGTTTGACGATGAAGTGGGTCCCGGCTTACCTCTTTGGCTACCTAACGGTACGATCCTTGTGGAAGAGTTGGAAACCCTGGCGAAGGAAACAGAGCGCAAAGCGGGATATGTGCGGGTGCGTACACCTCATCTCACCAAAGGGAAACTTTACGAACGATCCGGGCACCTGGAACATTATAAGGACAGTATGTACCCGGCCATGGACGTGGATGGGATTGACTACTATGTTAAGCCCATGAACTGCCCCCACCATCATAAAATTTATGCGTCCTTACCGCGAAGTTACCGGGATTTACCTCTTCGACTGGCGGAGTATGGGACCTGTTATCGCTATGAAAAATCGGGACAATTGTTTGGACTCATGCGCGTTCGCAGCATGCAAATGAACGATGCCCACATTTATTGTACACACGACCAGTTCAAACAAGAATTTTTGAATGTGTGTAATATGTATCTCTATTATTTCGATATTTTTGGCATCGAAAAATATGAGATGCGGCTTAGTTTACATGACCCTGCGGACCTGGGAGGGAAATATATTGATGCGCCGGAATTATGGTTGCAGACTGAGCGGGCAGTCCGGGAAGCCCTCCAGGAAGGTGGATTGAACTACACGGAAATTCCCGGGGAAGCGGCTTTTTATGGTCCGAAAATTGATGTCCAAGTATGGAGTGCCATTGGACGGGAGTTTACGCTCGCCACCAATCAGGTTGATTTCGCTATACCTGAACGGTTCGGTTTGACCTATACCGATGAAACCGGCCAGGAGCGGACGCCCTTATGCATTCATCGGGCTCCCTTGGGTACGCATGAGCGTTTCATCGGTTTTCTGATTGAACATTATGGCGGCGATTTTCCCCTGTGGCTGGCTCCGATTCAAGTCGCGGTACTCCCGGTATCGGAGAAATCAGCGGACTATGCACAGAACATTCAATCGCTATTAAATGATGAAAATATTCGGGTCCACCTGGATACCCGACCAGATAAAATCGGGGCTAAAATACGGCAGGCGGAATTGAAACGAATTCCAGTCATGCTTATCATCGGAGAACGGGAAGCCCAAAACCAGACTGTATCGCTGCGACGACGCTTTGAGGGCGATTTAGGTTCAGTACCTGTTGCAGATTTGATACCCCGTTTAGTTGAAGAAATCAAACAAAGGAGACACCCTCATCGCAAAGTTAGAACAATCGCGAATTAATGAAGAAATTCAGGCGAAGGAAGTTCGTCTGATCAGTATGGACGGTGAACAATTAGGCATCGTCAGCATTGAAGAAGCTCTTTCAAAAGCTAGAGAATACAATTTGGATCTGATCGAAGTGGCGCCCAATGCTAAACCTCCCGTTTGTCGTATTTTGGATTACGGCAAATTGAAATATGAGGAAAAAAAGAAGGCCCAGCTCAGTAAAAAGAAGCAGCATGTTATAAAAATTAAAGAAGTGCGCTTACGTCCCCATATTGACGATCATGATCTGGAAACCAAGTTATCCATGGGGAAAAAATTTCTTAAAGATGGATGTAAGTTGAAAGTCACAATTCGCTTTCGGGGCCGTGAAATGACCCGGTTGGATCTGGGTGAAGCGGTTCTGAGTCGCGTTGAGGAACTCCTGAGTGATGTAGCCGTTGTAGAAAAGCGGAATCCACTGGAGGGCCGTCAAATGCACGTGATTTTCACCAGTAAATAGGAGAAAACAGGTATGCCTAAAATGAAAACCCGTCGCAGTGCCGCGAAGCGATTCAAACTCACCGGGACGGGGAAACTAAAACGGAACAAAGCAAACCATAGACACATGCTTATCCGGCGACCAAAGACAGCCAAGCGGAAAATGCGGCAATCAACGATTGTGGCCCCCGCGGAAGCCAAACGGGTCCGGCGGATGCTTGGTGAATAAGGAGTCTTGCCATGCCAAGAGCCAATAGTTCAGTTCCGCGACATAGACGGCATCGGAAAATCGTAAAGCAGGCCAAGGGCTACTATGGTGCCCGGAGCCGCAATTTTAAGACTGCAAAAGATGCAGTCATAAAAGCAGGTGTTTATGCCTATCGGGATCGCCGCCAGAAGAAACGTCAGTTTCGGCGCTTGTGGATATCCCGCATAAATGCTGCGGCCCGGCTTCATGGAATGTCTTATTCTGCTTTTATCGCTGGTCTCAAAGCCAAAGAGATTGATCTCAATCGGAAGGTTCTCGCCCATTTGGCAGTGCATGAACCTCAGGCTTTCGAAGAACTGGTGAAAACGATCCAGAGCTAATATGCCGCTGAAGGATAGTATCGAAGCGGTCCGGAAGGAATTCCGGGCCGCTCTCGATTCATTCCCCTCTGATCCACGGGAAATCGAGGCTTTACGAGTTCATTTCCTGGGACGGAAAGGTCAGATTGCTCAACTTTTTGGACAGTTTGCCACCTTGCCTCCGGAAGAAAAACCCGTCTACGGTCAGGAATTAAACCGTCTTAAAAAAGAATTAACCGAACAATTCTCGGCAGCGGTTGCGAAACACCGTACCGAAGAACGCGAAGAATCCCACACCTTTTTTGATTATACCCTTCCAGGTTATCCGTTTCGACTAGGGAAAAACCATCCTCTGACCCAAACGCTTGAAGAGATTAAAGAGGTATTCACCCGAATCGGATTTTCGGTGGCCTATGGTCCGGAAATCGACGACGATTTTCATAATTTTCAGGCATTAAATATTCCTGAACACCATCCCGCCAGAGATATGCAGGACACATTTTTCGTTGAAGATAAGGTTGTTCTGCGAACCCATACCTCCAATGTGCAGATTCATTTGATGGAGGAAAAATCACCCCCGCTGCGGTTTGTGGTTCCAGGACGGGTGTATCGCAATGAAGCCATCAGCTTTAAGAGTTATTGCCTGTTCCATCAACTGGAAGGATTATACGTTGATCGCCGCGTAACCTTCACCGAATTAAAAGGGACAATCACCTATTTTGTGCATCAACTGTTTGGACCAGACGCTAAAATCCGGTTCCGACCCAGCTTTTTTCCCTTCACCGAACCCAGCGCCGAAGTGGATTTATGGAATGAGGAACGAAATCAATGGATGGAAATACTGGGCTGCGGTATGGTGGACCCGGCGGTATTTGAAAACGTGGGGTATGATCCCACCATTTGGCATGGATATGCCTTCGGTTTGGGCATCGAACGAATAGCCATGCTGAAATATCACATCAACGATATTCGACTTTTTTACCAGAACGATATACGATTTTTGGAGCAGTTCTGATGCGAATCTCCATTCATTGGCTGCGGCAATATGTGGATATCCATGAATCGCCGGAAGAACTGGCGGATATGCTTACCATGCTCGGGTTTGAAGCCGAGGTCATTACCGATTTATCTGGTATTACCGGCGTCGTTACCGCCCGGATTGAATCGGTGGATAAACATCCCAATGCTGATAAACTCCATCTCTGTCAAGTAACCGATGGAACCGAAACCTTTTCCATTGTTTGCGGTGCGCCTAATGTAGCTGCCGGGCAAATCGTTCCCCTGGCAAAAATAGACGCCAAACTTCCTGGTGATTTTGTCATCAAGAAGGCGAAAATCCGGGGAGAAGTGAGTTTTGGCATGTTGTGTTCGGAACGGGAATTGGGGATTTCGGACCGTCATGAAGGCATTTTAATTCTGCCTTCTGATATTTCACTGGGACAGGATATTGTGGACGTCCTGAGAGATCAGGTAAGCGCCCTGGAGCTGGACATTACTCCAAATCGACCTGATACGTTGTCTTATATTGGAATTGCCCGCGAAATCGCGGCCAAAACCAACCGGACCTTACATCTTCCAGAAATTCCTTCTATAGAACCTGAAACAACCGATGAGTCGATTCAAGTTATATTGGACGCTCCAGATGGCTGTCCACGGTACTTGGCAGGTATTGTTACCGGTCTGAAGGTGGGGCCGTCTCCTGATTGGATGGTAAAGCACCTGGAAGCGGCAGGTCAGCGGTCTATCAACAATCTTGTAGATATTTCCAACTATGTCCTTCTGGAACTGGGGCATCCAACCCATATTTTTGATTTGGACCGCTTTGGCTCCCGGGAAGTTCTGGTTCGGTTTGCCCAGGCAGGGGAGACGTTCAAAACATTGGATGGTGATTACCATCGTTTAAACAGTGATCATTTATTAATCACGAATGGAAAAACACCGGTCGCCCTGGCGGGAATCATGGGCGGTGAAAATTCCGCAGTGACCGATTCCACCACTGCCGTACTCATTGAAAGTGCCTATTTTGATCCCGTGACTATTCGTAAGGGCTCCAAATCTTTGGGCATGTTAACCGAAGCGTCACGGCGGTTTGAGCGCGGGGCGGACCCCGAGGCCGTGGTTACGGCATTTTATCGCATTGTTGACTTGTTGCGCCGATACGCTGACGGTACCTTAGCCTCTGAGGTGGTGGATGCCTATCCCAACCCGATTACCGTCAATAATATTGTTCTCCGGAAGTCTGAAACGGAACATGTTACCGGTCTGAATTTATCCGACCAACAGATTGAATCGTTGCTGCGCGGAATCCATGTCGCCATGGAGGTTAGAGAACCGGGACAATGGTTATGTACACCACCCAGTTTTCGTCCGGATTTGACCCGTGAGATCGATCTTATTGAAGAAGTAGTCAGACTCTATGGATATGACCAGGTTGAAGCGTCTCACGCCTACCAGGGCCTATTTCAAGCCGGGCTTGCTGATCCACAAGCCTATTTATCGATTGTTCGCCGTGTTTTTAACGGACTGGGCTTTTATGAATGTTATAACAACTCCCTGGTCTCCGCTAAAATCGCCCATTTCAATCATCAGCCCCCTGTTTCAGTAATGAATCCTCTTACGGAACAGATGACCCATGTCCGAACTTCACTTTTTCCCGGACTATTGGCCAACCTCCAGACCAATTTCAATTTCGGTAAAAATGATGTCCAACTTTTTGAGGTTGGGAATATCCACCTTCAGCCTGATCCTGGATTTAAAGGTATCAAGCATCAACTTCAGGTTTGTGGCGTTTTAACCGGGAAATTCCGCGCGACTCATGTCCATGACACTAAGGAATTCCTCCATAACTTTTTCACTGGAAAAGGACTGGTTCAGACAGCTCTCCAAGAGCTGACAGGGGAGGGAATTGAATTTATTCCCACTGAATCTCAAGAATTGAATCCAGGCTTTGATCTCCGCCTTGGTGACCAAATTGTGGGACAGTATGGAGAAATAAGTAACGACCTGCTTCATCTGGTGAATTGCAAAACCGGCGCTCCGGTTTTTGGGTTTACTTTCTATATTGAAACTCTGGCGCCACGAATTGAGCAGACGAAAAAATATCACCCGGTAAATCCGTTCCCTGGTATCGAACGAGATTTGAATTTTGTAGTGGACGCGCAGCGCTATGCTGGGGAGTTAGAGACGGTGATCAGAGAAAAAGGAGGGACCTGGCTCAAGAGTATTACTCCCATGGACGTGTTTACCCATGCTTCCCTGGGTCCGGGCAAGAAAAGTATCCTATTCCGGCTCTTTTTCCAGAGTGATTCGAAAACACTTGAAGACTCTGAAGTAAACCCAATTATTGATAGAATTATCAAATTTGCGGATAAAGAAATTGGTGCTAAATTACGTTCATGAATGAACTAACAGCATTTGATGAACTGGAAAATAGGATCCGGCATTTCGTGGACGAATTCCACCGTTTAAAAACCCATGTTTCTGAGACCGGGCCTGATAAGCATGCTCAGGAAAAAATCGAAAAAGTTGAGGAGAAAGTTAAAGCGCTTCTTCAACTGATTGACCAACTGGAAATGGAATTAACCCATGAATGATTCTGAAAGTTTAGTCCGCGTCTCCATTTTCGGTCAGGAATACACTGTTAAAGCACCCACGGATCCGGATTACATTCGTCGAATTGCCGACTACGTCAATGCGAAAATGAATGAAGTCCGGGAAAAATCAGGAAGTGAACAATCGGCAACGCGAATCGCCATTCTGGCCGCCATGAATATTTCCGATGAATTGTTTACCGTCCGCAAAGAATGCGAAGACCTGAACCAGACGGTGGAAAACCGGGTCACCGAGTTGGTTGACCTGGTGGATGAAGCCCTAGAAAGCTAAATTACCGTTCGTGTCCAAACCGCTGCTCCTTTCCGGTAAAACTGTCGCAGCCCAGGTATACAACGATCTAAAACCGCGGATTCAACAACTTCAATCCAAAGGTATCCAACCTGGATTGGTTGTTATTCTGGTGGGCGATGACCCCGCATCTCACGTTTATGTCCGTTCCAAAGCAAAGCGGTTTGAAAAATTAGGATTAGTCTCTGAAACCGTTCTATTGCCCAAGGACACGTCCGAGACAGAGCTAATCCAACGGATCAATACCTTTAATCAAGATCCCCGCTTCCATGGAATATTGGTACAAATGCCGGTCCCACCGCAAATCCGGGCTGATGCGGTCATCCAGGCCATAGCGCCAACCAAAGATGTAGATGGGTTTCATCCGGAAAATATGGGATTGCTTACGACGGGTCACCCCCGTTTTATTCCCTGCACACCGAAGGGGATTCTGCGGATACTTAAACATTATGATATATCCTTATCAGGCAAGCATGTGGTTGTGGTGGGTAGGAGTAACATTGTGGGACGCCCTATCTCTATTCTTACCAGCTTAAAAAACGATTCAGGCAATGCCACCACGACGCTATGCCATTCCGGAACACAGAATATCCCTGAATTTACCCGACAAGCCGACGTGATCATTGCCGCTATTGGGCAACCGAATTATATCACCTCAGACTTTGTGAAAAAGGGTGCGGTATTAATTGATGTGGGGATCAACCGTGTCCCGGATGATTCCGAAAAGGGGTATCATCTGGTAGGCGACATCGACGCCACTTCGGTTTCATCCCTGGCAAAAGCCCTGACACCTGTTCCTGGAGGAGTAGGACCCATGACTATTGCCATGTTGGTGGAAAATACGGTTGAATCGGCTGAGCGAAGTCACCTTGCCAATCATTAGCAAATAGTTTTAATTATGTGTGAAACCTCCTAATTTCGATGCCGAATTTTCAGTTCTTTCAACAAGATATGCGCCCGTAGTTCAATGGATAGAATGAAGGATTCCGGTTCCTTTGATGGGGGTTCGACTCCCTCCGGGCGTACAAATATCCCGCATTCGCGGGATTTTTTTTTCAATTTAACATATTCAAATAGGAGGGACGCATGGGTCGTTTAGTTCTCACCACCATGAATGATGCCCAGGCTGCACGGCATCTAGCCGAAGACCTCATCCAAAATCGTTTGGCCGCCTGCGTGAATATTTTACCTCAGGTTACCAGTATCTACCGGTGGAAAGACCAAATCGAAAAGGATGAGGAGTGGCTTTTATTGATTAAAACGACAGAGAAAAAATTGGAGCTTCTGGAATCCTATCTAACGAAGCATCATCCCTATGAGGTACCGGAAATTGCAGTTATCAATCTTGATCATCTAAATCCCGACTATCACCGCTGGTTGATCGATTCCGTCCAGGGATAACCTTTATTCTTCATTTTTTAGACGGATTGGATTTAGATTTCCAAATGATTCTAAACAAATGACCTGATAGACGCATCCCGTGCAACAAATTCCCACACCTAAACGATCCAGATTCCTGATTTATTTGGCAGGCTTGGTTATCATATCCTCAATGGGGTATTACATTATTGGAGGTGAAGGGTGGTCCTTGGTGGATTCGCTGTATATGACGATTATCACGCTCACAACGGTGGGATTTGGCGAGGTCCACGAACTATCGCAACTCGGCAAAATTTGGTCCATGCTGGTGATCATTGTTGGTGTTAGCGTTCTATCAGTGTTTTTATCCCAAATTGGAACTGATTTCATCGAATTCAAACAATATCGGAAACGAATGATGCGAAACAAAATTGAAAAGCTAAAAGACCATTACATTATTTGTGGCTTCGGCCGAACCGGCACCTATGTGGCAAAGGAGCTATATAAAAAAGGAGTCCCTTTTGTTGTCATCGATAATAATTTGGAAAAACTGGATAAAATCAGAGAATATGGCTTTCTTCATCTTGAGGGCGACGTCATGTATGATGAAACTCTGATTGAAGCCAAGGTTGATATAGCAAAAGGATTAGTTATTTCCTTGGATAATGATCAGGACAATTTATTTGTCACCATGTCGGCCAGGAATCTCAATAAGGATGCCTATATAATCAGTCGGTGCATTCAGCATGAAACCGGGAAAAAACTCAAACGAGCAGGTGCAAACAAAATCGTGAATCCTTACATCGCCGGAGGTCAGAAAATCGCCGAACTGTTGTTGTCACCTGAAGTGGAAGACGCTGTTTCTATTTCAACACCCAGCGCAAATCTGGATTTGTTAATCGAACAGTTTAAAATGAATGATATCGCCAAACTTGATGGGATCATGATTAAGGATTCTCGATTGAGAGAAGATTTTCGTTTAATTGTGGTTGGCGTGATTGGATCGGATGGAGAGGTGGATTTGAATCCAGATCCACATACGGTATTAAAGCTTGGACAAACGCTCTTGTTAATCGGGAGTGCCGAGAATATGGCCAATTTCAAGCATGCGTACTTTGACTAAATCCGCATAATATATATTATGTATAATTATATCACCTGACCACAAAATTGACCAGTCGGTTTGGTACATAGATCTCTTTAACCAGACTGCCCTGCTCTAAATACTTCTTTACATTATTTTCGTCTTTAGCCTTTTGTAAAACGCTTTCCTTACTTGCATCACGTGAAATTTGAATTTTCCCTCGCATTTTACCATTAACTTGGATGGCAACAACAACTTGATCATCCACAATCCATTGCGGATCGTAGTCCGGCCAGTCCTGATAAGCTAACTCTTCAGCTTGTCCCAACCGTTCACGATTCAATTCTTCACAAAGATGTGGCGCAAACGGATTCAATAATTTTAAAAATGTGATGAGGACCTGTCGATTCATTCTTTGCTGACCAGATACCTGGTTCATAAAAATCATCATCTGGGATATAGCCGTATTAAATCCTAAGGATTCAATATCTTCCGTGACTTTTTTAATAGTCTTATGAAGGAATCGTTTGGTTTGATCATCGGGCTCATCATCTACTACCTCAACGCGCTGGAAAAAGTCCCACACCTTTTGCAGAAACCGGGCACATCCCTGCAATCCTTTTGTACTCCAGGGTTTGGTTTTATCCAGGGGGCCCATGAACATTTCATACAAACGTACGGCATCAGCGCCGAATTCAGCAATCACATCATCAGGATTGACCACATTTCCCCGGGATTTACTCATTTTTGTCCCGTCTTCACCCAAGATCATGCCCTGATTGTATAATTTCTTGAACGGTTCACGAGTCGATACAAGGCCTAGATCATGCAAAACATGATGCCAGAATCGGGCATACAGTAGATGCAAAACGGCATGTTCCTGCCCGCCGATATAGATGTCGACGGGCATCCAATAATTCTCTTTTTCCTTATCCCAGGGACGGCCCTCATTATTTGGATCCAAATACCGTAAATAATACCAACATGATCCGGCCCATTGAGGCATAGTATTGGTTTCGCGGCGGCCTCCGTCAGGAATTTCTACCCAATCCTTTACTTTCGCTAACGGCGGTTCACCGGTACCCGTGGGATGATAATCCTTTACTTCCGGCAAGGTTAAGGGTAAGTCTTCTTCGTTTACCGGCTCGATTCTATCGGAGTAATGAATGACTGGGATAGGTTCGCCCCAATATCGTTGACGAGAGAAAAGCCAATCCCTTAGCTTATACTGAACCGTGGCCTTCCCCTTCTGTTCAGATTCCAGCCAATCAGTAATTTTCTTTATGGCCTCTCTGGCAACCAGTCCATTAATGGAAAATCGCCCATCAGGTGTCTCAGAATTAATCATAATCCCATTGTCGATATCAGTAAAAGCACCACGTTCAATATCGCCACCTGACACTACTTCCTGGATGCGTAAATTAAATTTTCGAGCGAATTCCCAATCCCGTTGATCATGAGCAGGCACTGCCATGATGGCTCCCGTTCCATAGGACATGAGCACGTAATCAGAGATCCAGACCTGAATTTCTTTCCCATTTACGGGATTGATAGCATACGCTCCGGTGAAAACACCGGTTTTTTCCTTGGAAAGCTCTGTGCGAGCCAGGTCTGATTTTGTCGCTACAAGAGCCTGGTAGTCTTGTACTTCGGATTTTTGCTCCGCAGTGGTCAATCGCTCAACAAAGGGATGTTCCGGAGCCATAACCATATAGGTAGCGCCAAATAATGTATCCGGACGTGTTGTAAATACAGTTAATACTTCATTTATGGACGGTAAATTGAAGTAAACTTCCGCTCCTGTGGATTTTCCAATCCAATTCCGTTGCAATTCTTTTACATGTTCCGGCCAATCCAATTCGTCCAGTCCTACCAAAAGCGATTCCGCATAGGCTGTAATTTTCAGCATCCATTGACGCATGGGTTTTCGGATTACGGGATGTCCTCCCCGCTCCGATTTTCCATCGATAACTTCTTCATTCGCTAGAACGGTCCCCAACGCGGGACACCAGTTCACGGGGATTTCAGCCTCGTAGGCCAATCCCTTTTTAAATAATTGGAGAAAAATCCACTGGGTCCATTTGTAATACTTCGGATCGGTGGTATTGATTTCCCGATCCCAATCATAGGAAAAGCCTAATCGCTTAATCTGCTTTCGGAAATTATCAATATTTCGTTGGGTGGTAACTGCAGGATGTGTGCCGGTTTGAATGGCGTGTTGTTCTGCAGGCAGGCCAAACGCATCCCAGCCCATGGGATGCAATACATTGAATCCACGCATACGTTTGTAGCGGGCAATGATATCCGTGGCCGTATAGCTTAAAGGATGTCCCACATGCAATCCGTGAGCCGAAGGATAGGGAAACATGTCCAAAACATAATACTTCGGCCGTTCTGGATCTTCAACAGCTTTAAACGTTTTATTTTCTTCCCAGTTTTTCTGCCACCGTAGTTCGATGTCCTGTGGATTGTATGCTACACTCATCCGTCTCTCGTGTTGATTCAAATTCATCCGTTTTCGAAAGGAAATTCTACCACGATTTCTTCACATGAATCCACACTGGTGAATTCTGATTTACATACGGATTTACCGCTGTTTTTAGGAGAGTGGTTAGAACGACTCTTCATCCACTTGATCCTTCACTCTAGTTTCAAAGCCGGTTTATGATCAAGAATAACTTTTTGATATTCCAATTTCCAAGGGATGCCAGTTTGGGTGGATTTAGTCTGACGATGGTTATGCTCGTCTAAATACCGAGCCACATTATTGGCGCTGCCTATATAATACTGGTCAAGTCTGTCACTATAAAGGATATATACAAAATATGTGTCGGGGTGAAAGGATTTGAACCTTCGACCTCGTCGTCCCGAACGACGCGCGCTAACCGGGCTGCGCCACACCCCGAATTCTTATTCATTGTCAAATATTGTATAACTTCGGTAAGGCTGAAATTGTTTTCCCTCGACCTCACCGATATCTATCGGGGCGCGCTAACCGGGCTGCCTGTCCGACGAATGTCATGCAGGCGGGCGCCACACCCCGAAATTCATGTTCAATCATGCGAAAAAGCGCGGAAAATTAAATGATTCCCGTCGTTAAACCAACTAAATGAGAAGTTTAATTACTGCAAATCCCCCGATCAGTAGTACTGTAAATAAAAATGCCAGTTTATTAAAATACCTGTCGATAAATGAACGAATGGGCTCTCCGAATTTCCAAATGAGCCATCCCACCAGAAAAAACCGCGCGGATCGGGAGATGATGGATGCCAGTATGAACAGAAAGAAATTGATATTGAATGCGCCAGCGGTGATGGTAAACACTTTATAGGGAATCGGCGTAAACCCAGCTGTAAAAATGATCCAGAAGTTCCACTGGTCGTACAGCGATTTGATTCGTTCGAACCCATCTATAGTAAAACCGGGAACCACTCTGAAAAACATGTCCGCAATGGAGGAATAAATCCCGGGCTGATCCCACCAGACAAAATACCCCAATCCATAGCCCAGGACCGCACCTAAGACTGAGGCAATCGAAGCTAATGCTGCAAACCAGAGTGCCCGTTTCCGAAGTCCAAGTGCCAGAGCAATCAACAATACATCCGGCGGAACTGGGAAAAATGAGGCCTCCGCAAACGCCAGCACAAATAATGCGGCCGGGCCATAAGGCGTCTCCGCCCAATGCAGGACCCAATCATATAATCGTCGTAACCAATTCATGTCCAAAAGTAGCTCCTGAACCATAATAGGACAAACTGCCACGTATCCCGAATAGGATGAATAGCGGAAGTTTCCTCTTCGTATATTGTGGGAATCCGTACATGTCGAATTGTCACCCCGGTTAACGCCAGTTTCATGAGAACCTCACTTTCAAAATGGAATCGATTTTCCCGAATCGTTATTCTCCCAAAATCCTGAAGCGTAAACCCTCGAAATCCGCACTGTGAATCCCGTACCTGAACCCCCGTTCGGATGGAAATCAATAAACTGGTAAAAAGGTTAGAGAACTGGCGATGCAGGGGCATTTGACGGCGATTATAACGGTATCCACACCATAGAATTCCCGGTTCTGAATCAAAGTGGGAAATGTATTCAGGTGGATGTTGGAGGTCGCTGTCCAAATGAACGATACGTTGATATCCCAACCTTCGGGCTTCCTCGATTCCCGCTTTCAGTGCCGCCCCCTTCCCCCGATTCACTGGGAAATGGAGTGCCTTAACCTTTTCCCGCTTCAACCAGGATTCCGTGCCGTCAGTGCTGCCATCATTGATAAAGATAAGATCTTTTTTGAGTGAGTTTGGTATTCGGCGGAGCAGCTCCGGCAAATGTTTAATATCGTTGTAAACCGGAATCAGAATCGCTGGAGCACTAATCATGAATCCCACGAATCGTTATCGCCGTCATGACTTCCCGCTGGACCGTCCCTCCTGCGGGACGATTCAATAAATATCCATTAACGATTAAAGCGCTGGACCCGCCTCCATCCAGATTTATCGCCTCCACGCAACCTAAATCTTTAAGCAGCCTAGCCAATTCTTCCAAATATACACCTCGGGACCCTGTTTGCCGGCCATCAACCACCAGATAAATTTGTGTCCCGTCCTCAGTATATCCTGCCGCTGACCGAGGATGGACATCCGGAATACTGGTATCAAAAAAAACTTCTTCTTCAACGGGGATTCTAATTTGGCCGTCTTCAATCAGAACCGGCCCCGCTTGCAAGGCATCCCAGACGGGCCAGGTGTGAGCATTCGTATATTCGGGTTTCAGCGCCGGGTTATCTTTTCGATTGGATAACGGTTCATCCCATTGATACACGACATCATCTTTTTCGGACACCCAAGCCACATCCATCCTTCCCTGTTGATCAAAGCCCAAGGCGCCGCGAGTAATAAAATACCGTTCCTGATTCCGCAGCACCGATCTAAGCGTATGTTCCCGTATGGTACCGTCCACAAGTACTAACCCTACGTGCCGTGTAGGATTTTTATTCATTAAAAAATACCCGCCGTTGATCACCACATCGGCCTTAGACCACCGGGATATATCTTCCGGGGTTTCACGCCTATCGCCGTCTTTCGCCACCACAACATTGATTTCAGTCGTCTCCGTAGGAATAACCTGAACCATCCAAGCTCGGATGGGAATTCGTTGATCTTCACCAAAGAAGACCCGAATATTTTCAGGAAGTTTATAATTCAGGGAATCAATGGGAGTCCAGGAAAGGTGAAATGTTTGGGGTGAAGACGTTGAGGTACAGGAAAACAATCCCAGGACGCCTAATACCCAATACGTAATGATCAATCGTTTTAATATCATATCTCTAAAAAGTTAGAAGGCCGAACTCTCGTCCGGCCTTCCATGTCGGAGCGGCGAGATTTGAACTCGCGACCCCTGCAACCCCATTGCAGTGCGCTACCGGGCTGCGCCACGCTCCGTAACTATTCTTTCAAAATATCCAGGATTGAATTTAATTCCATTCGGATGGATGATAGCAAGTTTGTTACCCGTGGAGATAATTTTTTTTCTGGGGACGCTGCCCCGCTCCCGGGTCGGGTCAATTCATCCTGAGCACCCTTGATGGTAAACTTACGATCATAGAGCAATGACTTAATTTTTAAGATTAAGTCAATATCCTTTTGGCGATACGTGCGGTTTCCAGCGCGGTTTTTTGGAGGGTTCAATTGCTTGAACTCCGTTTCCCAAAACCGCAATACATACGGTTTTATACCTGTTAATTCGCTGACTTCGCCAATCGAATAATAAAGTTTCTTAATACCCGGTTTTTTATCACTCATTTATTAGTGTTACTTAAACTAACACTTTATATTAATGACGATAAACTTATGGGTCAATAGGAAACTGTGTTTTTCAGGCAATGATTTCAGTCGGTTCCTTATGATCCAAACCGAAGGCTTCGGCAACGCCCTGATGAGTAATGTGTCCTTTATAGGTGTTCAAACCATTCAACAAATGTGGATCGCGTTTTAAGGCTTCCAGCACTCCTAAATTTGCTAATTTAAACAAATACGGAGATGTTGCATTTGTTAAGGCAATGGTTGAAGTAAAGGGAACGGCACCTGGCATGTTGGCAACACAATAATGTATGATTCCCTCAATCTCAAAGGTTGGATTTTCATGGGTTGTGGGTTTGCATGTTTCTACACAGCCTCCCTGGTCCACAGCCACATCCACAATCACCGAACCCGGTTGCATCAGTTTTAACATATCCCGGGTCACAAGATGCGGCGCTCTTGATCCGGGAATCAGTACGGCACCTACCAGCAAATCAGTTTTAACCAATAGCTTGGAGATATTGTGATGATTGCTGAAAACTGTGTTTACATTTTTTGGCATAATCTCATCCAGGTAACGTAACCGCGATAAATTGTTATCCAGAATGTAAACATTGGCTCCCAAGCCAGAAGCTATGTAGGCCGCGTTGGTTCCCACAATACCGCCGCCAATGATGGTAACGGTTGCCGGTTCCACACCGGGTACACCGCCCAAAAGAATACCACGTCCTCCCTGCGATTTTTCAAGATACTTCGCCCCTTCCTGAACGGCCATACGTCCGGCAACTTCGGACATGGGCACTAATAGCGGCAAAGTACCATTTTCAGAAGTAATTGTCTCATAGGCAATCGCCGTAGCGCCAGTATCAAGGAAGGATTTGGTTAAATGTTCAGAAGCGGCAAAATGGAAATAGGTGAAAACAGTCAGGTCCTCCCGAATCATCTCAATTTCCACCGGCTGCGGTTCTTTGACTTTGACAATGAGTTCGGATTGATCAAATACATCTTTTGCGGTGGGCAAAATTGTACATCCGGATTCACGATAATCATCGTCAGTATACCCACTCAACAGGCCGGCATTTGTTTCCACCAGAACTGTATGATCGGATCGAATCAGTTCCAAAGCGCCATGGGGTGTTAACGCAACTCGTGATTCGTTGGTCTTAATCTCTTTCGGTACACCGATTATCATAATCGACCCCCTTCAACTATTGGGATTAAAAACGTCGTCTACTACGATCACTGGAATGTCCGCCATGTTGGCTCCCACGACGAGGATGCTGGGAACCGCGACCGCGACTCCGATCATGGCTTCGCTGTGGTTCAACATAGCCTTCCGGTTTGGGGAGTAGAACTTTATGGCTGAAATCATACCGGCCCTGGTCATCGATGCGAATAAGGCGAACCTTGAGTTTGTCCCCAATTTTCACCACATCCTCCACGCGCTCTGTCCGGTTCCAGTCTAATTCCGAAATGTGGACCAGTCCTTCCCGGCCGGGAGCAAACTCTACAAAGGCACCAAAGGTCATGATCCGTGTCACGGTTCCTTCAAATTCATCACCGACTTCCGGGTCCATGGTTATAGACCGAATCAACTCCACCGCATCTTGACACTTCCTGGCGTCAGGATTGGCGACGACGACCGTCCCGGTATCGTCCACATCAATGGAACATTCTGTGTCGGCAATAATCTTTTTAATATTTTTTCCACCAGGACCAATTAATCCGCCGATTTTATCAGGATCGATCTGAAGCGTCATGATCCGAGGTGCGTACGGAGACATTTCTTTCGGCTTAGGCAAGGCTTCATTCATTAAGCCCAGAATATATTCTCGTCCTTTTCGCGCCTGTTCCAGAGCTTCCGTGAGCAATTCAAATGATAACCCTTCGATTTTCAGGTCCAGTTGAATAGCTGTAACCCCGGATTTGGTACCCGTTACCTTGAAATCCATATCGCCTAAATGGTCCTCAGCGCCCATAATATCACTCAAAATGGCGTGGCGATCTCCATCCAAAATCAACCCCATGGCGATTCCCGCCACGTGCTCACGGGTTGGGACACCCGCATCCATAAGTGCTAACGATCCACCACAGACAGAGGCCATGGATGAACTTCCGTTACTTTCCATGATTTCCGAAACGATTCGAATCGTATAGGGGAAATCTGAATAGGATGGCATCACCGGCTTAAGGGATCGTTCCGCCAAATTTCCATGTCCGATCTCCCGGCGGCTGGTGAAACCAATCCGACCCACTTCACCAACACAATACGGAGGGAAATTGTAATGGAGCATATAATGCTTTTTATAATCCTCATCCATGCTGTCGATGATCTGTTCGTCTGATTTGGTCCCTAAAGTAAGAACAACAAGGGCCTGGGTTTCGCCACGGGTAAACAGAACGGAACCGTGGGTTCGAGGTAAAAATCCAGTATCGATTGTAATGGGACGAATTTCATCGGTTTTACGACCATCGCTCCGAATTCCTTCACTTAGAATACGTTCCCGAAACGTCTTTTTCATTTCGGAATCAAAGATTTCTTTAATCTTGGCTTCCTGCTCTGGATAGGATTCCTGGAATTCATTCAACACAGATTCCAGCAAAGATTGCGTAGCCGCTTCCCGTTCCAATTTGTCGGCAATCCGAATCACAGCTTGCAAGTCATCTTTTAGCCGCTCCAAAACCGCAGCTTCCAGTTCAGGTTGTTCATCTTCCTCCGGAACCGGACGTTTTTCAACCGGCACCTGAGCGATTAACTCTTTCTGAAGATCGATGATTTCCCTGATAAAACCATGAGCGAATTTCAGAGCTTCCACAATCGTGGCTTCCGGAACCTCTTCGGCTTCACCTTCCACCATGACGATCGTCTGTTCATTACCAGATACCACTAACTCCAACTTGGATATGGCCATTTGTTCTTTGGTGGGATTGATGACGAATTCATCATTGAGCAATCCGACTCGAACGGTGGCGATGGGTCCATTCCAAGGAATATTGGAAATCATTAAAGCGGCCGACGCACCAATTCCCGCCAGGGTATCAGTGGGGTTTTCCCCGTCGGAAGTAAGCGCTGTAATGATCACCTGGGTTTCATATTTAAACGCTTTAGGAAAGAGGGGTCGGATAGGCCGATCCGTGACCCGACTGGTGAGAACTTCCTTCTCTGAAGGACGGGCTTCCCGTTTAAAAAAGCCGCCGGGGATTTTTCCTCCGGCGTAATGACGTTCGCGGTATTCTACCTGCAACGGGAAAAAGTCAATATCCTCCCGCATTTCTTTAGCCGCGTTGACGGCGGCGATAATCGTGGATTCACCATAGCTGACAATCACCGATCCGGCAGCCTGCTTGGCAACTTTTCCCGTTTGTATGGTTAGCCGGCGGCCACCAATGTCTCGTGATACTTCAATCATGCAATTTATATTAACCTCTGATCTTTAATTCTTTAATTAATTTGACGTAAGAATCGGGATTAGTACGTCGTAAATATTTCATCAACTTTTTCCGTTGAGAAACCAGTTTGACCAAACCGTGACGGGAATGATTATCTTTTTTATGAATTCCCACATGGCCGGTCAAATCCCGAATACGCTGGGTAAGCAACGCAATTTGAACTTCTGCGGATCCAGAGTCTTTATCGTTGGCTCCGAATTGACGAATAATCTCCGCTTTTTTTTCTGCAGTCAGCGGCATTCTACCTCCTGTACTTTTCTAATAATTTCAGACAGGTTTTCCTGTCCTGGTTCAATTGTTTGATCAACGCTTCTTTGGATGGAAACTTCTGTTCATCACGGATACGTTCTAAAAATTCAATCAAGATGGTTTGATCATACAATCCGTCTATTTTTTCATCAAAAAAGTGAACTTCCATAACATATTCGCCCTCATTAAAGGTCGGGCGAACACCCAAGTTACACATTCCATACAATAGATGTCCATGAACTCTTCCTCGGGTGCAATAGGTCCCAGACTTGGGCAATAGCTGATTTTCTTCCAAGGGAACGAAATTCGCGGTGGGGAAATTCATGGTGCGCCCCCGTCCCGCTCCATGGACAACGCGGGCTTTAAATCCATAAATCCAACCCAGTTCAAAAGAGGCCCGGCGAACAAATCCATCTCGCAACAGGCCACGAATATGACTACTGGAAATATGGATTCCCTGATCGGATACGGGAGCTACAATATCCAACTTGATGCCCTCCCGTTCACAGAAGTCGGATAAGAATTGAGGACTCCCTTCACGATTACGACCAAAATGGTGATCGTAGCCAATTATGATGTGTTTGGGATTAAACTTTTGAACTACAATTTCATTCAAAAACCGATCCGGGGACCACAGAGAAAAGTCATCCGTGAAAGGAATCACAAGGACTAAATCCACGCCCAGGTTTTCCAGAAGCGCTAATTTGTCATCAATACTGATAATCAAGGGAAGTTTCGGCGCCGTTTTTTCCAGAATGTGCCGAGGATGGGGATCAAACGTGATCACTACTGAAGGGATATTCAATACCTGGCCTTGGGTGACAGTCTGACGAATGATTTGTTGATGACCCCGGTGCAATCCGTCGAAGGATCCCATTGTGAGGACACTGGATTCAACCGGTGTAATATCGTCTAATGAGCGGATGATTTCCATTGCTGTATAAATTCGTCCAGGGTAAGGGCATTCTCCAAATGTACCGGGCCAATCTGGGTACGGATTAGGCGCGTCAGGTGACCCGTGGTACCTAAAGCGCGAGCCAGATCTCGCCCCAGAACACGGATGTACGTCCCTTTGGAACAGGTAACGTCAAACCGAATTATGGGAGGCGAATAGTCTAAACAGGTAAATCGGGTTATGGTAATTGTCACCGGGTCTCGTTCCACGGATTGATTTTTCCGAGCTAGCTGATATAATCGAACACCGTTGACTTTTTTGGCTGAATACATGGGAGGAATTTGCTCACTATTTCCAAGGAACTGGTCCATTTTCGCTTGGATGGCTGCTTTCGTTAATTGCGGGACCGGTATTTCCTCCACTACAGTGCCTTCAGGATCAAGGGTATCGGTTTCCACACCCAACATCAATTCGGCTTCATATCGTTTTGTATCCGCAGATACATGCGACAAAATTTTTGTATCCTTCCCCGTTCCAATAATTAAAAGTCCTTCGGCAAATGGATCCAGTGTTCCACCATGGCCCACTTTTTTTTCACCGGTCACATTTCGGATTTTTTTCACAACATCAAAGGATGTCCAACCAGGCGGTTTATACAGATTCAGTATCATGATCTTGTTCGTGAATCCGTTTAATTATTTTACTCAGATGATCCTGCAAATCAAAACTATCATCGTATTTAAATTTTAATTCCGGAATGGCTTTGATGTGCAATTCGGGGGCCAGGTATTTTCGGAAGACTTTCGATAATTTCTTTAACTCGGATTGTATTTTCTCCCGACTTTTAAGCGGTTCCAACACGCTATAATAGACATGAGCAATCTTTAAATCGGGGGTTAAATCGACGTGGGAAAACGTGATAAATCCCAGATGTGAAAGATCAATATGCCGTGTGGCAATCTCGGCTAGGATTTCCTGGATTTGAGCGCCGACCCGATCGGTTCGACGATAAGGTTTTTCCGTGTTCAATTTTCTTCAAGGGTCCGTTTAATTTTCTTCACTTCGTAAACGATAATCTCATCACCTTCTTTATACTTGCTAACGCCTTCCAGACCAATTCCACATTCCAGTCCCTCTTTCACTTCGCGAACATCGTCTTTAAAGCGTTTGAGAGAAAGGATAGACGCATTGTTCACAATTACTTCATCGTCCCGTATCAGTCGGGCTCTGAGATTTCTGGAAATTTGTCCTTCCACCACTTTCGCTCCGGCGATGAACCCGATTTTCGGGATTTTGAATTGCGCCTGAACAATGGCGCGCCCGCGGATTTCTTCCACTTCTTCCGGCTCTAACAAACCTTCCAGCGCTAATTTGATTTCTTCCAGGGCATTATAGATGATTTTGTAATTTCGTATTTCCACTCCAGCTTGTTTCGCCTGGAGTTTCGCATTGGGGCCTACCTGGACATTAAATCCAATGATGACCGCTTTAGAGGCCTCCGCCAGTAAAACATCACCTTCCGATATCATTCCTACCGATTTGTGGATGATGTTAACGCCGACTTCCTCTGTATTCAATTTTTCCAGCGACTCAGAAAGGGCTTCCACGGAGCCATCCACATCTCCTTTGATGATCAACGGCAATTGCTTGATCGCGCCCTTCTTGATCAATGCGGACATGCTGTCCAAGGAATGGGCGCCAATTTTCTTTTGGGCGATTTCGCGGGAAATTCGTTGGCGTTCGCCAGTAATGCGTTTCAAATCTCGTTCATTTTCAACAACGGCAAAAATATCGGCAGCCTGAGGGACCTGTTCAAATCCTAACACCTGGACGGCATCGGAAGGATAGGCTTCTGTAATCCGTTGGCCCCGTTCATTCATAATGGCCCGGACTTTTCCGGAATAATCACTGCAAATAAAGGGATCCCCTACATGTAAGGTCCCTTTCTGGATCAATACTGTTGCCATGGGTCCATGCCCCCGGTCCAGCCGAGAATCAACCACTGTTCCCCGGGCCAAAGTATCTCGATTGGCTTTCAATTCCATCACTTCCGCTTCAATCAAGATGGAATTCAGTAGATCTTCGATCCCCTCTCCCGTCTTCGCGGATACTGGAACACACTGAACCTTACCACCCCAATCTTCGACTAAAATCCCATGATCGGACAGTTCCCGTTTCACTTTATCGATATCCGCACCTGCTTTATCAATTTTATTGATTGCCACAATGATGGGTGAACCGGCAGCTTTGGCATGGTTGATCGCTTCCACGGTCTGAGGCATGACGCTGTCATCGGCGGCCACGACCAAAACCACAATATCAGTTACTTGCGCTCCACGGGCACGCATGGCGGTAAACGCTTCGTGCCCCGGCGTATCCAGAAAAGTAATCGATTGCCCGGAGTCCAAATTGACCCGGTAAGCTCCAATATGTTGTGTAATACCGCCCGATTCTCCAGCGACGACGTTTTCACTCCGGATATAATCCAACAGTGAAGTTTTCCCGTGGTCCACGTGCCCCATCACCGTAACAATTGGTGCCCGCGGTTCTGCTTTTTCTAAATCTTCTTCCGTGTCCTCCATAGAAAATATTTCTTCGCCCACATCGGTTTGCTTCACCGCTGTATACTCATATTCCATCGCCAGGAGTTCGATCGTATCCCACTCCAAGCGCTGGTTGATTGTTGCCAGAACACCAAGATTAAAACATTTTTGAATAATATCGCTGGGACTTACTGAAAACAATTTGGCAATTTCATCAACGCTGGCGAATTCAGGTATTTCAATTGTGGGGAAGTTGCCACTGGAGACTTCAATCTCGCGAGTTTCCGTCCGGGTTTTCTTGTGGGATTTTTTCTTCGGTTTCTTCTCTAGTTTGGAAAGTGTCTGCCGCACCCGTTCCTGAACGGATTTCTGTGCTTTGGAATCCTGAGTTGATTTCCCCCTGGATTTCGATGATCGGGCACTGGTACCACTACTGGGCTGAATCTCCGATAAATCAATTTTGCGCAGCTTCCGTTTCTTAGAGGAAATTTTAGTTACCTTTTCGGTTTCCTTTTTCTTTCGCTCTTCAACGGCCTGTTTTTTCTTTTGCTCCGCCGCTTCCAATTCCGCTTGTTTTTTCTTCTCTGCAGCTAAGGCCTCTGCCTTCTTACGTTCCTTTTCTTGGCGGCGCGTTTCTTCCTGTTTACGCTTTTGTTCTTCTTCTTCGCGTTTTTTCCGTTCTTCAGCTTCCTTTCTCTCCAAAGCCCGTTGCTCATCAATCGACAGAATTTTAAAGGATCTCCGGGTTTTCTGCTCCTGAAGAACTCGCGAATCATGGATTTCCCGCCGTACCTGCTCTTTACGCATTCGGTCAACAGTCTCTTTATCCTTTGAAAATTCTGTCAGGATTTTTTGATAAATGACTTCATCAACCGGTGACATGTGGCTGGCTACGTCAACACCTTCCGCTTTAAGAAATGATAATATCTCCGTATGAGAAATATTCAATTCCTTAGCGATTTGAAAAATGCGTATTGGTCGGCTACCCATAGTTTTGTTTAGTCACTTTCTATAGTTGAATCTAGGGACTCAACCGCTTCGATAGATTCCTCATCGGAATCAGAGGCTTCAATAAATTTTTGAATCGATGTATAGATTTTATCCAGGGTTGTCTCTCCAACGCCCTTCGCTGCTAATAAATCATTTTCATCGGCTGATAACACGTCTGAAACGGTACGGAAACCGGCAGCATTTAACCCTTCAACGGCTGAACTCGGAAAATCAGGAACATCCTGGAGAAGCGTGGATTGCTCCCGCTGCTGTTTCTCATATTCCTTTTCACCGAATGCGTCAATCCTGAATCCCGTAATTCTGGAGGCCAAATTAATATTCATACCCCCCTTACCTATGGCGGAATCCAGTTCATCGTCATGAAAAACAGCCACACAATAGTTGCGCTCATCGTCGATGAAGAGTTTAATAGGCTTGGCGGGAGACAGTGCGCGGGTTATCAAGATTTCCGGTTGCTCACTGAAATTAACGATATCGATTTTTTCGTTGTTCAATTCTCTGACGATGGCCTGAATTCGACTTCCTCGCATCCCAACGCAAGCCCCTACAGCATCGACTCGGCGATCCTGGGAATGGACAATAATTTTCGCACGCTCACCGGGATGACGGGCAATGGACTTGATTTCAATAATGCCATCCTCAATCTCAGGCACTTCCATCTCAAATAATTTTTGCAGGAAATGATTATCACTACGGGAGACCACGATATCAGGCCCCTTGCTGGTGATTTCCACCGATTTAATTACCGCGCGAATCGTATCGCCACGGCGATATTTTTCATTCGCGATTTGTTCTTTTTTCGGCATCCGTAACTCAGCGTGCTCGATATTGATGAAAATATTATCCCGCTGAACCTGATGGACAACACCGATGACGATCTCACCTACTCGAGTGGCATAGTCTTCATAGATATATTTGCGTTCCACGTCCCGGATTCGTTGCGCGAAAAATTGTTTCGCATGCGCAATCATTCGCCGCCCAAAAATTGTAGGATCGATGACTTCCACATAGGTATCCCCAATTTCCAAATCGCTTAAATCCGGATCCTTGGCCAGCACCTCCTGTAGAGTGATTTCAGTGGCAGGATCTACCACCTTATCCACAATTTCCTTCTCAGCATAGATTTCAATTTCTCCCTTATCGATATTAACGATTACACTGCAATTTTCAGATGTGCCTGTATGCTTTTCAATGATATACAGAAAAAGCTGCTCTAAAATGGAGCCCAATTCTGAGCGCTCCACATTTTTTTCCCGGGCAAGTTCAGAAAAAACTTCGATTAATTCTCTGTTAATCAAAATTCCTCCAATTTCTAAATCTGTTAATGGAATGAAATGAGGACACGGGCCTGCTTGACGTCCTGAAAGGGAATAGAAAACGATTTTTTACGATGGGAGACATGGAGAATATCGTCCTGTATGTCATCGAGCGTTACTTCCCGGGGGACCTCCATCCATTTATCATCCAATTCCATTTGAAGTCTTCGACCAATATTTTTTTTGAACTGGAACAATTGAGTCAAAGGGTAACCAATACCTGGCGAACTCACCTCCACTCGAAGGCCGTCAGGATATACTGAATTTATCTCGGGATCATTCATTATTTTCCGCGCCAAATCTGACGTCCGGTCCAGCGTAATGCCGGTTTCACTATCAACAATCACGACCCAACGCCCGGTCACCGGATCAAATTTGCTCTCAAGCAGAACCAGGTCCTGATCCAGGATTTTTTTCAATATTGATTCCAATTCCTTCATCGTTCCAAAACGGAAAAGTGGGCATTTGTACCCACTTTCCAGCATCGAATTTATCCATTTTCAGAGGTTAATCCAAACGAATAACCCCCGATAAATCAAGACATGGCCCGACCAATCATCTCTTCTGCTTGACGTTTCACCACTGCCGGAGTATCGTTACTTTCAATCAATGGATTTAGAAGCGGTTCGACTTTAGATTTGTCCTTTTCCGATGTTGAATATAGTCGCGCCAGTTCCAATGTCAATCGATACCGATTTGTTGACTGGTCAACCTGACGATTGACTTTTTTCAGTATGCGCACTGCATCATCTCTTTGTCCCTTCGAAGCATGTAAATGGGCTGCCAAAATCGCAGCATTGGTCAGCATGATTTCATTTTCTCCGGAATTGAGATAGGCTTCAACTAGCGGTAATGCTTTCTCCGTATTGCCTTCATCATAATACAGTTTGCCCAATAAGTATTTAGCGCGAATTCCGTCCTGAGTTTTACCATGTTCGTCAACTAGAAGTTGCAACAAATATTCAGCATTTTCTCGGTCATCATTCTGCAGGGCTACCATAGCCTGGCCAAATTGGGTAGCAGTCTGGGCATGGGTTTTGGCGCGTTGATTACTTAATATTAAGATTGCCAGAATTAAAATGATCAACCCAGTCCCCGCTTGGGTCAGGAGCTTTTTCCGTTCCGCGACCCATTGTTGAATTTCGTATAACGTTTCCAACAATGGATCTCTTTTGATTTCTTTTTTTGTGATCTTCTTTTTTGGTTTTAACATAGTATTCTCCTTCTACGTACCCTTGGTAGGAATCGAACCTACATCTAATCCTTAGGAGGGATTTGTTCTATCCATTGAACTACAAGGGCAAGGTTAAATTTACGGGAATTGTTAAACGTGAAAAAAGGTGGATTAATACGGTTTTTCTTCCGTCAAATTCCTGGTCATCAATTCTTTGACCGCTCTTTTAGGATCTTTATCTTCAAACAACACCCGGTACACCGCCTCGGTTATAGGCATCTCAACGGAATATTTTTGACTCAATTGCCAGGCGGATCGTGTAGATTTTACACCTTCGGCTACCATGGTCATTTCAGATAAAATTTCGGCCAATTTTCGCCCACGACCAATTTCCTGCCCCACATATCGATTCCGGCTGTGCTTGCTCAAACACGTGGCAATCAAGTCACCAACCCCGCTCAGACCATAAAACGTTTCCACGGACGCTCCCATACGGACGCCTAAGCGGGTTATTTCCGTAATACCACGTGTAAGTAAAGCGGCTTTGGTATTATCTCCGTAACCGATACCATCGCAAATCCCCGCTGCAATTGCGATCACATTTTTCAAGGATCCGCCGATTTCTGCACCTAAAATATCGGTGTTGGTATAGATTCGTAAATATTCCGACGTAAAAGTGGATTGAATCAGCTTAGCCAACGATGATGACACGGATGATGATACAATCGTAGTGGGCAATGCTTGTGCCACTTCTTCGGCATGGCTGGGGCCGTATAGTGTCACAATACGCTCCAATTCAATGTCTCCTACCTCATGAATAACCTGACTCATCGTCAGCAGCGTATCATTTTCAATACCTTTAGCCAGGTTTACAATGATCACCGTAGAAGAGAGCTGATTTTTAATCTCTCCAAACAATATCCGGACAATATGCGAGGGAACCGCTATAACAACCAGGTCTGGTTTATCCAGGGCAACAGACATCTGGTCCGTCAGGACGATCGACTTGGGAATGACCATTCCCTTTATAAGATTATGCCGACCTGTGTCCTTTATTTCCCGGATTTCTTTCGGAAATTTATGCCATGCGATGACATTATATCCCAAACGGTTTAAATGACAAGCAATGGTCGCTCCCCAAGAACCAAATCCCAGAACCGAGATATGGCGAATGTTTTTCGCGGTCATAGATGATCAATAATTGTTATTTATTCGTCATACAAGGCGTCAATTACCGTCTTGTATTTTGATTCCACCACTTTTCGCTTCACCGACAGCTTGGGCGTCAGTTCACCGGTTTCAATGCTCCAGGGATTCGACATTAAAGCAATTTTTTTCACTTTCTCATATTGAGCGAAATCCTTCATAGCTTCCTCTACAACCCCATTATACAAGGCAACCACCTTTTCATTTCTTACCAATTCTTCATGGTTGTCAACAGGAACATTATTGGCTTTGGCCCACTCATAGAGAGCCTCAAAAGCGGGAACTACAACCGCTGAAACAAATTTTCTCCGGTCGCCAATGACCAAACATTGCTCAATATATTTTGATTTAGTTAAAGCATTTTCTAAAGGTGCAGGAGCAATATTTTTTCCGCCGGATGTCACGATCAAGTTTTTCTTTCGATCGGTAATTTTTAAATAACCATCTTCGTCGAACTCTCCAATATCGCCGGTATGGAACCACCCGTCCTCATCGATAACTTCTTTTGTGGCTTCCGGATCATTGTAATATCCCTTCATTACATTATCACCACGACAAAGAATTTCGCCATCATCGGCAATTTTAACTTCCACTCCATCAATGGGAGGCCCCACGGTTCCAAATTTATATAGTTCAATATGGTTTACCGTGATCACCGGACTGGTTTCAGTTAATCCATATCCTTCAAGAATTGGAATATTGGCGGACGCAAAAAACTCACCAATATCTTTGGAAAGCGGTGCACCACCTGAAACAAAATATTTCAACCGACCACCCACTCGTTCTTTCAATTTGGAGAAGACCAGTTTTTCGGCCAGTTTAAATTGAAGTGCTAATAATCCTGAGGGTTTTTGATTCCGTTGGAAGTATTTCGCAGCTCTGGCCCCAACGCCCAAAGCCCACCAGAATATTTTTTGCCGTATCGGAGGGTCGTTACTCACTTTATCCAGAATCTTGGTATACATTTTTTCATATAGTCGTGGTACGGATGTCATGACCGTGGGATGGGCCTCCGCCATATTATCAGCGACGGTTTCTATACTTTCGGCATAATACACGGTGCTTCCGGCTGAAAATGCGGTATAATGTCCCACCATCCGTTCAAAACTGTGAGATAAGGGTAAAAACGACAAGAAGACATCTTCTTCGCCAACAGAAATGGCTTTACGTCCAGCTTGTACATTGGATACTAAGTTTTTGTGTGTCAGCATCACCCCTTTTGGATTACCCGTCGTTCCGCTGGTGTAAATCAAGGTTAATAAATCATCTGGAGCCACGTCTTTGGCAGTTTCACGAATGGAAAATCCTTTTTCAACATCCGGTCGTCCCTGCTCGATAACAGCCTCCATCGTAACGACGTACTCATTACCCGCCAGAGAGTTATTCATCGTAATGATTTTATTCAGTTTAGGACTATCATTAATAAACTCAAGAACCTTTTCAGCCTGAACTTCATCTTCGGCAATGATTAATTTGGTTTCGGAATCGTCCAGTATATACTTTATTTGGTGCGGAATCAGTGTTGGATAAACTGTAACAGTAACGGCCCCCAGACACGTAATGGCGTAATCCGATATCGCCCACCGGGGATTGTTTGTGGAGAGAATGGCAACTTTGTCATCCTTTTTAATTCCCATTTGCCGTAGTCCCGCGGCAAAGGCATTCACCTTTTCGTATACTTCATTAAAGGTCAATCCCACCCATTGCCCATTTACTTTCTCATAAAACGCATCATGATTTCCGTACTGATCGATGGTGTTGAAAAAAAGTTCAGGTATCGTTGTGTATGTCATGACATCCTCTCCCTCTCATTTTTAAGGTCAAATATATTGACAAATTTTAATTTAGTCCGCTAATTTCTTTTACCATTTCAGAACCTCAAATTATGCCGGGGTGGCGGAACTGGTAGACGCGCCGGTCTCAAAAACCGGTGGAGGTAACTCCGTGTCGGTTCGAGTCCGACCCTCGGCACTCTTTCCTTCCAGCATTACTTTAAGTGCGAATTTATTCTTGATTTTCATTGAATAATCTTTTACTTTAACCCCTGAGGTGCTAGTTAAGTGCCTTTGGTATGTGGTTGGGGCAGCGATTCATCTTGTTCCGAGGTCAATATGAATTCTGCCCCGTTTTATATATAAAAAGGCCAACATTAGCGTCGGCCTTTTCTAAACATGGTATTGTTTGGAAGACTATTATTTACGTCCCTTTTTATTCGTATCTTCAGCTAATTGGTCGTTGATTTTCTTCAAATCATTCTGAATCAGGGTAATATTCTGTTCAATATCAGAGAATCTGCGGTTGGTTCGACGCCGTTGACTGTCAAATGCATCCTGCTGATCCTGGATATCCTGATTCACGGATTTAAATTGTTTCTCAGTTGCCCGCTTGAATTCTGCTAAACTGTACTCCACGTCCTCAATCATACTGGTCAAGCTATCGGTGGTTTGATGAATAAGATCCGTGTTGGCCACAATATCCTTTTGAGCTTTTTGTAGATGCTTTCCCCTGCCGATAAATTGAAGATTTAACTTCCGCAGTTCTTCAGAAAAATCAGCATTTACTTCATCCACATGTTTCAACTGTTTCTTTTCCATTACATCCATCCGTTCCATCACCAGTGTGTATGTATATTGGATATACCCACCACCCGCAAGAAGGATAATCATTAATCCAAATATGACTTTATCTTTTACGCTCATTTCGTCCTCAGCTATGTTTTAATCTAAACCTTCCAATCGACGTTCCCAGGCACTTAATTCCCGTTCTTCCTGGTCGTCATCTTCAACGTTCGACTGACTATTCAATTCTTCTGACCGATCTCTCAATTTCTGCAATAAAAGACTTTTCCGATCCGTATTGGCTTTCAATTGCTCCATCAAGGATTGAATCTCTTCATTAAAGTCATCAATGGTCTTCTCCATTCGATTGACCAACTCATCCATTAGCGCTTTGCCATACGAATTGTCAATGACTTCTAACAGATCGTCAAATTTTTCTTCCAGATATTTTTGCCGACTTTCCTCGGTTTCAAATGGCTGGTCCATAGATGAAAATTACCGATAGTTGTTTCAAAGAAAAAATGGAAAATCAGAACGTATTACAGAGATTTTGGAATCCAACCTCTATGCGAAAATTCAGTTTCAAGGGGTTCGAATATTTTTACCTGAATTGAATATGGAAACCGATCCACCGCATGAAATTCCGTCATAGATTTTCCCGCAATGGCAGTTTCCGAACTCCGTTTATAGACATATTTCCCCCCTGCAATGGTCACTTCAATCCAATCAGTAACTTCAATAACGAGAGAATATTCATAATGCCTTATATCTTGGGGAACTTTGCGCCGTTGCGTCACCAAAGTTCGTGATTCCGGTATTCGATATTCCAGCTCATATTCCAGAGAATCCAAGATGGTTTGTATCTCCTGATAAACCAGGTTGGGATCCCCTTCATAACGATAATCCCACTTCATCCGTCGAGGATGAATACAGGTTGAAATCTGAACGGCTAATATGACAAGGAGGAAATATTTCACTCCGAAATCACATCAATACAGATCAAAAATCGATGGTCCATTGTCTACAGGTTGGCTTGGTTTTACCCGGATCATATAATCGGGATTATAATAGGCTAACACGAGTTGAGATGTCCCAGAAAGGACCGGGAAAATTGTTTCAGTATCCTGCACATAGGAAATAAGCAGTAATTCAATCTGACACGGCATCGACTGCCACGAACGATGTTGGTACATTTTGCTATAATCCATATCCAGGGGGTTGGAACTGGTAGTCATAGGACCGGAAACCGAAAAACTGGAACTTGTGGGATTCCCATACAATTGATCCAGTATTTGACTCAAATCTTTGAATTTTTTATCGTGAGAATCCTGATCAAAGGGATCCAGTGGAAATGAAATTTCAACTTTCCAAAATCCACTATCTGAATAGAAATAGGACATCAACACTGTATCGGGACCAAGTGTTGACCAATAGGATACAGAACTACTATCACGGGAATACAATGGTGACATCCAGGAAGTAACGGGAGGAATGGATGACCGTTGAACACCCCAGGGATAGCCTTTATATCCATAATCCAATGATAGATCCAGAGGCTCCGCAGGCGATGAGGATTCCATCGATAATGCTTCCCGGAACGTTGCGACCGAATCTGTGACTCCAATGTCACTGGAATCCACGACAATCAAATTGGTATCTAAGATGCCGTGCAGAGAGGTGTCCGGATCTTGGGACATCATGGGAGTTACCAAAGAATCCTGCTCGAAGGAATCCTGGACAACGGCCTTAGTTGTATCTTCATCACCTGGAGACACACCTAATAACGTCTCGATTATCGACGTGCTATCCGCAATATGTAATTGCAGAGAATCTAATGTGTCCGTTGAATCTATGGTCTGCGCAAAAGAAACAGCGCTAACCATCATCGCAAATAACATCAAAACCCGTTGCCCCATTTTTTCACCTATTCAAGTAAAGGTTTAATATCGTGGTTCAGGAAAAAATACATTAAACAATTTCTTTCATACAAGCGCTATTCCTTAACGAATGACAGTGCCAATGCGATTCAATCGTGGAACCCAGGTATCCAAATCCAAAGAAAAGTAAACGAATAAAGCCTCCCCGAGAATCAAATTTTCCGGAACAAAGCCCCAATACCGGGAATCCAGACTATCATCGCGGTTATCCCCCATTGCCCAGTAATAATTCTGTTCAATGGTGTACCATTGATAGTCGGTGATGGGTTTATCATCAACATAAAGATATTTTACTTCGTTCTGTGTGATAGTAATAGTCCAGGGATTCAATAAATTTCCCCGTGGATAATAATTGTCAAATACGTCCCGGCTACCTTTTCTTCGATACAGATCGTTTGGGTCCGTTATGGTAAAGTAATACTTTATATCCCCCTTTTTTAAGGCAACCTCATGACCGTCCATGATCATGATAGGCAAAAGAAATTCCCAATTCGTGTCCCCGTTTATGGCGACTTTATCTCCTTTTTGAGGGATTCGAAGTGGTTTGAAAAAATCTTTATTCCCTTGATCCCCCAGAAAAATTTCCCGTTGTTGAAACGTTTCCGGTAACATGGAACCAATGTATTTTCCATGTTCAGGTAAGGGAAATTTCGTACCGTTTACAAAAACCTCCCGAGCCCGAATTTCCAATGAATCCCCTGGTTCAGCAATGCATCGTTTGACATATTTATGATATTGGTCCCGGGGATATTTAAAGATGATTACATCGCCCTGATGAGGTTCTTTGAATTTTGGAAATCGATAGTTAGGAATGGGAAATCCAATATCGGTGTATGGAATTCCAATCCAGTCGGGTGTACGCATCCCATATACGAATCGATTCCCGATTAAAAAATCGCCGGTCATTATGGTGTTCTCCATACTACCCGTGGGTACGATATAAGCTTCCACGATCGTGACCTTCAGCAACAAGGCTATTATAATGATGGTCACTAAAGACCGAACCTCATAAATGATTTTCTTAAATTTTGGACTCAATTATTATCTCCGGAATTGTTTCAATAATAAGATTTAAGTTTACTCAGACCCTCCAATGGCCTCATAATGAATAATTTCAGGTCCGCCTTTCTTTATATCCACTAGAATCGCGTCCAATTGAATGTCCCCGGTCCAGGATTCGTTTTCTAAGTATTGATCTATGGCTTGGTACAATTTTTCTATTTTTTTCTCATCTATTTTTTGTGTCAAAATATCCCTGGACATCTGGGAACCGGACTTAACTTCCACAAAAATAAGTGCATCCTCTTTTTTGGTCACAATATCCAATTCACCATAAGGTAGCGCCGAATAATTCATGGCCAAAACTTCATACCCTTTTTTTAGCAGATACAGAGCGGCAAATTTTTCTCCCAGCCAACCAATACGTTTTTCCGACTCCAGCCATGTTATTGTGGGTAGATTCTCTTTAACAGGTCTAAATGTCTTTCGATGAATGGGAGAAGCTTTAAATTGTTTTAAAGCCGCGACATGGGTTTTGGTTCCATACCCTTTGTGCTGTCTAAAGCCATATTCCGGAAAAATGATATCCATTTTTTCCATCCAACGATCCCGCGATACTTTAGCCATTATGGATGCGGCTTGAATACACGGTACGGAATTGTCACCATCAATCACCCCTCGATTTGGAATTATTTGATTGGGTAACTCTGTTCCGTCTATGAGTGCCTCGGTCGGTTTGGTACGCAAGGATCCCATGGCTATTTGCATTGCCTTAAACGTAGCCTGTAGGATGTTAATTTTGTCGATAGTCTGATGATCCACAAACCCCACGGCCCAATCAATTGCCTGTTCTGAGATGGTGTGAAACGCTTCTTCACGCTGTCGAGGGGTCATTTTCTTTGAGTCTCGCAGATAGGGAATGTCATAGGTCTCGGGTAATATAACCGCTCCTGCAACAACAGGTCCCGCCAGACAACCACGACCCGCTTCATCCACTCCAGCAATTATTTCCATGATACTATCTCAAACTTTTCTTTACTCATACGTACCCAAAGGGCTCCTAACTTATCAGTTCTGTGTACGTCAATACTATGTTCTTTTAACCGTTCTAAAACAATTTCCGAAGGATGACCAAATTTATTGCGTGCTCCTACGGAAATTACAGCCAACTGCGGGTTGATAACGCTTAATAATGCCTCTGACGTGCCAGTGATGGACCCATGATGCCCGATTTTAATAATCTTCACTTTCGGTAATTTCCACTGTCTCAGGAGGGCCCATTCCCCTTCCCGTTCCAAATCGCCCATCAACAGTACTCTGGTCGCTTCTTCAGAAACCAAAAGGACAATGCTTTGATTATTAATTGTGCCCGCTTGTTCCCCATTCTCTGGTGGCCATAGAAATTGAATGTCACTACCCCTACCACCATTTATATAGCTCCCAAATCGATGAGTATCTAGAATCGTCCCTGTGCTATCCAATAGAGATAATAGTTTCGACTCCAAATTGCTGTGCGGTTGGATAGACGCTGTGATCAGCGTGTCTACTTGCATTGTGCGAAGCACCGATAGCAGTCCACCCAAGTGATCTGAATGGGGATGTGTAACAACGATCCAATTAAACTTATGAATTCCTAACCATCGTGCTGTCGGTAGAATTACCTCCTTTCCTGAATCACGCCAATAAGTTCTGGGACCACCATCCACCAGCATAGTCCGTTGATCCGGCAGTTTCAATAGGATGGCGTCCCCTTGTCCCACATCCAAAAATATCAACTCCAGCGCAAGTGGTTTCAAAGCCCACGTCCAAACCACAAATGAAAGCAATGCCAATGCGCCAAAGATAGCCTGCTTAAAACGACGTTTATTAAGAAGGAAAAGACATGCCAACACTCCAGAATAAACTAGCATCACTACTGAATCGGATGATCCCCAGATAGAAATAGACGCCCATTTCCATTGGCTTAATACCGCCGCCGCTTGAGTAATGATCGCTTTAATCAACCAGACGGACTGTGCAACAGCATATCCTATTCCAGGAATCATTGATGTAAATATTAGGATAAAACCCAGGGAAACCAGAATTCCTATTAGTGGCACAATTATGCAATTCGCCAGTATTCCAATCAGGGGGATGGTATGAAACATAGATGCCGTCACTGACAAAGTACCTACCTGTGCCGCAAGTGAGATTAGACCTAAGCTATAGATTAATTTTATCCACCACCTCTGCATGGATTGAATTCGCCAAGCTTCTGGAAATTGGGGTTCGATTTGATCCAGAAACACAACGATGGATAACACGGCCAAATAACTGAGTTGGAATCCTGTCTCAAGTATGCTCAACGGCCTAATAAGCAATGTAAGCAGCGCCACGGTTCCCATGATGTTGTATGGATTTCTTCGGCGGTTGAATAGTGGCGCCACGATATACAGTCCGCCCATACCGGCTGCGCGAATCACGGAAGGCCGAAACCCGGTCAGGGCGGAATACCCTGCCAGACCGAGGATTACAACTAACCGATCCCATCCCCAGGGTACTCGGAATGTTCTCACGGCCAGTAATAAAATGGCTAATATATACCCAACATGTAATCCTGATACCGCCAGCACGTGAACAACACCAACCCGCTGAAATTGATGAATCAATTCCGGATCGAGACCTTGTTTATCGCCCAATATTAGCGCCGTGATTAGGGCACTCGTCTCAGGATCCAACTGCCGATGGATACTCGCCTTAATCCAATTCTTGGCACCGTTAATCCCTTGCAAGATAGGATTTGGATCTCCGGGATAAACCTGAATCTTTGTCGAATCGTTTGTTGATAATCTTCCGAAGACATTATGTCGCGTATAGTACGCATGGTAATCGAATTCACCAGGATTACGGGGACTGCTTATTAAGGAAAAGGTAACGGATTCCAGATGAATTTCATCTCCTGGTTCACAATGAATTGAGTCTCGGGAGTAAAATAAAAAGCTGCACCGAGTGGGAACCGCAACTTCTAGAGAATCAAATCTTATAGAATTCAGTTGGTACCGGTATTTTCCAGTTCGGGATTTCCCTGTGGATTCAAGCTGCCCCGTTAGTGATAGGCTTTTGGTATTTAGGGACATCAGGACGTGTTCGATATTCGTTATTCGGTTTTGTTCCATCGACAACCGCAACCATCCGAGAATGAATACAAAACTTATGACCAAACACAGTTTACCCTTTTGATTGCCTATCCAATGACAAATGGCAAACAGTACAGCAATTCCTGTGGCAAATCCTGGTAGAGGGTGAATAACGCTCCATTCACCAACGAGGAAAACCAAGGCGCACCAAAACAAAGGCATTCGGCGGTATATCTCATGTACAGATATTTTCACCTACACAACACCAAACTCAAATAAGTATTTGTTACAATTTAGAAATATTTTTCCTTTTTGTCACTCTCCAGCCCATCACGTAAACTTACGCTTAATTATTTCATTCAAATGAGGACCTTATGAATCGAAAAGCAGCCGGATTAATCGCCTTTGGAATCATTGTATTCATTTTGTACGCTTTTGGAATCGATTTCTTCAACGCCGTGTGGACCTTCCCATCACGACGCGCTGTCCCATTGATGGTTCTGGCGCTAGTGGGAACCGGTGTATTTACAACAATTAAATTAGGATTTCCCCAGATTCGGTATTTCTGGCATGGTATTCAAGTAACCCGTGGGATTTATGATAATCCGGAAGATGCAGGCGATTTAAACCATTTTCGCGCCCTTTCCACCGCTCTTTCCGCCACGGTTGGCATCGGCAATATTGCTGGTGTGGCAACAGCATTGTACTATGGAGGACCGGGAGCCATTTTCTGGATGTGGGTTACCGCCTTTTTTGGAACCACCCTTAAATTCGCTGAAAGCACCCTTTCGTTAAAATACCGTACCGTGGATGAACATGGCTTCACCCATGGAGGGCCCATGTACACGATCGAACGGGGACTGGGAAAAAATTGGCGCTGGCTGGCGGTAGCCTTTGCGGCGTTTGCCATCATTTGTTCTTTTGCTACAGGTAATGCGATCCAGTCATTTACGGTTTCCGATCAAATCTATTCTGAATTTTCTCATGTGTTGGGTACGGAACATTTCCTCACCTACAAACATCAGATATGGGCTGGCTTTTCGGTGTCTTGGGAGCAAGTTATTAATGGTCTGGTGATGGCGGGGATTGTGGCCTTGGTTATCATTGGAGGAATCCGACGGATCGGTCGCGTCACGGGATACCTGGCGCCCATCATGGCAGTGATTTATGTGGTTTCCGCTCTACTGATTTTGGTAGCTCATATTCCTAACCTGGGGGAAAGTTTTAAAATGATTTTCACCATGGCCTTTAATCCTCCCGCTCAAATTTCCGGTATCGGTGGTGGGACGTTCCTGGTGGTTATGAACACAATGCTCTGGGGTATTAAACGCGGTCTTTATTCCAACGAAGCCGGCCAGGGAAGTGCCGCCATCGCCCACTCCACTGCCAAAACCAAATACCCTGTCCGTGAAGGAGCCGTTGCTATGTTAGGCCCCTTCATTGACACGATAATTATTTGTTCCCTCACCGGTCTTTCGATTATCGTCACGGGAGCCTGGCATCATACGGAATTCTACGTCAATCGCATCGATCCCAATTTCACGGGCCAATTACTGAACAGCAGTTTGCTCACATCATTTGCGTTCAAAGAAGGCCTGTCCTGGCTCTTTGGATATGGTGACAAAATCATTACGCTATCCGTCCTACTATTTGCCGTGTCCACGGCTATCAGTTGGTCCTTCTATGGCGACCGCGCCACGGATTACCTCTTTGGCGAACGGGCTATCCTTCCCTATAAATGGATTTACGTCCTCTTTATCTTCATCGGTGGTATCGCTGAATTGGAACCCATCTGGGCCTTTGGCGACGCAGCGCTTGGTTTCATGACTTTTCCCAATCTGATCTCACTCATTCTTCTTTCTGGTGTGCTGAAAAAAATGACCAAGGACTACTTTAAAAAGGATTGGAAAAGCCTTTGAACCTACAATCCGGTGAAATAAAAGACCTGCTGAACAGTGCCAGGGAATTCGCGCAGGAAGCAAGCCGTATTCTGATCTCTCGCGCTCAGAATATTGCTCAGATTGATTACAAAGGTCGGACCGATTTAGTCACTGATGTGGATCGTGAATCGGAAGCGCTCCTTGTGGAGCGCATCCGCAACCGCTACCCTGACCATGGTATTTTGGCGGAAGAGAGCGGACAAGTACATAGTGTTTCAGAAATAACCTGGGTCATTGATCCCCTGGACGGGACAACCAATTTCGTCCACGGATATCCTGCCTGGGGTGTATCCGTAGCCGTCACCTGGAATAAGGACCCCATCGTGGGTGTGATAACCGAACTTCCGGCGAATCACCTATATTCGGCCATGATCGAAGGCGGTGCTTGGTGTGATGATTCTCCGATTCAGGTTTCCCGTCCTGAATCCCTGGAGAAATCATTGTTGGTTACGGGATTCGGTTACGAGCATGGCGATATTTGGCACAAGAACATGAATTTGTTTCGTACGTTTACCGATCGAACACAGGGCGTCCGCCGGTTAGGATCGGCCGCCATTGATTGTTGTCACGCTGCCTCAGGAATCGTGGATGGATATTGGGAATTGGATATAAAACCCTGGGATATTGCCGCCGGGGTCTGTATTGCGCGTGAAGCAGGTGCCAGGGTATCCACCCCCGGTCATGATGGTATCTCTATATTTCAAGGTAACATTCTGATCGCATCGCCCACGATCTACGACGTTATGGCTTTGACGATACGAAACGAATTGTCAGCGCGTCGTGAAGCGCCCTAGCGTTTCGTTTCCCAACCCTAACGTCAATTCCTGACCTGGTTTCAAGGGTCCTACACCTTCGGGCGTTCCGGTATAAATCATATCCCCAGGGTAAAATGTACTAAAACTTGAAATCTCGGCAATTAATCTGGGAATGGAAAAAATCATTTCATTTAAACGGCCTTGCTGAACTTGATGATGATTCGCTTCCAACCAGAAAGGCGCTTCCCACCGCTTCAGATCCGGGTTGTGGAACAAGGTGACAACCGCTGATTGATGAAAACTTTTGGACCGAAACCAAGGAAGCCTTTTCGATTTGAATTCGGATTGCAGATCACGAAGGGTTAAGTCCAGTCCCAACGCCAGTCCACTCACGTAATCCCATCCCTCCGATTCCGGAATATCAACCCCTGCTTTTCCAATAAGCACCACCACTTCCAATTCGTGATGTACAACTCCTTGTGAAGGCAGTTGAAGGATGGGTCCCTGTGTGAAGGCACTGGCGGCCTTTGAGAAAATAACAGGATGTTCAGGAACCGACGCCCCCATCTCCCGGGCGTGATTCCGGTAGTTTCGTCCAATACAATAAATGGTTCCTACTCGATAGGATTGTCCATCCGGCCCTAAAAGTTCAGGTAGACTTAACATGACCGCAGCTGATCCACAGGAAGATTAATTAATTGGTTAAAGGTGAAACGCCCGGTAGTAGTCACCCGACCAATGGTAGTGGATGTAACGCCGATATTCATACAGATTCGCTCAAACTCCATGATATCATTTTCGCCCAAGGTGATCATCACCAATCCCTGGGTTTCTCCAAACATCAATTCATCATCCCGTAATTTTCGTGATAAATGTATGCGTGCTCCCAGACCTTCGGGACTGCTTAATAATGCCTGTACTGCCGCCACTGAGAGCCCGCCCGGGCCGACCGAAATGGCTGACTTGATAAGTCCGCTTTCAATGCCTTGCAGGACCACTTCCTGTATTCGTGTTTCCATCGCCATATCCACAACCGGAATCGGTCCCCCTGTCTTATCGTAAATTTCACGAAGAAAGATACTACCGCCCAATTCCCCGCGGTGGCTCCCAAGAAGAGAAATAAAATCGCCATCATCCTTAAACCCTGGATCCATTAACGATTGGGTTGCCTTAATTTGGGCATGCACGCTGCATTGAAGATCAATTCCTTTATCCATAGGATTCAGATCACGGGATAGAATGCTAAGCCCTAAACGTTGCGTGGTAGAATCCATGGCCTCCAATAAATGTAGCCCTTTCCACAGTTCATCTCTCTCCGGATCCGGCAACCAAAGATTCAGTTGTACGAATTGCGCTTTAATGCCCAAACATGTTAAGCGTCGGACAGCATTGGCGAGCATGAGTTGTCCGCCTGTCTTTGGGTCCACTGGAAGAAAATAATCATTGTCTGGAACAGCCGATATCCAACGAGATGTATCCGGTAATGGTACAATCCCCACCTTTTGATGACGTTCAGCTTGAACCGTATGTAATTCCGGTTCCCGGGAGCGCACAGCCCTCAACACCTGGATTAGCGTTTGATTCCAGTCCAAGGATGTTTTCAAGTCCTGAAAACTCCAATCCGACGATAATGCGGGAAACGTTATGGACGCTCCATGCGTAAAACTCTTTTTCGTAAAGTCAAAAGCTTCCCGAGGGAGTTGAATGGATGGTGTTTCACAATGAATTTCTGGGTGGGTCTGAAATGTGCCTGAAGCGAGGGGAGCTGGTAATCCAGCTCTGGTTAAACGGGAGGCAACTGTTCCTGCTCCCTCGGTCCACCATACAAATAATCCAGGACCGGAATAATCGAATAAGGGTGTTAGTCCCGGTTCCAATATCCTGATACCCATTTGCGATTCAAGCATGAATTGAATCAGACCATCCAGGCAATTCTCCTCAAATATCAGTGTATTTATATCCGAAGGTATATCTTTCGTTTGTTTGAATGATTTAATGGGAATCACCAGCCAATGGTCTTCTTCCTGGGGATGCGAGTAAGATATTGGTTCCGTGGAATAAATAGAATACAAACCATGCCCCGGATTATGAGATTCCTTGAGCGTCCAGTGTATTTGACTATGCTTCAGCTTTTTATTTCGCCGGTGTGCATGGGTTTCATTAATAATGAGCTCTTCAAAAAGAATGTCCGCTTTACTGCGCCATAATTCCGAATCATTATTATCTTTTATAGATGAGGTTAATGAGTGTGATTTAATGTATAATGTTAGATTCTCATCTAACTCGCACTGATTAGTGATGGCCGATTTCGCCACCGCATCCATTCTATCCAGCGCTTCGTAATACGGTCTATGAACCAATCGTTTTCGGTTAAACCAAGCCAGTAATTCCAGTTCCGACGGATTGGGATTGCGCCCCAATATCGATTCAATGGCTTGTATATCTTTATCGATTAAGGTTTTTACTATTGGCTTATCGTCGTTCATAGGTAATCGATAATTGCAATTCATTAAAAATGGGTTGTATACGTTCCCAGCTATATCCTTTCCGCTGGAGGAATGTGATTATTTTTTGGGCGTCTCGTCCTGATATTTCGGAACGGACTGATAGCCCCTTTTTCGCCAACCAATCGCGAATAAGGCCGTCCACGGGCCATTCCTCATATACCTGAAACAAAATGGATTGAACTAAACTCTTTTCCAGACCGAACTCGTTTAATTTCCGCGAAAGAAGGGTAGGACCGATCTTTCGTAGCCGAACCTGATCCCGCGCATACGCCAATCCAAATTTCTTGTCGTCAATATACCCTTTTTCGGTCAGATCAGCGACAACCCGATGAACCCGATCCGCGTCATATCCCTTCTCCGTCAACCTTCGAATCAACTCCGCCTGACTACGGGGGCGGTAGGACATGAGACGGAACGCGGAATCTTTAATAGACTGATCGTCAGGCGTAGTTTTTTCCACTAATTTGGAATCGCTGTCGTCAATGATATTGGTACTATTTGTCTTCGCTTTCGGTGGTTTCCAGACCCATGAAGGCTTTTACTTTCTGAACGATTTCTTTCATAATAGAAGGATTGTCCCGTAGAAATGTTTTGGCGTTTTCCCGTCCCTGGCCGATTTTCATGTCACCGTAAGAATACCAGGCGCCGGTTTTTTGTACAATATCGCCTTGCAAAGCCAAATCGATGATATCGCCTTCATAGGAAATGCCGGAACCGTACATCAGATCAAATTCCGTCTGCTTGAAAGGTGGAGCGACTTTGTTTTTCACCACTTTCACGCGGACCCGACTCCCTACACTGTTACTCCCTTCTTTAATCGTAGTTACGCGCCGGATTTCCAATCGTATCGAGGTGTAAAATTTCAGCGCCCGACCGCCGGGAGTAGTTTCCGGATTTCCGAACATGACACCGATCTTTTCCCTAATCTGATTAATAAAGATTACCGTCGTATTGGAACGGTGTACGGTGGCCGTAAGTTTTCGGAGCGCCTGAGACATGAGTCGGGCTTGAAGACCAACATGAGAATCGCCCATCTCTCCGTCCAATTCAGCCTTAGGTACCAGAGCGGCCACGGAATCGATCACGATCACATCCAGAGCTCCGCTCCGGACCAGGGTTTCCGTTATTTCCAGAGCTTGTTCACCTGAATCAGGTTGAGACACCAGAAGCTCATCAGTATCAACTCCCAGTTTTGTGGCATACTGGGGATCCAGGGCATGCTCGGCGTCAATAAAAGCGGCGTAGCCACCGTTTTTTTGAGCTTCCGCAACAATGTGCAACGCTAACGTCGTTTTCCCCGACGATTCCGGTCCATAGATTTCAATGATCCGGCCACGAGGTATCCCCCCCACGCCAAGGGCCACATCGAGCGATAAACTACCGGTTGAAATGACATTACCGAACCACGTGGGGGTATCACTCCCCAACCTCATAATTGATCCTTTACCAAACTGGCGATCTACCTGGCCAATGGCCAGTTCAAGTGCTTTGGCTTTCTTGTCATCTTTCGCCATAATTAATGCTCCTTTACGCTAAGTTTATGGGTTTTCAGGATACTGTACACCGGCCCATCAGGGAATAATTCACTGCTCATGAAATGGATACGGGCGACCTGAAATGGAATTGGTGAATATTCCGTATGTAAGAATTGTGTGATGTCAGGAGTCCACTTCGGGGGATATTTAATCCGTCCAATGGTAATATGCGGCTGATAGTCCTGGTCATCAGCCGGAAACCCTAAAGGCTCCAGGGCCGAATTGATATTGTTCACAAGCGCGGATATTCTGGATTGATTTTCCGTCACGCCCAGCCATAATACTCGTGGACGTTCCGGTACCGGGAAACAACCCGTCCCTTGAATAACCGAATCAAACGCTATTTCATTGGCTAAGGTTTTCTCCACCGCTTCATTGATGGCGGGTATGGATTCTCGCGGAGTGTGGCCGAGAAATTTCAGAGTCAAATGGATTTGTCCTGGCCGGACCCAATTCATTCGTCCTTTTTTCAAGTCCAGCGTCGTTTTTAACATTTTCTGGACATCAATAACGGTTGTGGGAACCCGAACCGCCAGAAAGGTTCTTAAAAGTTTACTGTCGCTCATTTAACCACTTTCTTAACATGTTCAGCGCCGCCTGGGTGCTGAGTAGTTTATTGGTTTCCCGATCAATTGTGAATTGAAATTTTTTGGCAATCGTCCCCGCTTCAACCGCCAACCCGATATACACTAGGCCAACGGGTTTTTCCTTGGTCCCCCCTCCTGGCCCCGCAATCCCGGTGATTCCGATACCCACATCAGCACCGGTGTTTCGACGGACACCCGCGGCCATTTCCCGGACGGTTTCTTCACTCACGGCACCATGTGTTTCCAACGTGGCGGGTTTTACATCCAGTAGTTTCATCTTTAACGCATTGCTGTAGGTAACCAATCCCCCTAAGAAATATTCTGAACTACCAGGCGTATTGGTGAGTCGGTGACTTAGCAAGCCTCCCGTACAGGATTCAGCCACCGCCAATGTAAGACCAAACGCCTTCAATTGATTTCCCAACACCACTTCCAGGGTTTGATCATCCACCCCATAGAAATAAGGTTTAATCGTTGGAAAAATTCGTCGTTCCAAAGATTCGATCCAGGTCATGTTATCGCTGGTCATGCGAATATCCACACCGGTAATTTGAGGTAAAAACGCAACTGACACTTGGTGCTCTGCTGCTTTTAAGTCCATGCTAATTTTCTCCGCCAAGGCTGATTCGGGGATCCCTGTGGTTCTCAGCGTTTTCACATGGATTTCTTCACTGGAATTGGCTTTGATCCAGGGTAGGATGGTTCCAGACATCATGGCTTTCATCTCCCGTGGTACCCCTGGAAGACAAAAATAATGCTTTCCTTGTTGTTCGTAATGAAGTCCGCGAGCTGTACCCATGGGATTAGGAATTGGAAATCCCTTTCCAGGTCGTAAGGCCTGATTCCGGTTGAGTTGCGGGATCCCTCGTCCAAATCGTTTAAATCGCGCTTCAAGCTGGGACCAATAGTCCTCATCAAATACCGGTTTATCATTGAAATAGATATAAAAAGCCGATGCAGTTAAATCGTCATGGGTAGGTCCCAGGCCTCCGGTAGTAATAATGACCTGTACCAACGGGGATACCTCATCCAGAGCATTAAGGATCGCATCGGTGGAATCTTCGATCGTGATATGTTTAATCACTCTCCCCCCCACTTTGCTCACTTCCTGACCGATCCAGGCCGCATTGGTATCCACGGTAAAGCCACTTAACAATTCATGTCCAATTGTAATTAATCCAACATTCATGACAACCCCCAAAAAACCAGTTGAATACATAAAAAGGCCATCACTCCTGCCACCACATCATCCAGCATTACGCCCCAGCCTCCTGAGCGTTGATCAAATTTACGCACCGGCCAGGGTTTCCAAATATCGAATAGTCTAAAGAATAAAAACGCACCCAGACCAAATAGAAAGTTACGGGGCAGGAACCAACACGCTATCCATTGCCCTACCCATTCATCAATGACCACCATGCCTGGGTCGCTCTTATTCAAGGCAAGTTCCGTTTTCTCACTGGAGACCACACCCACAAAAAATAGAAAGACCGTCGCTAGAATGAATACGAACTGCGATATATAGGGAATAATTAAAAACCAAGCCAGGAATGCCGCCAAGCTACCCCAGGTTCCCGGAGCCAATGGCAAATAACCTACATACCCAACCGTGGACAGGGCTTCAAACCAACGAAATCTTTTCAAGTGTGATTCATCGAATGAACTGGCGGATCGATCGCCGGTTATCAAAAATGTACATAATGCCCGTATAGACCGTAAATAACGATACGAAGAGCATGAAATAATAAATAATGTGATAGTGGCGAATAAATTGGATGACCATCAATAAACTGTCATTATGAAAACCCCGGATACCTATAAACAAAAGAATGAAAATAATAATCGAAATTTGAACTGTGGTTTTCACTTTAGCAATTTTGCTGGTGAGCATGGTAAATCCTTTATACTCCATGGCCATCCGTAACCCGGTAACAAATAAATCTCTGAAGATCACCAAAAACACCATCCAATATTCCACTAGTCCTAGTATGGCAAACGAAATAAAAGCAGAACTGACCAAAATTTTATCCGCCAGCGGATCTAAAAACTGTCCCTGGGGCGTAACTACATTATATTTCCGAGCCAAGTATCCGTCATAAGCGTCGGTGATGGACGCAATAATGAACACAACCAAAGCCCCCAAATTGGCATTGGGTTTATTCGAAAAAAGCAAAATGATAAATACCGGCGTCAGTAATATTCTGAGAATAGTCAGGATATTTGGTAGAGATTTCATAACGAGGTTCTTCCTTCAATTGCACGGGCGATAGTCGCATCATCAATATAATCTAAATCGCTACCTACGGGCAACCCCCGCGCCAGCCGTGTGACCTGGACATCATACTCTTTCAGCAATTTCCCCAGGTACAGCGCCGTGGTATCTCCTTCAATACTTGGATTCGTCGCCAGAATGATTTCCATGCCCGGAATCACTCGGTCCAGGAGTTGATTCACCCTCAAATCTTCCGGTCCAATCCCGTCCAAAGGTGAAAGAACGCCCCCCAAGACATGGTAGCGACCACGAAACGAATTGGTCCTCTCAAACGTAAGGATATCCGCCGCATCTTCCACTACACAAAGAAGTTGGTCACTTCGTTTCGGATCACGGCAAATCCAACACGGATCCTCTTCTGTAATAGAGCCGCAGATCGAGCAAAAGTGGATTTTGGTTTTCACATCCAGGATGGCCCGCGCCAGATTGGCAGCATTGTCCTGTGGCGATTTCAAAATAAACAGCGCCAGACGTTGCGCTGTTTTTCTCCCGATTCCGGGAAACCGGGACAATTCCTCGATCAGAGTGGTTAAACTAGGTGGATAGGAATGCAAATTACAGTCCAGGGATTTTCAAGCTGCCTAGCATATTACCGGCCACGGAATTAATCCGCGCCTGTGATTCTTCCTGTGATTTAGTAATCGCTTTATTCACTGCCGAAATAATCAAGTCTTCTACCAGTTCCTTTTCTTCCGACAGAATTTCTTGGTCTAAAATTAATTCCAGCAATTCAAGTTTACCGTTCATAACGACCTTCACCATCCCACCGCCGGCATCCGCTTCAATAATAAGTTCATCCAGTTCATCTTGTACATTTTGGATGCGTTTTTGAACATCCTGTGCTTGCTTTAAGATATTGGCCATATTGTTTTTGTTAAACATTGGTTACCTTTCTATTTCTCCGTCAAAGAGTTCGATAATTTTGTTTAGCGTGTCTTCGGAAGATTGACGACCACTAGGCGTACTCCGTTTACGGGTTTTCGTTCCCGTTTGAGGTATAGTTTTAAAATTAATATGAGTCTTTCGCCCCACAATTTCGCTTAGTACCGTTTCTAAATATTTTTTATGGTTATTTAACATGGTCAGTGGAAATGAACCGGGATCGACTAATTCGATGACCGCCAGTCCCTCACTGAAAGAAATCAAATCACCCTGATCCAGTAATGTTCCCAGCGATGGTCTTTTGGAATGCAACCTTGCGAGAAAATCCTGCCAATACGAAAATAATTCAGACGCCGGTTCCGACTTTGCTTGGGAAGTTTCAGCTTTGGGAGGATCGCTTGGTTCAGGATTGCCCAGCTCGGTGGCAGCAACTGGAACTTCCACAGTCTCGGTGATTTTATCTTCTTTGGTGACAGGGAGGGTTATTTGCGGAGCTTCCTTTTCGGGAATTTTCTTATCCTCAGCGATACTTTGGATGGTCTTTGGTTCCCGAATTTTATTTTCTGGAACCGCTGGAGGAGGCTGTACGGAATGAGAAGTTACATTACCCCTACTCTTGAATTGTTTCAGTAGTGTTTCGATTTTTACCGACGAATCCATTTCTGTCAACTTCAAGAGCGCTATTTCGACCAAGAGATAGGGTGAATCCATTCGTCCCACACGAGTGTTCAGGTCCATCAATTGCTGACCAATTCTCAAGAGATCTCGCCGGTCCCAGTTTTCCGCGTCCTGAGCATAATGCTTCTGCAAATCTGCTCCCCCATCGATGAAGGTCTCGCCACCATCAAAGGAGGCAATGATTAGGTTGTGAATATGCCGTTCCAAAGATTGGACAAATACAGTGGCGGAAATCCCTTTCTGACGGGCATCCCTAACTAATTGGATTAATTCCACCCCATCCCGGTTCTTCACTGCGTCGGAGAACCGAAAATATTGATCTACGGGAACAATCCCCAGAATATCCGTAATGTCATTGAACCGAATCGTGTCCCCGCTAAAAGCAATGACCTGATCCAGGATACTTAGCGCATCCCGCATACTGCCATCCGCTTTGTTGGCAATTAATTCCAGGGATTCTTTATCAATAGATATTTTTTCTTCATCCAGAATGGTTTTTATCCTGGTTTTAATAATGTCAGGGGTTATGCGACTGAAATCAAACCGTTGACACCGGGATATAATTGTGGCCGGAACTTTGTGAACATCCGTGGTAGCCAATATAAATTTTCCGTGCGCTGGTGGTTCTTCCAATGTCCGCAACAGTGCATTAAAGGCCGGTCCCGTAAACATATGGACTTCGTCAATAATGAAAACTTTATAGGGACTACTCACCGGTGAATATTTAATGAGTTCGCGGAGATTCCTAATTTCCTCAATTCCCCGGTTTGACGCTCCATCGATTTCCAGAACGTCGATATTGCGGCTTTCATCGATTTCCCGGCAATTGGAGCATTCGTTACAGGGATTTCCTGGCGATGTTTTACAATTCAGGGCTTTGGCCACAATACGGGCGGCCGTGGTTTTCCCTACTCCACGTGGACCGGTAAATAAATAGGCCTGGGCGACTCGTTCCTTTTGAAAGGCATTTTTGAGGGTCCTGGTTATGGGATCCTGCCCCACCATGTCCTCAAAGGACCGGGGCCGCCACTTCAATGAAAGAACGGTATAACTCATTTCGGGAACTCGCTTCTAGGTGACCATAATTGACCGGCCGTACACCGTTCGTCGACAAGTCTGGATATTATTTGAAAAATGATCGTTAGCTCACTCCCAGAATTCCACCGGCACATAGTTTCGAATATTTACCGCTGCTCCCTCCCGGGCCTGACGGGGTTCATATTGAACCTATTGCGATGGATTGGAAGGTCAACACCACGTGTCACGTTCAAATAATACAGCCCCTGCCTCAGATTGGGATCGATCCTGCTTTAGCGGGTTGCAGGTTACAGGGCACCGCTACCTCCCCATCCAGTACGGCCGGATTTTTTGTGGAGCCGAGGAGGTTCGAACTCCCGACCTCTAGAGTGCGATTCTAGCGCTCTCCCAGCTGAGCTACGGCCCCATATGTGTAGGTTTAAATTCTTAAAAAGCGAAGGATATTGGAATCCTTCTTCCTTACCGAGGTTCCGTAGCGAAACTGCTAGTCCCTATCTATGGGGAAGCTACGGCCTCAATAATATCTTGAAATCTGCGAATTGATATCGAGATCAACCCTAAAATTTACCAGTCAATGAGAGTCGAAACAAGTAACCCGAATGGTTACTTTAGAAAACCTTGATTCAATAAATCACGACCACCTTAATCTCTTCCAAGTCAAACCAATCCCAAAAATTGGTTCGATCCAGTTTTATAATCCCGTCTTTAAAACTGAATCGAATCCGTTTGCGGTAGAGGGATTCCGTAAACCAGGAGGAATTGGATCGTTTATAATAAATGGCAACATACGGAGGACTATCTTCATTTAAGTCAGGAATAATTAAGGTACAAATGACATCGTTAAATTCACCTTCTTCCGTAATAAATTCGACTTTGGTGAAATTGTATACCCGTTTTTTAAGCTGTGTATAATCGCGGAAATTGGCAGTCGATTGAGCTCCCAATGTTGAACTCAAGACTCCAAGACTCATGCTGATTATAATACGCCACCACCACTTCACTTGCGTCTGAGACTAAACCTCCCATGCTTTTTTTTATCAATGTCGGATTTAGAATGACCCGTCATTTTTGCCTTCTCTTCCAGGCGACGTTCCCATTCACTAAGCTCTTTTTCTTGTTCTTCATCAGTCTCAGCGGGTATTTCCTCTTCCTGGGAAACTTGTTCACCTTCGGACCAAATCTTTTTCATCGCCGCATAACGTTTCTCCGAACGATGCTGAAGATCCTGGAGCAATTCCGTCACGTCTTCATTAAAATCAGCAATGGTTTTCTCCAAACGGCGAATCAATTCATCCTGAAGAGGTTTTCCATACCCCTCTCCAACTTTCTGGATTAACTCGCTAAATTTTTCTTCCATATATTGCTTCATGGAATCGTCATCATGAACGGGTTCACTGGATGTATTTACAGCCATATTTCCTCCTTTTCCCTACTAAAATTTACACACGGATATTGTATTGGTGGTGTGGCAATATCCAAAAAGGTGCCATTCTATTCAACCAGGCGCCTACTCCAAGTCCGACGCTCAAGCCCAGAAACCGGTTGTACCATTTCCGATCCCCGGTGATGCCGCCCCATCGGTTCCCCATTTCCACCAGCGCCATACCGAGCAATCCAGTTCCGGCATAACTGACTTTCCACAAGTACGTTTCTTCGTAATCACCTTCAACAATCACAACCGCTGCAATTCGGTCCGCAGAAATTTTACGTTCGCCCCACATTGTTTCCATCAATAAATGATTCCCATCACTGGATGTAACCGTACCCACCATACGACGACCCTTCACGGGTATGACCAAAATATATTCGCCCGGTCGAATATCGGATAACTTGATAGTATTTACCGCAATGAGGTTTTTGGATTCCCGTGAATGATCCACCTTGGGAGAACCAGCTGTGCTACCGATCCGATTCTGGAGTTCAATAAATTGTCGTAATGTTAATTGCCGTTGTGTTACGCGTCGCCTGTTGTGATCCAGCCATACAATCCGGACCGCATATCGGTTATTTCCCTCATCAAATACTTGCGCTGACTCAAAACCACCCACATCGGGAAATATTTGATAATACCGATTTTCCTCCGCATCGATAGTCAGGCCGACTTTTGAGGAAAGGGGTACAACCTCACCAGTTTGGGCGATTAAACTCCAACCAAAAGTTCCCAGTCCTATAAGGATGAATTTAAGGTGCTTCAATCAATTGGATAATTTCGCCTTCCTCAGGAAAGCGGCCGGATTGCTTTTTGGAAAACAAACGTTTGCCATTTTTTTCAATTTCAAATACTCCGCCACCTGATGGAATCAACGTCAATTCCTCAATCGTATTCCCGTATTTCTGCAAGAGTTCGGCAGCCAAACTGGCCGCCCGGGGCAAATAGTTTCAGACGTTGCAATACTCGATGGAAAGTTTCATCATCCCCTCCTAGAAATTGAATGCGGTCTCAATCGTCGTCTGTTTAACCGGTTCTAACCCCGTTCCATTATCCCGATAGAATTGGCGGAAATCCCAAATTAAACTCACGCCTTCACCGACTTCATAACCCAAACGATATCCCAGTACGGTATTTTCCGATGGATTTTTAAAATCGAAGGGGTTGGAATCGTTGTTTCGTAAATAATAGGCGGTGGCTACACTAAGTTTTGGCACCAAATCTGCGTTCAGACTAACCTGAGCGAAGAAACTGTTGAATTCTACCGTATCGGCAACCATATTGGTATACGAGGCGGCAAAACTGGCAATATTCAATATATCCGCTGATGCCAGACCGTAATAGCCCTTGGAATTGACCTTGGAACTTTCATCCCCGAATAATATCATGTCCCGGGTTCGGATTTGTGTATCCCCGTTAGCCTGATACTCCGCCACCACCCGGGTCAGGTCGTAGGCCTGATCGAAAAATTGTGGGACGAAATAATTCTGCTTAATCCGATATTCAAATCGGGCATGAATGAATTTCAAGATGGTCGCCTGGATTCCCGGAATGGTGATGCCCATACCGCTACGCGCAGGGCGGGAAATGGCCGGTGAATCGATGCTGGGGAAACTCAGTACGTTTAATTCTGAGTACGCCAGTAGGGACACTAGTTTATTCTTGAAGATGGGATAACCCACATCCACGCCATACCCCAAGGCCAAGCCTTTGTTGTCGGTGGTGCTGAAGGGATCAGCTTTCAAGACCACGGAATCGTCCAGCGGATCGTAGATATTATCCCCGTCGGCGTCAATATCCCAGCGGGTGGAGTCCACCGGCTGATTGGGATCGGGGATACCGTCACCGTCCGTATCGTTCCATAACTTTTTATCATCCGGAAAGTCGTCGAAAATATCCGGATAGGTATCGCCGTCCCTGTCTTTCAGTCCCGAGAACTGGTTCATATCCACAACCAAATTCGCGCCCACGGTCAGGGGGAAGGATTTGGATAGCCGGTAGGTTCCCCGGAGACCCATGAGGGTTCCGCCGCGGCTGAAATCCTTGATATTGGAGAAGAATATTTCCGCGCCGATGTTTTTCGTCTGAATTCCTGTATTCACTCCGATCCGGCGAACCGAAGGGAATTCCATCATATTGGAATAACCGCTTACTAATCCACCATATCCCAGAGTAACATTTTCCAATGCGCCCCATTTGGCCCAGAAGGGATCGCCTTTTTGACCCCAGCGGACATACAGGACTTTATCCAATAGCTGACCGGGATTATTTTTGAAGTCCCATTCCTCGGTGCGGATGTTGCCTTCATTGTCCAGATAAATCACCAAGTCCAGGCCCACGCCTAGCTTGCCGAATTTTAATTCCGGTCGGAATGCTAACTGATTATAGATCACTCCATCAATAGTAACAGATCCAATACCAAGCCCCATTCCAAAAGGACTCTCAGAGGGACCGCCTTGATCTTCCGGTTCCGGAGGAGCTTCGGGCTGTTCCGGAGGTGTTATGTCCGGTTGTGTTTCAGGTATTTCTTCTGGTTCAGGTGTGGGTTCAACGCTTTCCGGGGGAGCTTCTTCGGTAGGTGCTTCTTCGATTTGATCGCCTTCAGGTTGTGCTTCACCCTCGGGTACCGGCGGTTCTCCTGTTTCCGGATCAGTGGGAAATTCATTCGGCGCTGCCGGCGCTTGAACCAGAGTTCCTAAAGCATTAGATATGGCCTTCATACCTGCCGTCAAATCAACCGTCTGACCACTAATCACATTAAAAATCTCAACGACACCTTCTGTGCCGTAAAATTGATCGACGCCGGATGCATCCACCACCGCTGAAAATATAGTCCCTTTTACGGATGCCACCGATGTGGGCGTCTCGACACGAAATGTTTTGTCGCGTCCTTGCCTTGCCACGTGATTAATAATCGTCCCGGCGTCGATATCAATACTCCGGGTATTTTCTGTGTCGATAAATTGAAATTCTGTATTGGCTTTAACTTTTATCACTGACCGGTCATCGATAAAAATAACCACCGCAAAACCGGTTTGCCCAACTTTAAGAGCATCACCGTTATTAATCGCCGCGCCCGGAGTTACCGCTTCGTCAAATTGGGCTGAGCCTAACCGTTTTACAAAAACATCACCAGCGGCTTTTGCCACACGGGCAATGGTTTCAGCACTTAACGATTGCCCCAGAACAAATATGGAGAGGACTAGAATTGAAATCTTCGATATCCGTTTCATAATAACTCCTTAGAAAGCGATTTAATTCTTTGAGAGAGAGATAAACAAATTTAAGTCGGTTTACGTTGAACTCAAGTGAGATGTTTCACTTTGTTTCAGGTAGTCACGGACCAGCATTGCCAGGGAAACATACGTCTTCCCAGTGGCATTCTTCATCCCTTCTTCACAGGTTCGACTGGTTGAAATACCCATAACAGGATCGGCAACATCTTGGAGGTTAAAGGCTTCCCGCGTCGTAGCCGAAGCCGTTAGTTCGGGAAACAATAAGCCGCGGTCGCCGGCAAATCCGCAGCACCCCGATTCGGGGGGTAACAGCACCGTTTGGGCGCAAGTTTCCGCACAGGCTTTCAGTACTTCGACCTGACTCATTTTTATCGTGGAACAGGTGGGATGAATCACCACCGTTCGTGCCAAAGGCGGTAAGTTTGCTTCTTTTACTAGATTGTAAAGAAATGGAACCAAGTCAATAAACGTTAACCGATTCCATTTTTCTTGGATGTCTTCTGCCATTCCCGAATCGCCCTGAATAAACTTCCAGGTGCAAGGCGAGGTATCCACCACTATTGGAAGCGCGCCTTCGCGTGAACTTGCATACAAGATTTCAATTGTGGATTGCAGGATTTTGCGGCTGGCGGATGGAAATCCTTTTGAACTGTAAGGTGTTCCACAGCAGGTGTCATTGATATTGGAAGGAATGATCAATGGTTTGCCCGATAAAATGGCAATTTCGTGTACGACTGACATCAAGGAAGTTTTTTCACCGAATGGGGCAAAGCTGCGTGTTAAACAAGATGGAAAGTACACCCATTCTGGTTCATCCATTGATGGAACGATTTTCGCGTCAACAAATGGTTTTAAATCTGCGGACCAGGAGGGAATTTTCCCTCGCGTGATCCGAATCACCTCCCGGCTCATCGATTCCAATCGTCGAGCGCCAACCCACTGGCCTTTCCATTGTAATAGACGGTTCACCGTTGTCACCACTTGCTGTGTTTTACCAAAATGTTGTGCCGATTGCGTTGCGATCCACTTGCTCAAGGATGACATCCGATCCTGGCGCTTATGCTTAATAAACGCGCCGGTATCAATATTTACCGGGCAAGCAGTTTCACACAGACCATCAACGGCACAAGTATCCACCGCAGCATATCCATAATCCGAGAAAAGGTGTTTCCATTCTTCCGAGCCTTCGGGAAGTAATGCCATTTCCCTGGCCAGTGCAATTCGTTGCCGGGGCGTAGTGGTTAATGCTCGACTGGGACAAACCGGTTCGCAGAATCCGCATTCCACACATTGATCCACAATGTCGTGAACCAAGGGCATTGGTTTTAAATGTTTTAAATGGATTTTCTCATCCCGATTGAGCAGGACGCCAGGATTCAGAATGTTTTGGGGATCGGCCAATTGTTTGATTTCCCACATCATGGCATACAATTCACCGCCCCATTCCGCTTCCACAAAAGGTGCCATATTTCTTCCGGTACCATGCTCAGCTTTGAGTGAACCAGGATAACGCACGGTAGTCAGCTCCACCAATCCATCCATGAGACCCTCGTAATTGGTCACACCGGAAGACGAATCCAGATCAATGGAAGTTACAAAATGCAAATTTCCATCTTTCGCATGGCCAAATACAATGGCATCCTCGAAATGCCATTGTTTAAACAACTGATGCAGCGCATCCACTACGTCCGGGAGGTCCTCGAGTTGATACGCGATATCTTCTGTTATGACACTGGTGCCTCGTTTCCGAAGGGACCCCACGGTTGGATATAACCCCTTACGAATCTGCCAGAGAGCCGCTCGGCGATCACCATCGGTCTGAAATCCGCCAAGCACATGGCCTTCCCGGGATGCAATTTGAGAAGCAATAGGCGTTACCCGTTCAAATAAATCATCTTTGCTGTTCCCTTGATACTCAATCAATAATGCCGCCGACTGCGGATCTAATGTTGATTCGTCATATGGCGGATTCTTAAGGTATTTTGCAGTAGTGAGCGAAGCATAATCCATCAATTCCACCGCATTGGCTCCGCTTTCCACTAATAGTGGTAGCACCGAACAAGCCACCCGCATATCGGGAAATAATGCTAACCCCGTTATTTTTTCTGGAGGATCGGGGACTGTCATCAATCGGACTTCCGAAATGAACGCCAAAGTGCCTTCGGAGCCAACCAATAGATGCGCAAAAATATCCAGAGGATGGGAAAAGTCAAGGAAGGCATTCATAGAATAGCCTAACGTATTCTTAATACGATACTTATTACGGATTTTATTTGATAATTTAGTGGAATTAGCTAGCCGTTGTTTGATCTGCAAAAGCCCATCGGCCAGGATGTTTTCTTGCTCACTGAAACGAGAGTAATCTTGGGGATTCCCTGTGTCATACTGATGTCCATTGGCCAAAATAAATCGAATCGAATCCAGGGTATGGTAAGAGTTCTGGGCCGTCCCACAACACATCCCGGACGCGTTATTGTTGACAATGCCCCCGATTCTAGCGGCTTTAATCGAGGCCGGGTCCGGTCCAATTCGACGTTGATACGGCTTCAGGTATTGATTGACCAAATCACCCACCAATCCCGGTTGAAGCCGTATTTTATTTCCGTTTTCCTCAATACTGAACGCCATCCAGTCATGGGTCACTTCAGCCAATAGTCCAGAGGTAATGGATTGTCCAGATAAGCTGGTTCCCCCAGTGCGAAATGTCACCGACTGTCCCGTATCACGGCAATATGCAAGGAGTGACTTCACCTCCTCTTCGTTGCGCGGTTTGATGACAGCCCTCGGCACCAATCGGTATAAACTGGCATCTCGCGCATAGGCCAAGCGATCAAGTAAGGAGTCGCGAATCGTCTCGGGAGCGAGATAATCGGTGATGGGTTTCATTGTCTTTGGGGATTTATATCCAGGGGACGGTATACCTTATAAAACATGTCCGGCACCGGAATTTTTTCTTTCTTCTGGTAATTATAGGTTACCAACGTAAAGTTCGCCTGGACATAGAGGCGATCGTCATTGTGTTTAAAAACGGCTGTGGTTAAATCAAAACTGGTACGACCAATTCTCGTTAATCGTGTGCCAATATCAAATACGGTTGGATGGGCCGCCTGTTGGCGATAGTCCACTTCCATGCCCACCAGGATGGTACTGATGTCCAGATCCCAGCGATTGTATTCCAGGCCCATATCGTGGTAGAAATCCAGTCGAGCGCTTTCCATGTAGGTTAAATAGGCTGCATGATTGATATGCCTAAGCCCATCCATGTCCCTCCAGCGCGATCGAAGGGGTACCCAGTGGTCAAAAAGGTCGCGGGTTAGAATGAGTTTCATGATCGTTTTTTCTGTGCCAATTCCACCAAAACGCCACCGGTTTCGCGGGGATGGATAAACGTAACCTCATAATTCTCCACACCAGGCTGTGGTTCGGAAAATATCACCTGAATATTACGATCCATAAGTTCTTTTATTGCTGCTCTTATATCATCCACCTCAAAACATAGATGATGGATGCCTGGTCCTGATTTCTCTAAAAACCGTGCGACCGGTGATTCGTCCCCCAAGCTTTCCAATAGTTCCAGTTTACTTCCGCCCACGGGATAGATAGTGGTACTAACCCCTTGCCCCTCCACCGTTTCTTTACTGGAGGAAATTAAACCTAAAATCGCCTCCCAAAAATGTTGGCTGGTTTTGTTTGACTGAACGGCAATGCCCACATGTTCCAATCCCAGAATTTTCATTGTAAACCTCCTGTTGCCTCAAACCCGGATCGTAAATCCACACCCAGCCCAGGTCCTTCTGGAAGTACCAGACGTCCCGACTGGAGGGTCACACCTGAATAGGGATCATTATCGATCAGTACATTGCCATCTAGATCAGCAAAATCAATGAGGGGTGAAACGGAAGCCATCGCTGAAATGCCCACCGAAGATTCGATCATGCAGCCCACCATTACACTAAGGTCAAGATTTCGAGCCAAGGAAATCATTTTCCGGGCCTCCGTAATTCCGCCGCACTTCATTAATTTGATATTGATGCCGTGAAATGCTGAGGCAATCCGGGGGATGTCTTCAGACGTCAAACAATTTTCATCGGCGATAATGGGTATTGGTGACTGTTCTTTGACACGAGCAGTATCCTCCAGATTCGCGGCTGGAAGCGGCTGTTCCACTAATTCCACACCATGGTCGGCCAACCACGGAATCATGGCCTGGGCTTGATCCAGCGACCACCCTTCATTAGCATCCACCCGAATAGTTTTATCCGTGTACTTTCGAATCTCCCGGATAATTACCTTGTCCTGATCCGTGCCGAGCTTAACTTTTAAAATAGCGTAGGGTTCGGCTTCTTCAATTTTTTGTGGGATGAGTTCAAAATCTCCTAAAGCAATAGTGTACGATGTTAACGGTGCATTCTTCGGATCAGATCCCATCAATTGGTAAACCGACTGCCCGTGTTTCTGCCCCCACCAATCCCACAACGCCATATCCAAAGCTGCTTCTAAGGATTTAACGCCCTGTGACTGTTCACGAATAGCCATTTGATAGTTGGATGGATCAGCGGAAATGATAGGCAGTTCAATACCTCGTTCTAAAATAGTTCTGATCTGAGATGATGACTCGTGATATCGTTCCGATGGCGCCGCCTCTCCCCGTCCGGTAATGCCATCCTGAGTTAAATACACGTAGATCACTTCGTACCAATCATGAGTGCTTCGAGAAATGCCAAAGGGATGGGTACATACCAAACGATAAGATGTAAAGGTTAAATCCATGTACGTAACTCCTGAGCTATCCTATCGATCAAATTCCGATTCCCAAATCGTACCAAGTCTGTGGCTGGAATACCATACTGATTCTCGACGTGTTCAAAGGCCTGGATGGCATCCTCTTCAGGCATGGCATGAGTTAGGAGATTGAAACCTAAGAAACGGGAAGCTTTAAATGGTTTCATAAGGTCAAGATGCAATTGTAAAACGGAATCCATTTCCACCATGGGATAATCGGTCACATCCAAGGTTCGCGAGGGCTCGTGCGTCATAATCATCCAATCCGGCATAGCGCCATGTAAAAGACCTAGTGTTACGCCTGAATAATACATATTGGTCAGCGATCCCTGTCCTTCCACGACGATCAAATCGCAATCCTGCGATACCTGATCGATGGAATATTCCACTTCGCCGGCCATGAAATCAGCCACTACCGCGTCCACCGGTACACCTTGTCCGCCCAAAAGTATCCCGGTCTGGCCGGTCCCAATAAATTCCACCTTCCATCCCTGTTTCCTCAAACGAAGCGTAATTTCCCAGGCAGTGGTCATCTTGCCCGTATCGCAATCCGTCCCAACAACCAATAAGACGGGTATTTTGCGTTGTTTCCATGACCCTTTAGGAAAATGGGGCGGTTTTGGTGGACGTCGCAAATCTGTTAAGGTTACCCCGGCTTGTTCGGCTGCAGTTCGAATTTCAATATCATCGTTCAAGAAAACATGCATCCCACTAATGACATTACATCCCGCATCAATCGCCGCCAGGATTTCCGCCCGGTATTCTGGTGTGATCCTTCCACCCTGCGGCGCGTTTCCAATCAAGATCGTATCCGGCTCAAACGTGTTGGCTTCTGCAAAGGAACTGACGGTGGGAATCGTTCCACCATATCCCAACACGTCTTGCGCCGTTTTTCCGGCCTGACCAGAATCGATAACGGCACAGACTTGATCGGGAAAATACCGAATCAGCATATTCCCGGTCTTATTGAGGATATAGTTAAAGGCACCCTGGCATAAGATCGCGTAGCGGGGCATGGAAATTACTTCCTGAACTCGGGTTTCCGTTTCTCCACAAAGGCTGACAGTCCTTCGTTAGTTTCTTTCGTTCCGAAGAGTTTTTGAAATGCATCAGCCTCAAGTTTTAATGCATCCTCCATTGGTAAATGCTGACCAGATCGAATGCAATCCAATGCTGCATGAATCGCTATAGGTCCGTTTTTTAAAATACTGGCTGCCAGTTTTTGTGCACGGGGCAATAGTTGATCCAGTTCCACCACATCATTGACTAAACCATAGCGATGTGCTTCTTCGGCGGAATGCATTTCCCCAGCCACAATCCATTCAGTAGCCAAGCCCGAGCCTATTAATCGAGGCAAACGCTGGGTCCCTCCCCAACCGGGGATGATACCCAAATGGACCTCAGGCTGGGCAAACTGAGCATTTCGGGACGCCACCCGAAGGTGACACGCCAAGGCAATTTCACACCCGCCACCCAGGGCAAATCCGTTCACGGCAGCGATAACCGGTTTAGGGGATGATTCAATCTTCAGCGTAAGGCTCTGTCCCTGTTCTGAAAACTTAAGTGCATCTTCGGACGACATGGACGCCATTGATTTTATATCAGCTCCGGCGATAAACGCTTTATCTCCGGCTCCGGTGAGAATGATTACGCCCACATCCGGATTCGCAATTAATGTATCAAATCCCTGATCCAATTCGGATAAAACGTCCGAATTCATTGCATTCAACGCTTCCGGACGATTGATGGTAATGGTTCCGACCTGATCCTGAATATCTAACTGAATAAATTTCATGACTTCCCCTCGGTTAATCATTATTTCCAAAACACATGGCTAAACATGACCATGACCGTGAAAATCTCCAGCCGCCCTAGTAACATACAAAAACTTAAGAGCCATTTTGCAAAATCCGGCAGGAGGGCATAATTATCGGTAGGACCGAACGCTCCTAATCCGGGGCCAATGTTACCCAGTGCAGACGCGGCAGCGCCGATCGCAGACGTAAGATCTACATTCATGGCGGTTAAAATCAACGTAGCGACGGCAAAAATGGAAATATAGAAAAGGAAAAATCCCAGCGTATTGCGGATAATATCTTCACTAATATACCGATTTCCGATCCGAATGGGGATGATGGCTCGGGAGTGTAGCATTCGTCGGGTTTCCATGGCCGTATATTTTAGGATCAGCAGAATGCGAATCACTTTCATCCCCCCGCCTGTTGATCCGCCGCAGGCGCCGATAAACATCAAGGATAACAGAATAAACTGGGCCGCATAAGTCCACAATTCATAGTCGGCAGTACCATAGCCGGTCGTCGTGACGATGGACACGGTCTGAAAAAGAGAATTGCGGAATTCAACATGGGTAAAATTGCCAGTTTGAGCCACCCGAGTTAACGTGATTATCAGCGTCACCCCCAGGATCAGGCCAAGATAATTTCGGAATTCACTGTCTTTCCAAAACGCTTTCTTATCTCCGGTCACCATTTTGAAATGCAGCGAAAAATTGACGCCCGCCAAAAACATGAACAGGATGACAATGTAATGAATGACTGAATTATCATACGCACCAATACTGGCGTTTCGCGTGCTGAATCCACCAGTAGGCATGGTTGTAAACGAATGGCATATGGCTTCGAACCAATCCATTCCACTGATGCCCAGAAGAATGATCTCGGCGAGAGTAATTCCCAGATAGACCATCCAAAGATACTTGGCAGTTTCCCGCACCCGGGGACGAATTTTATCGGCTACCGGTCCCGGTACTTCAGCTTTAAAAAGTTGGTATCCATTGATACCCAATAAAGGAAGAATGGCGATATAAAACACCACAATTCCCATACCGCCAATCCATTGAATAAAGGATCGCCAAAACAGGACGCCATGGGGAAGCGATTCGACACCATTAGGCAAATTGGGTAACGTTGCTACATTTCCGATAATGGTTGCTCCGGTGGTGGTGACACCGGACATGGCCTCGAAAAAAGCATCGGTAATATTGGGAATGGCTCCGGTGATATAAAACGGAATGGCTCCGGCGGTGGCGGTTAATATCCAGGCAAAGGTGACAATGGCAAATCCATCCTTATTGGTGATCCGATTTTTCCCTCGAGTGATGAGCCAAACAAGGCTTCCACCGATCAACACGATGGCGGCAGAGGTAAAAAATCCCTGCGCATCATTTTCGCCGTATCCCATGGCAATAAATCCAGGGATTAACATCGACAACCCGAGGAAGGTAACCAGCCCTGCCAGGATATTTAGGATGGGACGAGTATTCATCGATTGGTAAACAATTTTTTCAATTTTCGCATGGCGGAATGTTTAGTAAAGACCAATACCGTATCTTCATCGGATAACTGAAAATTTCCGCGGGCAATACTCAGGTGGCCATGATGATTGATAACACCCACTAAACTGTCGCGAGGAAAATCCAGCTCGGAAAGCGGTTTTCCCGTAACCGGACTTCCTGGTTCGGGGTTGAATTCCACCACTTCCACTCCAATTTCTTCCATCGAAAACAAGGATGTTTCCGATTGCTCACTGCGGATATCCCGAATAATAGTATTCACCGTAGACATGTTTTTGCTGACTACCGCCGCTACACCGATTTCCTGAATAAATGGTTGATAATCGGTAGTGGCGATATGGACTATGGATTGTTTAACTCCCAGGTGATGGGCTAGAATTCCGGACAAGAGATTAGTTTGTTCGTCATTTGTGACCGCTAGATAGCTGTCCACATCCTGGATATTTTCTGATTTCAAAAATTCCACATCGATGCCGTCCGCATTCACTACCATAGTATTTTCTAACGCTGTGGCGATTTGCGTGGCCTTATCCCGGTTTTTTTCGATTAACCGCACCGACATTTCATTTTGTAATTCTTCCGCCACTGAACGTCCGATCTTGCTCCCCCCTAAAATCATGATTCGCCGGTTGATATCTTGCTTAACACCAACGACATTCAATAATCCCGGTAGTTTATCGGTACGTGTAATGAAATAAGCAATATCCCCGGCTTCAAAAATAAAATCGCCCCAGGGTACGGTGGCCTCCCCATTTCGAATGACAGCCACCACGCCAAATTTGATATCGGTGTTGACCTCGCAAATATCTTTTACGGATCTCCCAATAATATGATGACACTTGTCCCTTAATCGAATTCCGATCATTTGGAGACGACCGCCTTCAAAATCTGCCACCATAGTTGCATACGGGTGACGAACCAGGCGAACAATTTCCTGGCAAGCTTCCCGCTCCGGATGGATGACGCGATCGATGCCAAATTGCTCGGGGCGGATAATGGAATCATGTGCCGTATACTGCTGATTCCGCAGTCGGGCAATAATGCGCTTTGCCCCTAACTCATGGGCTTGCTGGGAGGCGATTAAATTCACCTCATCGACACGCGTTAGCGCTAGAACGTAATCGGCGTGTTCAACATCCGCTTTTTTCAAATTCTTCGGACTGGCACCATTTCCCTCTACCACAATCACATCCAGATTCTCCGACGCACGGCGGCATTTCGCAGGATCTAGATCCAAGATTGTGATGTCAAAATTTTCCTGGCTCAAGGCTTTTGCTACATAAAAACCGACTTCACCAGCGCCAATAATGACTATTTTCATGGAATTCCTTTACCTTTATTCTGGGACCCGCATAATGGATGCCCCTAGCCTACTAAATTTCTCTTCTATATGTTCATACCCACGGTCAATGTGGTAAATGCGGGAAATTTCGGTAGTGCCTTCGGCCACCAAACCAGCAATAATCAAAGAAGCGCTAGCCCGAATATCCGTAGACATGACCGGTGCGCCGATTAGCCGTTCCTGCCCCAGTACTACCGCTACATTTTTCTCCAGAGTAATGTTTGCTCCCAACCGCATCAGCTCCGGAACATGGGAAAAGCGATCGTGATAAATGGTATCGGTGATAATAGATGTTCCATCGGCAATAGACATCAATGCAATCCACTGTGCCTGGAGATCGGTTGGAAATCCGGGGTAAACCGCTGTGGTCATATTCACGGGTCGAATGGTATCTGCCCGTTGAATCTGAATCGATTTATCCTGAACCGTGATTGTGGCACCTGCCTCTTCCAATTTTTCAATCACCACTTTGAGGTGATTCGGTTCAACATTTTCCAGGGTTATTGAACCTAATGCTGCCCCGGCAATTAAAAATGTTCCCGCTTCAATACGATCCGGGATAACGGTAATATCGACCGCATGCAATGTGTCCACACCATCAATGGTTATTTCATCCGTTCCCAGTCCTTCGATCTGAGCGCCCATTTGATTGAGAAATTCACCCAATTGGACAATTTCCGGTTCACGAGCGGCATTTTCAATGATTGTTCTGCCCGCGGCCCGAACCGACGCCATCATCAGATTTCCCGTGGCCCCCACAGATGGGATTTCAAAACGAATCGTTGTGCCTTGGAGGCGATCGGCCTTGGCCTGGATATATCCGCCTTCCAGAGTAATCTCAGCACCTAATTTTTCTAAGCCTTTTAGGTGGAAATCCACCGGTCGCGGCCCCCACGCGCATCCACCTGGTAATGAAACTTTCGCTTCGCCAAAACGACTTAGCAAGGGTCCCAATACATAGAAAGAGGCACGCATGGTTTTCACCAATTCATACGGTGCAATGGGCGTATCCACCGAACGGGCATCAATGGTAAGGGTATGATTTTCAAACGTGACTTTGGCGCCCACCATTTCCAACAGGGCAATCATGGTCCGGGTATCCCGCAAGTTGGGGACATTGTCTATGACAGTAATATTGTCAACCAGTAGAGCCGCTGCCATAATCGGTAGAACAACGTTTTTTGCTCCACTGATGTGTACCAAACCCTGGAGTTCACGTCTTCCCTGAATTACAATTTTATCCAATTATTTCCTCGTTTCTATCGGTGCGGTCAATTCCTGAATCACAAGTTGACCGTCCTGATGTCCTAAATAGTCAAAGCTTACCCGCGTCATATCGTCGTTCACGGTTTTCTTTACGTGGAGATGGTGATCCGCTACAGAAACTATTTGGGGTAAATGGGTTATACAGATCACCTGTTTTGAACGGGAAAGGTCCTTCAAGGCCCGCGCCACTTTATTGGCTGTGGCTCCGGAAATCCCCGTATCGATTTCGTCAAAAATCATCGTTTCAACGGGATCGGTTTTTTGGAACACCGTTTTAAGTCCCAACATTATACGTGAAATTTCACCCCCGGAAGCAATATCTGCCAATGGTTTCAGAGCCTCACCGGGATTCGCGCTGAGATAGAATTCTACCCGGTCTATCCCCTTTTCCGATACGGCCACGCCCTTCCCATCCACCTGACAAAATGAAGTGGCGTCCGGAGTGGTCCAGACTCGCACCTCTACTTTCACGTACGGCATGGCCAACTTCTGAAGCGCAGCTTCCAAATCCTGTGCCAAGTCCCAGGCCACTTTTTCCCGTCGCTGATGTAATTCTAGCGCCTGTTCAACAAAGCGGGTTTCCAATCCGCGCAGTTCCGCTTTACGATCTTTAATCTGATCACCCAGACCATGAATGGACTGCAAGTCAGTGGAGATTTGTTGACGAGTTTCCAATACCGCTGCCAGAGAACCGCCATATTTTCGTTTTAATGATTCCAACGCCTGGAGTCGTTCTTCCACAGTCTGTAGCCGGGCGGGATCATGATCAAGACTATCTCCATATTGACTCAGGTCGCCCGTCGTTTCCTGAAGAATGACTAACGCGGAGTTCAAACTTTCGATAAACGGTGTTAAACCTTCGTCATATCGTGTAAGACGCTCTAATTGTTTGATAATGGAAGTGAGTTCACCCGTGAGTGAGGATTCCGCTTCCACCAATTGATAGTTGGATTCCTGAATAGTGGTGATCAATTCCTGAGCATGACTCAGCACAGCCAATTCACGTGAGAGCGTTTCATCTTCCCCTTCTTGAGGATCGACAGCGTCCAATTCCTGAAGCTGAAAGGTGTATAATTCCCTTAACTCAGTGGCCCGTTGCTGCTGTTTTTGCAAGTCTTCCAAGTCTTTGCGTACTGTTTGAATCTGATCGTACAGGTCAGTTAAGGCATTCACCTTCGCCGACAATCCCGCATAACGATCCAGATAATCAATATGGGTTCGGGCATCCATGATTAATTGTTGTTCATGCTGGCCATGGAAATCAGCTAACGTCATTGTTGACGCCCGATAGTGGGTGTCCGGCACAGGTTCATCATCGATAAAAGAACGGACGCGTCCCCGTTTGGGAAGAATCCGTCGGTACATTTGACCATTGATTGTCGCTTCCACCATGGCGCGATCGGCTGTGCTTCGCACCATGACTTTAGAGGGCTTGGAACCTAAACATACTCCCAGAGCCTGGATTAGAACCGACTTTCCCGATCCGGTTTCACCGGTCAACGCGGTTAAACCATTTCTCAAATCCAGATCGACCTCATCCAGGATCGCAAAGTCTCGTACGGTGATATGTTCAATCATGCGATGATAAAAAATATCCCAACCCGTAACCAAAAGCAATTCCAATCCAATCGGCGATGGAATCGTAAATACTGGGATCCCGTCCTGGAATGAAACGCTGCCAGGATTCATCGATCACCGGAAAAATCAGGGGTATAAATAGCAAAAGATTAATTTGAGACGCTTCTGGAGTTTGCCGATATACCCGGAAAAAGAGCCAGCCGAAAATAAAATATTCCGAAAAGTGAATGATTTTATCGAAGGTTAATAATTCAATCTTCGGCATGGAATGGGACGGGATACTGGACCCAATTAAAATGAGAAAACAATATCCCCAGAATAGGAACCTTGGATTACGAAGCTTGGTCCAGTTCATTCAAAACCTCCGGTATGAAGGATAACAAATCACGGGCAAGCATCCCACGTGCTCCCTGAGATTCTGCACACATATCCCCGGCCAATCCATGAATATAGGCGGCCAGAGACGCTGCTCGTTGAGCCGGGAGCCCCTGAGCCAAGAACGTTCCGCAAATCCCCGCGTATACGTCACCGCTTCCGGCGGTGGCGAGGCCAGGATTACCTGTGCAGTTCACAACCAAGTATTGTTCCCATACAACACACGTGGGGGCATTTTTCAAGGCTAATACACCTGGAAAATCCGTCATAAACGTTGATAAACGTTCCTGAAACAGGGGCCGGACTTCTGCGACAGGAAAGCTTCCAAACTGCGCCCATTCACCATAATGGGGTGTCAGAATAAATGAAGATTTTAGTTGTTGAAACGTTAATGATTTGGACCAGAAGGGTTGAAAGCCATCGGCATCGATCACTATGGGTTTTGAAATTTCCGGCAGGAGCCGAGTCAAAAATGTTTCCGTATCAGGATGACGTCCAAGTCCGGGACCAATCACTACCGCATCGCTCCATTCCACCCATTCCAGGACGTGGTTCAGACTGGAAGACGTGAACCGCCCTTCGCCGTTATCGGGAACCCCGCGGGTCATACCTTCCATAATCAGGGATTCATACACCGGTTCCAGTGAGGCTGGAGCCAGGGTGATAGTCAATCCCGCTCCGGTTCTTAGCGCACCGAAGGTGGTGAGCGCGGCGGCGCCGGTCATACCTCGTGAGCCGGCAATGATGAGGACTTTCCCCTGATTGTGTTTGTAGGTATCGGGAGGTATGGAAGGTAAATCCTGGTGAGCCTCTTCCCGTGTGTATCGATAACATTTTCGGCCGGGGAGGTCCTGAAATATATCCGGAAATCCAATATCCACCGGGCGAATTTCTCCGCAATGCGTTTTTCCCGGTTCCAGCGTCATCCCCACTTTTACATATCCCATGGTGATTGTGGTATCGGCCCGAACCGCGTGATCTGCCGTCAACCCCGTTTCAGCATCGACTCCCGTGGGGACATCAATCGCCACAATGTGCCCACCTGCCCGATTGATCCACTCCGTCCAAGGAATAAGTGTTTCCCGTAACTCTCCCTGGAAGCCGGTTCCGAGAATGGCGTCCACTACCACGGAATAGGAATCCCTGTTTGGTGGGTCGATTGCAAACTGGATGGGAATCGAATTTTCCTGGCATCGGAGGAAAAAATGGCGAGCATCGCCTTGAATATCGTCGGGAGAAACGAGTGAATAAATATCAACCGTAATATCGGCTTCCACCAGTTTCAGAGCCGCGGCGAATCCATCACCACCATTATTCCCTTTGCCGCATACAATGGCAACCGGATCTGAAGAAGACGAGGGTTGAATTTGCGTTAGAATCCAGTCAGCCACCGCTGCACCGGCCGAACCCATCAATTGGAGGCCCGGAATTCCCCTTTCCTGGATGGCGATGCGATCCAGTTCTCTTGATTGGTGGCGAGTAACCAGGGGTTGCATTAACTCATTAATAAATAATCGCGGTTGCGATGGCATGGTCATCGGTGTGTGAGATGGAGACCACCACCTGCCGGGAACGACTACTTTCCGGGAGAGAACTCACCCGTGGCGCGCCGGTTTCATCGGACAGTATTTCGATGCTATGAAAACTCGGTACTGGGGGAGCGTCTCCTCTTGACATCCAGGCCTTTCGGATAGCCTCTTTCGCCGCAAAACGACCGGCATAATGGATCGCCGGGTTCGATTTTGATTCACAATATTGTTGTTCAGCCGTTGTAAATATTCGCTGCTTAAACTGACGGGAGTGATCGGAACCCAAAATGGATTGAATGCGGTCAACGGACACCAAATCCGTTCCGACAGAGAGATTATTCACGGTTTAACTCTTCGACAATCCCTACAACTTCAAAAATGTCATTGATATCCCAGTCAGCCCCGGAATGCACGGTACCAAACGTATCGCCATATCGGGCGAATATGGTTCGAATACCCAATTGTTGCGCACCCACTACATCCCGTTCGGGCCAATCGCCAATCATTAAGGTTTCTTCCGGTGTGGTTTTTAATTGATCCAGGGCCATCTTAAAGGGGACCGGGGATGGTTTTCGAACTTTAGTCTCATCAAAGGTTAATACCACGTCGAAGACATGGTGGAGATTTAGGTAATAAATTCGCATCCAGGCCTCACGGCTGGGCGCGTCGGATACAACAGCCAGTTTTATTCCCCTTTTTAGCAGAGTAAACAGGGTGCGATGAACATTAGGATATACAAGCAAACTGGCTTCCCGGGCCCGACGGTAAGCCACAACTCCAGCGGCCAGATATTTATTATCAACCCGCCCAATCGTCTTCTTCATAAAATCATTGAAGACTTCCTGGTTTTCCCATCCATGTTCCTGGTATAGATCAAATATGGACTTAAAGGCTGCATCGGGATCCACCTCCAAGCCGGCTTCGATCATGGCCGAAATGGCGGCCCGGATTGCATCCTGTTTCATTTTGATGAAATCCAGGAGCGTATTGTCCAGGTCAAATATGACCGCTTTGATCATAGGTATAATTTAGGTTGAATTAATTCTGGTATTTGGCCGGATTTTTAATTTTATCCATTTCATACTCAGCCATTTTCCGCCAATCGCGATCACCCCGGGCCTTTTCCAAACTATTCAGAGCGGCAGTTTTATTTCCCTGACCATTACAATACTCGGCCACGCCCAGCTCCAGCCAACCGCCGCCAAAACTCCGTTTCAGTCCAGTACACTTCCGGGCGGATTCTTTGGCTTTTTCACAGTTTCCAAGATGATTATAGGAAACCGCCAGGTGATACCACGATTTATAATCCCGTTCATTAAAGGAAACGGCTAATTCCAGGTTATTTAGAGCTTCCTCATAATTTTCCTGTTCAACATAAATTTTCCCGATGGCGGCATACGCTGAGGCGTAAGAAGCATCAACCTGGATCGCCTTGTTCAAAATTTCCAAAGCTTTCTCATAGTCCTTCCGATCCATATAGATGGTTCCAATGGCTACGTAAGCTTTGGCGTATCCTAAATTCACGTCGATGGCCTTTTGAAATGCCTCAATGGCAGCATCAGTATTCCCATTGTATTTTTGAGCCAATCCTAATGCATACCACCCTTTATAAAATTCCGGCTTAATCTCCAGTGCTTTAGTATAGGCATCAATCGCCTCGGAATAGTTCCGCATTTTGGCTTGAATGACGCCGATCTGGTATTGTGCCTGGTAGAACTCAGGATCGATTTCCAGGACACGTCGATAATTTTCCAAGGCAGTTTCCAGGTCGCCCCGCCGATAGGCGTTATTTCCATCATTAAAGGTATTCTTGGCTACATTCACGATGGCAGCCTGGGCATTTTCATGGTTGGGATTTATTTCAAGAGCCATCTTGAAATACTCCACCGCGGCTTCAAAATCTCTCAATTTAAATTTGGCCAAGCCCATGCTGTAGGCCGCCTCAGCAAATTCCGGTGCTTTCTCCAGAACCTGTTTGTAGGTGTTAAAAGCATCATCGTAAGAACCATTATTCATATTCCGGACGCCATCACTCATCATGGAAGTGACTTCCCGCAATAAATCGTATTGGTCGCGGTATTCCTTGGCTTCGGGTTCCATGTCCATCGCCTGTCGCAAATTATTCTTCGCATCGTCCATTTCACCCAGCCGGAATTGCACCAGCCCTAGCTGGAAATAAGCCTTATGATTGGTGTTGTCAGCCTCGATGGCTTTTTGAAAGAGGGATTCCGCTGCCGTCCATTCCTTCCCGTTAAACTTCTCCATGCCAGCTTCAAGGAGAGCGTCAGACGACTGACCTAAAAGACCGGTTACTAAAAAGGCTGCTACCAGCCAAACACGTCCTAATTGTTGAACCATTCTTATCCTCTTTTTTCCGAGTTACGGAGTGGGGATTCTAACCCATCGTGATTGTTAATATTACTACACCTGCTACTGTAATGCAGGGATTATTTATGATTCTCGCCATCCGATAGTGTGAAAAATCGGGCGACAAATTTAGAATTAACGTCGGTCATCTGAAATATTAATCTTTGACAGGCTTTTCCACCATTTCACAGCTGCTACCGATTGTTGATTAACGATACATTTCGGAAGCGCGTGGCTCCAACCAAAGAAAATGTCTAGACCCTGGCATTTTCCTCAATGAACCCTATTCCAGGGAAATTCTTGCTGTCTTCAGGGGTGAATATAGTTTTTGGGAGGAACAGGGATTCCTCGCGATAACCAAAAATATTTTGCGGAGGAAAAAGAGTTTTGTCATGGCGATCCCGATGAGCGAAGCGATATCGGGAGAAGCCATCTTCGGCCATAAGATACGCACTGCTATCTCTTTGTCATAATGAGTAAGTCGAGTATTTAAGCAACTGGCAATGGATTGTTTCGTCGTCCCAACAAATATCGAATGCCAGCGGTTTGATGTACATAAAAAGTGATAGTGATACTAAATACAGCGTATTAAAGCCCGATACGGCTGTATTGGGCTTTTTCATTTTTCAACTTTTATCGACGAGGAAGGAATATAATCTAAGGATAACTTAGATGTGCCGAAGGCGGGACTCGAACCCGCACAGGGTCTCCCCTACTGCCCCCTCAAGACAGCGTGTCTACCGGTTCCACCACTTCGGCAATTAATTTACTGGCCGTTCGGCAGTTCTGTGCCTGCCGGAAGAGACAAATCCGCTCCGGGAGTAATCACTTGGCTGCTTGCTTCCTGTTTTAACAACGATTCTGCCTGCTTAGATGAATTGGCACTGATCACGCTGATCACTACCGCAAGCGCCATGAAAAGCACAGCTAACCAAGTGGTCAATTTACTTAGCACGGTTGCCGCTGCACGTCCACCAAAAAGCGCGCTGGTTGCCGTACTTCCAAAAGTTCCTGACAAACCACCTCCGCTACTGGCCTGCATCAAAATAACCACCACCAGAAATAGACTTACGAGCGTATGAGTGAAAATTAAAAATCCTAACATTTAATTCCTTAAATACTTGTTTTCGACTGTTTTCGCAATGTCACTGAAATCTTCCGCTTTCAGACTCGCGCCACCAATGAGAAAGCCATCCACCCCGGGCGTTGCAATTAACTCTGCAGCATTGGATGGTTTAACCGAACCGCCATAGAGAATGTGTAAGGACTCCAGAGCATCGTATCCATACAGTGAACGAATGGTTTGCTTAATGATGGCATGCGATTCACCCGCTTGCGCCGGTGTTGCGGTGACGCCCGTTCCAATGGCCCACACCGGTTCATAAGCAATGATAATTCTAGAAATGTCGGTCACTGACTTCAAACCCTGCGTCAATTGATTCCGAATGACATCCTCTGTTCGCCCCGCATTCCGTTCATCCAAAGTCTCGCCAATGCAGAATATGGGGTTTAAAGATGTCTCCAGTATCGCATTGATTTTCCGGTTTATCCAGGCATCCTGCTCCCCAAAAATATGGCGACGTTCCGAATGTCCCACAATGACATATTGAACACCAATGTCAATTAACATCTCCAGTGAGATCTCACCGGTGTATGCCCCTTTCGGTTCCCAATGGCAATTTTGAGCGCCTAAACCATGGCGGGTGCCTGAAAGAGCGTTTTTCACCCTTTCAAGGGCCGTAAAAGGCGGGCAGAATATAACCTGAGCCCTCTCTATATCCAAAAGCATATTCACACATTTATCGACGAAAACACCCGCTTGGGAGGGGGTGAAATTCATCTTCCAATTTCCAGCTACAATCGGTGTAATTCTCATTAGGACTCCAATACCATAATGGCTGGCAAACGATTGCCAGATAAAAGTTCAAGTGAAGCTCCTCCCCCGGTGGAAACATGGGACATGGTGTCCATCAACCCAAATTGTTTAATGGCAGCTGCTGTATCACCACCACCAATGATGGAGATCGCTCCCCTTTGTTTACACTCCGCTAAGGATTGAGCAATGCATAACGTTCCGGTTTCAAAACCAGGCGTTTCAAAGACCCCCATAGGGCCATTCCAAACAATGGTCTCGGAAGCTTGGATAACCTCAGAAAAATGATCCACCGTTTTGGGACCAATATCTAAACCCATCATCGAATCGGGTATCGAATCAATGGAATAGGTTTCCGATTTATCGGGGGACTCTAGATTCGGCGCTGCAACCACATCAGAAGGAAAGATCAGTTTAGTCCGTTGTGACCGAGCCCGGGTAATGATTTTTTCCGCTGTTCGGAGCATGGATTTATCCACCAAACTTTTTCCAACGGAATGCCCTTTGGCCACTAAGAAGGTGAACGCCATACCACCCCCAATAAGCAAGGTATCGGCTTTTTCCATAAATCGATCGATGAGATTCAGTTTCGTATCGATTTTGGCGCCTCCAAGAATTAATGTCAATGGACGGGCGGGCCGCTGGACAACATTCTCCAGATAACGAAGTTCTTTTTCAATCAGAAAACCGATGCCTTTAAACGAAAATTGTTGCGCCACTCCCACGTTCGATGCGTGGGCCCGATGTGCTGTTCCGAAAGCGTCATTAATATATATCTGTCCATGCTTTGCTAAAAGAGCACTAAAGGCGGGATCGTTTTCCGTCTCTTCGCTATGGAATCGAAGATTTTCCAAAAGATGGATTTCGCCCGATTTTAATCCTAAAGATACATCCCGGGCATCTTCCGAAACACAATCTTCCGAGAACTTGATGGGCATCTCCAACAATTCGGCAATTTTTTCACCGACGGAAATTAAACTTAATTCCGGTTTTATCTGCCCCTTGGGACGTCCCAGGTGAGACATAATAACCACCGATGCTCCCGAATCCAGACAATGTTGAATTGTGGGCAACGCAGACCGTATTCGAAAATCATCGGTTACCACGCCATCCTGCAAGGGAACATTTAAATCCAAACGCAGAAGGACACGCTTATTTTTAAGATCAAAAGCCTTAATCGATCGTAGCATACATTATTTCCTGTCTATTATCGGGGTGTACTCAGTGTAATGGCCGTAACCCGCCGTGCTCCAACAGCTTTCAGCGACTGCGCAGCGGACAATACGGTTGATCCGGTGGTGAGCACATCATCCACCAGAATCAGCGATAATCCCGCCACCTTTTTATTTCCTATAAAAGCCTGACTCACGTTCTGTTTCCGTTCTTCCGCCGTTAGTTTGGTTTGTGATTGGGTGTAGCGAATGCGTTTCAACGCATTCAGAACCGGAACATTGATCCGTTTCGCCATTCCACAGGCAATCCAATAGGATTGATTGTACCCCCTTTCCCGGTATTTAACCGCATGTAAGGGTATAGGGATCAAACCATGAACATCCTGGAAAATCGTAGGCTCCAATAGATCAATAATTTTCATCCCTAATTGAAATCCCAATTTAGCGTAATCCTCATATTTCAAGGAATGAATTACTCTCTGAATTTCAGAAGTAAAATACCAGCCGCAATACGCATGATCCAGACCGTTAGAATGCTTAAGATGTGTAGTCTGGTCATCCATTCCAACTGGTTGAACAGACGTCCAACAATGAGAACAGAAAATATCATTGGCCTCTTGAATCAGTTGCCCGCAAGCAAAACATTGGGCAGGATAAACCCAATTTAGGATGGTGTGCAGGGTGTTACGACCATAGCGAAACATGAAGTCTTTGGAATCCATCCTCGTTATTGTAGATTAGTTTGTATGGATCGTAAACAAATCATTTCAATACATAAAAACATTTTTTGATATTAATGGGAACCAGACAGAAAATCAATCACCAAGAGCGCCTGGATTTCCAGGATTTAATGCTCCATCGCATTTACGAAATCCTCCTGGTAGCCAGCCCATATGATGCCTTTATTTTGGAAGAGGACGGACGTCTCACTGAACAAATTCTCCAAGAGTATCTTGGTCTGAATTTCAGTTATCCTCCCCGAGTGTGGGAAGCCCATTCCGGTGAGGAAGCGCACGAAATGGTCGCAAAGAGAAAATTCGATTTAATTCTGGTCATGACTCGGATTGCCGGAACCAATCCAGTGACGGTTGCGACCAAAATCAAAAAGCTTTATCCCAAAAAACCCATTATTCTTTTGGCCTATGATGAATCGGAGTTAAAACCATTCGAAGAAATTCTAAAACAGGATAAACCACCGATCAATAAGACCTTTATCTGGTCAGGTCATGCCAATGTTCTATTGGCTCTTATCAAACATATTGAAGATTTGAAAAATGCCCGCCGGGATATCACGTATGGGGACGTCCGGGCTATTATTTTCATCGAGGACAGTCCCCGGTATTATTCCAGCATTCTACCCCTGATCTACCAGGAAATTCTTTATCATACACGGCAACTGGTAAATAAAAGTTTAAAAACCAGTACTCGGCTCTTGCATTTGCGTGCCCGTCCAAAAATACTTTTGGCGTCAACCTACGAGGAGGCGAAAAAATATTTTGAGGCATACCGCGACAATGTCATCGGCATAATCTCCGATATCCGCTTCCCGAAAAATGGTCGTATCGAAAAAACTGCTGGTTTGGAATTTACGGAGTATGTCAGGCAGTACGTCCCAGCCATGCCCATTATTCTTCAAAGTTCCGATAAGAAGCGGGAACGAGATGCTCATAGAATTCGTGCTGAATTTTTACATAAGACATCCCCTACTCTTTTACACGATATACGACGATTTATTCTGAATAATTTTGGATTTGGAGATTTCGTTTTTCGCTATCCCAGTGGCCGGCGAATTGCATCGGTATCATCCCTGGAAGAAATGGTGGAAGTACTACCATCCATATCTTCAAAGTCCATCGCCTATCACGCATCCAGCAATCACTTTTCCAACTGGTTAGCCGCTCGGGGAGAGCTTGAGTTGGCCTCCAAAATCCGCTCCCTGAAAGATGAAGAAGGTCTTTCACCTACCGACCGTAAGAAACGACTGATCAAAGCAATTTCGGAATACACAACCACCTCCAAATTCACAGGTGTTGTAGAATTTTCTCGTCATACCCATCCTCTGTCCTCCGGTTTTATGCGATTAGGTCATGGATCCATGGGCGGGAAAGCTCGGGGTTTAGCATTTTTTCATTCGATTCTTCAGAAAGAAAATCTGGAAAAGAAGTATCCGAATATCATTATACGAATACCAAAAATTCTGGTGATCTCAACGGATATTTTTGATCGATTCATGGCCGATAACCAATTATGGCCCATTGCGTTGTCTTCACGGTCTGAACGCCATATTCATCGGAAATTTCTCAAGGGTAAGCTAGCACCGGAAATTCTGGATTCCCTGCGACACTTGGTGGAAAAGGTACACTTTCCTTTGGCGATTCGGTCCTCCAGCATTCTAGAAGATTCACAATACCAACCGCTTTCCGGTTTGTATGCCACCTACATGCTACCGAACAATGCCCAGGATATCGACGTTCGGTTTAATCAACTCTGCCATGCAATAAAATCCATATATGCTTCCCTATTTACGGCGGAATCCAAAGCGTTTATTGGAGCCTCTATTCACCGTCATGAAGAAGAAAGAATGGCAGTCATGATCATGGAATTGGTGGGAGTAAATTATGGGAAACGGTACTACCCCACCATTGCCGGGACCGCACAAAGTATCAATTATTATCCCGTATCTTATATGAAACGGGAAGAAGGCGTAGCTAATATCGCTCTGGGATTTGGACGCACTGTGGTGGAAGGTGGTCAGATTCTCCGATTTTCACCTCATTACCCCCAAATCATACCCCAATTCTATTCTGTAAAAGCAACTCTGGACTCCTCTCAACACAAATTCTACGCCCTGAACCTGGATTCTCGTCGAAATCCTCTCCATGCCGGGGAGTCGGGTAATTTGACGTCTTACGGCTTGGAAGAAGCGGAAGTTGATGGTTCCCTGAACTGGGTAGGCAGTACTCTGGTGGCCGATGATAATGTCATCCGGGATTCGTTGCAATATAAAGGCACGCGGGTGGTCACCTTCGCGCCGATACTGAAATATAATCAATTTCCCTTAGCGGATATTTTAATCGATATGTTGCGCATCGGAGAAGAATCTTTGGGTGCTCCCGTGGAACTTGAATTTGCCGTGAATTTGCCACAGGAGCGATACCGATCGCCAGAGTTTTGTTTGCTTCAAATCAAGCCGATGGCAATCAGTACTATTGAAACCGAACGGGTGGACACTGGCGTGGATGGAGATGTGGTTGGGCGCAGTTCCATCGCCCTGGGCAACGGTATTATTGAAGGACTGGAGTATATCATTATTGTGCCTCCAAAAACGTTTGACCCAGCCAAGACACAACAAATTGCCCGGGATATAGAAAAACTGAATGCATTAATCCCGGAGAATCAAGGCTATGTATTAATTGGACCGGGCCGTTGGGG
>CAZHTM010000002.1:106267-111330 GCA_964535735.1 uncultured bacterium
ATATTGGCGCCTTTGACATAGTCCACATAACTGTCTTCACTTCCATATTGGACACAGGATTCGTGGATGCTCTTCATGATGGAATGAAGTTTTTGATCCACTTCTTCCCGAGACCAGGACAGGCGCATACTGTTTTGACTCATTTCAAGTCCTGAAACAGCAACACCGCCAGCATTGGCCGCTTTTCCAGGGCCAAATAGAATTTTACTGGCCTGGAAGACATCAATGGCATCCGGTTCTGAAGGCATATTGGCTCCTTCGGCGACACAAATACAGCCATTTTTCACCAGAGTTTCCGCTTCTTTACCGGAGATTTCGTTCTGGGTTGCGCAGGGTAATGCCACGTCGCATTTCACGCTCCAGGGGCGTTCACCTTCTAAATATTGGACGTTATATTTGTCAGCGTATTCCTTAATCCGGCCCCGTTTGACATTTTTCAAATCCATGACGTAGGCCAACTTTTCCTGGTCGATTCCATCGGGATCGTAGATGCTGCCGGAGGAATCGGAAAGCGTGACCACTTTGCCGCCCAGTTCCAGTACTTTTTCAGTGGCATACTGCGCAACATTTCCTGAACCGGAAATGGCAACTGTCTTGCCTTCGAAGGACTCGCCGCGGGTATTCAACATTTCCTGAGCAAAATAAACGGCGCCATAACCAGTGGCTTCCGGCCGAATCAGGCTTCCACCCCAATTCAGACCTTTCCCTGTCAATACGCCCACAAATTCATTCCGCAGCCGCTTGTATTGACCGAATAAAAAGCCAATTTCACGACCGCCAACACCAATGTCGCCAGCGGGAACATCCGTATCCGCACCAATGTGGCGCTGTAATTCGGTCATGAATGACTGACAAAAACTCATCACTTCATTGTCGGATTTTCCTTTAGGATCAAAATCCGATCCGCCTTTTCCACCGCCCATGGGCAGGGTGGTAAGACTGTTTTTGAAAACCTGTTCAAAACCCAGGAATTTCAAGATACTCAGATTTACCGAGGGGTGGAATCGAAGGCCACCTTTATAAGGACCAATAGCAGAATTAAATTCGACCCGATACGCCCGGTTAATCATCACCTCGCCCCGGTCATTTCTCCAGGGCACCCGAAAGATGATCACCCGCTCCGGCTCTACCATACGCTCCAAGATTTTATTGTGCATATAATGGGGATGATCCTGTAAAAAGTCCCAGAGGGAGGCCACCACTTCGTGGACCGCCTGATGAAATTCAGGTTCTCCGGGATTTTTGGATTTCACTGAATCCATGAAGGATTCAACTGTGTTGTACATAGTGTGTTTCTCCTACTTCAATTATAGGCATTAAGTATACGGGTGTCTTCCTTAAAAGACCGGCAAAATTAAGACGGATAATTTGCACCGACCTAACAAAATCCACGGGAAGGCAAATGAAAATTTTCATACAGATTTCTTTGGATATTCTCTCAGTCCACAGGTAATTTTTGCGCCGTTATTTTAGACCATTATGGCGGAGTAGCTCAGTTGGTTAGAGCAGCGGAATCATAATCCGCGTGTCGGGGGTTCGAGTCCCTCCTCCGCTACACGTTTACACCTTGCTACGATGTGCAGGTTAATTTGAATATATTTTAAATGTTGAAGTATACAATTATCATTTATCAATCATTAATGAATCCCAGTTTCTGCTGGAGGTCTATTTGTTCCATATTAAACTATCTCCCCACAAACAAAAACGGGGACCGGAGGAATATCATCATTCAATTTCTCGGACATTATTTCCTGTAAATTATGTCGATACCATATTTCTGTGAGTCTATCAAGTAAAGCCCTACCCACTACATTATTTTTCCGCAGTTTTTTCAGTTCTGATAATACAGCAGGGCGTTGAACTTTTGTAAATACACCATCAAAAAGTTCGATCTGACTTTTCAAATCATTGTTTTCCGTATGGTTATAAATTTCCAATAATTTATTCTGGATATACCGTTGATCATTGTTCAACGATATACGATTTCTCTGTTCCAAATATCTGGATATTACATCCTGGTAAAACTGCTCCTTGACTTTTGTAACTACCAAATTGAAATCATTGGATATGGGTATTGAACTCTTACCCAATTGATTTCTTAACATCCCAATGATTTTAGCAACTTCTTTCTCCAATATTTCCCCCTTGGAATTCACAAGATATAACTGTGAGTATCGATCTGCATGACAAAAAACAAAATACTTATCCCCATCCTTAGATACACTGCATCTTATTCCGTCCCGTAACGATCGTATCTCTTCAAATTTCTCCGGGTCCGATTCCTTAATCTTTCTTAATTCTTCTTCAGCTTCATTAAGGCTGATTGTATCCTTTTCTATTCTCTCCTCAAATAGCGCTAATTGATTAACCTCTTTTTCATAGATTACATACATTTCATCTTCATTTAGTTTTTCACTATCATCCAAAATTTTCGCATCCTCACCAATGGTATCATGAATATCCTGAATTCTGTTATGTACAATTTGATGAAGGTTTAGATTGCGATCTAAATCTGTTTCCGGTAAAAAATTGAACCCAAATATTTCATCATACGTAGAGCCGATTCTATCGATTCGGCCAAATCGTTGAATCAGTTTCACCGGGTTCCAATGTAGATCATAGTTAATGATCTTGTCACAATCCTGGAGGTTAAGCCCTTCAGCTAATACGTCAGTCGCGATTAGGAGGTTTATCTCCTCTTCATTAGGTTTTATTTTGTAATTATTCGCCTTTGGGGCAAAACAATTTACCAACGTATCTTTATTTTCAGTCCCCGTTGATGCTTTTCGGATTGTTTTTTCTCGATTGGGATTCAGGTTCTCATATAAATAGTCCACCGTTTCAGCCGATTCTGAAAAAATAAGAATTTTACCGCTATTTAATGGTTCTTTTCCGAGAATTTCTTTCAATACCTGCAGTTTTTCATCTTTTTCGGGAGGTATTACGGATTCATTAACCAACCCATATATATAATTTAATACTGACAGGTCGTGCCTAATATGATCCCTCAGTTTATCGACATCAAAATTTCCAGCATCATATTGTTTACCAACGTTTTTGAGAGCAGTAATTAATTCGGGCGCATCAAATCGGTCTGAACCGTACAATAGTTTTTGTGCTTCTTCTCCAGCAGGAATAACCTGATTTTCAAGGCCTTTAATAAAAGCTTCGTGTATTTTAATCATTCGTCCAATGGTTTGCCTGAAAGCGAATACGCTACTCTCAAACCGCTTAAAGAGTAAAATTCTCATAAGACCTCGTAAATTGGCTCCGGCACGATGCAAATCACGATATGGGTCTTTCTTTTGCCAATCTTTTTTTACAAAATGCCATAATGCAAACCGCGCATAGGTCAACTGTCCCGGTATTGGGTCACCGGTGTAATCAAAGCTTACTTTACCCAGAGAATTCCTGATTTTATGGTAAAGTCCCTGATAAGTAGCAGAAATGGAATACTTTACAGTATCAATGTTGCGAACAGGGAAAAACTGTTTTTTATCCGCAACTTTGATATAAGCGCGCTTTTCACCCGTAATATACTGGCTAAAAGTGTCTGGGTTTATAGGTTTGTTCGTCTCGGAATCAAAACCATAATATTTTAGAATGTGGAGCCGCGTTCTACGGACAAGGATGAATTGGAGAATCTGTTGAAATAGATGATTTGAAACATGGCGCGGAGTCTCGGGCTTCAATATAGGTTTGAAGTACTCTTTTAAACTGGGAGGATTAATCGGAATTCTGGTTAAATCGTCAGGGTGAAAAAGTTTGATTTGATTATAAACATCTTTTGCAGAATTATTTCTTGGTGTGGCGGTCATTAATAACACCCTTTTTTCACCGGTTTGGAGAAAATCGGATAACACCTGATAGCGTTGTGAACTGGTGTGGCGAAAATGATGGCTTTCATCAATCAAAATAAAATTACGATCACGATATTTAACATCATCCAGAAGAAAATTCCACTCAGTATCCGTATTTTCACTTTCTCTCAGATATGAAGAGGATAAAACTTCAGCATTTAGCGAATATCGGGCATTATAATTCTTCCACATTCCTGTTAATGATTTAGGACAAATAATTAAGGGTTTGACATTTCTCGTTAATAAAAAATGTTTGATTACCGCCGCTCCGATAAAACTCTTTCCAACTCCTACCACATCGGCTGCGAATGCTCCACCATAGCTCTCTATAATCCCTATAAGTTTTAATACGGCATCATATTGAAATTTTGCCAATTGTTCGGTGATTTCATTCGTAAACAAAAACGAAGGTTTATCCTCACCTTCCAAACGATCTCTTAGTAACGTATAAATAGTTTTATAATAAATGTCCTCAGGTGTCGCCGGTTTTAACCCCCATGATTCTTTCAGTTCTTCCAGTAATTCACTATTAAAATCCTCAGCATCCTTCCATAATTCGTTGAACCATCGCGTTAGTTCGGCATGGTTTTCGCCATTATCATGAACATAAACGTTTAGTTCAGTGTTACCGGTAAGACCCGCTAGAGATAGATTGCTGGAACCGACTATGGCGATTCCCCTGGAATTGGGCTGGGGATGAAGGAAATCAAAAATATATGCTTTAGCATGCATTTTACTTTTGATATACACCTTGATTTTCAGACGACCATCTACAATCATGGTATAGATCGTTTCCAGTAAACGTACATTTTCTTCGGATTGGTCCAGATCGCTAATAACAATCTGGATAGCTTCCTGAGCCAGGTCTTTCTCCAGTTTCTTTTCGCCCGATCCGGGACGCTTTATTTTTTCCAGTTTCTGCTGAATATTCTCTACCAAACGATAACTCCGGGCTAATTCCTCCGCGGTTTGCCGATTGGTAGTATTCCCGATTAACAGGCGAATCTCCTTTATAAGGTATTCGCCCTTATCGTTCTTTGCCTCCAGTTTATCCTGAATGGCTTTTAATCCTGAAATAAAGAAATATCCAACGGCAATTTTTGCTGTTACTGTGTGAGCCAATTGCTCATTGATAGCGTCAACAAGCATGCGGTTACGGTTATCAATAATGGCTGACGGCATAGAACCTCGAGTAATGACTAA
>CAZHTM010000002.1:111430-113564 GCA_964535735.1 uncultured bacterium
TGGAAATGAAGTAATAGCCACAATTCAAAACAGCGGTTCGAATAAGCGCAATGAATACCGTTATTTCGACCATCCGCAATCGCCTGATTAAATCTTTCGTCCGGGAAATCATCCTTGTCAAATACGGCCCAGACTTCGTCATATTCCTGGTATCTCAAAGGATTTTTTTCAGCTTTACGCTTTTGTTCTTCCCGTCTTTCTTTGGCAATTTGAACAATTTTTTGTTCTTCCCTGCTGGTTGTCAATAACTCCAGAAATACAGTGCCTTTCAATAAGATCGAATTCATTTGTGAGAAGTATTGACATTCAGTTTTTCCTTCCGCGACAATCAGAAACCGTTTGCGGTACGGCTTAATACCTGCCTTGCGTTCGGCACGTATTTTTTTCCGCTGCTTTAGTCGTTGCAGAAACCGGTTTTGGTCTCTTCGGTTCATTCAGATACTTTGTCCCACCCGCGACCGAAATTAAATAAATAAGGAATCGCTCCGAAACGACCGGTAATATATTTATCGGCAAAATTGATTTCTTTTCTCACTTTATATTCAACCAGAGAAGTTAATCGTGTGTCCCCTATTTTCCCTTTTTCCGTAAACCAGATTTGATCCCGTCGAAATTGTCCGGACTTTAATTGGATAACATCATGAGTGGCGAAGATAAGTTGCGCCCCTTTTGTATTCACCTTCGGATTGTTGAACAGGGCAATGATTTCATGGGTCATTAAAGGGTGAAATCGCGCATCCAGTTCATCCACGATCAAGGTATAACCATGATCCAGAACATCAATAATCGGTCCCAATAAGCTGAAAAACTTAATGGTTCCCTTGGATTCGTAACGCTCAAAATTTATGGGCGCCAATCCAACAATATTTCCGTCAGAGTCATATTGATTATGAAGTGAAAATATTTTACGACCTTTTAAACCCAGTTTGATAATATCCTTTTTTACACTCTCTGACAAATCCGACGGTAAGTCCGATAGAGACATCTCAAATTCGGAAACCTGTATATCTTTTATTTCCAGGTCTGCCATTCCAAGTAAATGTAATATCCTAGTTTTTACTTCTGTCTTTTCCTTTATTTCATGAGCAGTATAATCCCGATAATCAAAATCGTCCAACCCTGAAATAATGTATAGATCCTTAATACCTTCGAGTACCTTATTCGATATTTTACCGTTGAACTGCGCTACCACCGATAAAAATAATGCGTTTTCACGGGTTTTATTCTCCAGCCCCCGACCTTCCTTGAATCCCGTTTTGATGTCTATCTCTTTGCCTTGACGGAAAAACAGCAAAACTTCACGTTTATCTTTACGAAACAACCATTCCGAATGAATCCGCTTCGAATCCGCTTCGAATCCATACCGATATTGAAGGTTGTGATAGAGAAAGGTAATCTCAAAAAAACTTGGTTTTTTTCCCGTCTCTACATTAAAAAGAAACGGTTTAACATCTATCTCTTCTTCGGATTGAGATTCTTTGGAAGAATTGATAATAAACCACCGCATAAATAAAATAGCGGAAAGTAAATTTGATTTACCGCTGGCGTTGGCGCCGTATATCACGGCGGTCTTCAATAATTTTTGGTTGCCGCAATCAAAGATGTTTTCCTCGCGCAATTCCTTGACCGAATTCACTGGCAACATACTGAGTGTGATTTCATCCTTGATGGATAAAAAGTTCTTAACACTGAAATTGATTAACATTTATGTTCCCTTTTTGCATGTTTCCTGCAAAAATAAGGAATTATTATAAATATCCCTAAGTATTATTTCGTTTGTAAAATATTCGAAAATACGTTCTGTGAATTAATTCGCGATTTAATCACAGTCTGATGGGATAGAACAATACCGCTCTTCACCAAGCAGCCAACTGGGTTCACGTAAACGATAATAAATCGTAGCGCCGCTGCCGTACCAATCTTCATCATCGATCCGGGTTTTTCCCACCGTACCATCATCTCCATATTCAATAATATAACCATACTGATATCGGAATTGTGGTACCAGCGACATATGATTGGTTTCACCGAAAGAAACACAGAATTGGTTTAAATTTTCTTTAAAACATGTTCGTATGATATTGGTTACTTTCGAAGAAAGACGGTCCGGGACGGCCACCCAAAAGCGCATATT
>CAZHTM010000003.1:0-74887 GCA_964535735.1 uncultured bacterium
GATTCAAATCGGGATCGGTCCCGCAAAAGAAAAGCCCCTTCTATCGATGATGGAAGGGGCTTTTCTTTAATTTCGGTTGGCTGTTGAAGCTGGACAAACCTTATTCCACTAACGTCTTCATCAAATCTTCAATATCCCCCGGTGTTGACATGATTTTACCGAAGGTCATCATCGTCAAATCAGGGAAAGACAAAGCGATCCGGTAACGTCCGTGTAACATGACCACATCTGTACCGTTGACAAGTATTTCATAGGGCAGAAATGCGGTATGTTTGGGCTCGGTGATATCGATGATTGGAAGAAAATGTGCCTCGCCGCGTGCAGCGTCTTCCAGAGCCACACCGTACAGTTTCAGTTTTCTCTCAGGAATTTCAACCGAATAGACCGACTGCAAGCCATTGATCCGGGTCAAATTGGATTCAATCGTCCGGACCGCCTCTACAAAACTATTGAAACGTTTCAGTGTAACTACATCGTCAAAATATTCCATTCCGAACATGTAATGATAATCCCATAAATCATCGGCCGCAATGCCGTCCTCGGAACCAAATTCAGTCCAGCGTTCCTGACCCAACCCCTGGACGGCCCGGTGCAGACGGTCGGTGAGGCTGGCATACAACGGTTCCACATCAGGAAAACGATCCTGAAAATAGGCATTCCCCTGGTACAGTGGATTGACACAACTTATCTGGGTTATTTCCCCGGTTCGGGTAATCCCCAGACGCAAGGCTGCTGCAAAGCCCGTTAATCCACCCACGCGGGATACGGCCTCCTCCAATTCCTGCCCGCCGATGACCAGCACCAGCCGGTTCTGATCTTCGGCGGGATGGTACTGTCCTAGAATCCGGAAATCATTTTGTTCCAATCGTGTCTGGACTTCATTAGAAACCATAGATAACGGCTGGTCACTTTCTGCAATCAGGATGTACGGTCTCAGGTTTTGGGCGGCCAAGCCGGTCATAATTACCAGAACCGTTATCAGAAATAACCGGAATTTTATCATGATTCTCCCCCGTATTTGTCTTTAGAATTAATATGAATTTTAATGACGATTTAACAGGGTACAAACGGAATTTAGCAGCACTTATAATCACTCTGAATTTTGATCCGGCTTATCAACCTTACGGAACCTGTGGATTTTACTCAATGGTCTCCGTATTTCGGACAAAAAAAAGCCCCGATCAAGATCGGGGCTTTTGACTGTAGACGATATTACTTTTTCTGGTACCACATTACAATGAGTATCAAGGCCAATAGACCGGCCAATCCATTTTCTCCAAACTTGCTCATGAGGCGCCCAATTCCTTCAATAACACCAAACATGTCATCAAAGAGAATGCCGGCCACAATCCCAAGGCCAATCAATGAAAGGAGAAGATCAGTCAGGCCTTTTAGCCACTCGGATATCGTTTTAATTGCGTCTTTCATGCTTCCCTCCTTTAGGGTCGATATTAGGAGTAGGAGGTCACCTATCCGAGTTAATCACTTAAAAACCAGACGAACACCACTAATGCCAGCAACCCGGCGAATCCATTGGTCAGAAATTGCTGGACCAATGAAACAATTCCACCGACGGGATCAAAGCCGGTCTCAAAAACGATGTTCGCAAACACCAACAGAACGGCGAATGAAATCAGGATTCCTACTAAACCAGTTATGAAATCCTTTACCTTTCCTAGGACATCAGCCATTATTTACCTCCTTGGTTTGATTTGGATCAAAAGGGATGGCGTCTGTATCTGGTACCTGTACCATTAGGCGTCGTCGTCAAGAATAGGGAACAACCCTTATTAAAAAGCGATCGAATTTAATTTAAAAATCATTTAAATCAATTATTTATAATGAAATCAAACTATACGAATATTCTTACAGCTATTTACTCTCTCAAGTATAAGTGCCTCCAAATTCATTTGCACGATCTAGGATTAATTTATTCAACATTACAGTCCCGGAACGATTCACCGCTTTGCGTACAGGTGCATTTGTTTCTCAGGTGAAATCTGGCTAGTTAGTATTTTAGCGGTTTTATTCACCTTGCGAACCGTGTTTGCTTTCTACTGAAATCCGTCTCGTTTTTCACAGGAGAGTCATCTCCAAAACGCCATGCTCAACTGTCTCCTAAGGAATATTTGACGAACTGTGGGCTTAACCGGGAAATCCATTGAATTATAGAGGGGAATTCTGGTACCTTTTTCGAACACAATCAGGGATAACAATGAGCGACAGTCAGGTTATCATCATCGGTGGAGGTATTGGGGGAGCCGCCGCCGCTCTCCGTGCGGCGCAAAATGGCATGAACACGCTTTGGGTTTTGGGAACCCGATCTACCAAGAAACGGAGCCGTTCCCAATGGGTTGCCAATATTGACAACATGATCGGATTCCATGAAGACATCATCAAACAACAAGCCATTACCACCTTAGAACGAAAAGGGTATTCCGAAGCCGCGGAAATACTGAAACAGACTCATTATCATATAAATAATCGTATGATCATAACCAATACGATTGAACGGATCCGTGCGCAATACCCTCACTGTGAACTCATGGAAGGAGAAGTCACATCGTTAAAACAAGTTTCAGATAACTTTGAGCTCCAAGTCGAATCACAAACGCTATCTACTCCAGCCGTTGTCCTGGCCACCGGGGTCATGGACGAACAGCCGCACCTGGCGCTGCCAAACAAACAAGGAAAAATCGAATCCACACCCAAATGGATTTATCCCTACGCCAACCGGGAACAACTTCTGTACTGCATTCGCTGCGAAGGACATTTAACCGCCGATGATCAGGTGGCAGTTCTGGGGCATAGTCCAACAGCCGGGGAATTGGCCCTAATGTTAAAAGAGCGGTATGGAAATCAGGCTGTCATTCTCACAAATGGGATCACACCCGCATTTTCTACTCAGATACAGAACCTGCTTACAGCCTATCAAATCCCTGTTATTGAAAACGTCATCACGGGTATTCTGAGTGAGGGCGTTAAAGCCTTGCACGGATTTGAATTCGATGACCATGAGCCGGTTCCGGTACGATTTGCCCTGGTGGCTCTTGGGCTGCATCGTGTTTATAATGATTTAGCCGTTCAGGTTGGGGCGCGGTTGATGGATAACGATCAACCCGTGGAAAAACGACACATTTGGATCAATGCCAAAGGGGAAACGTCCATACGAAATCTATTTGTAGTGGGTGATGCCGCCAAACGGGATGATGAACCCGTGATGAAGCAAATTTATACCGCTCAGGAATATGCCGTTCGCGCCATTGATACCATTGATCACCGACGGCGAAAACAGATCCGATCCCGCTTATTATCTTAGGTCAACTCGACCTTCAGACCGTTCCCCTTGGAAAAGGACAGAAAACTGGGACTTGAGCAACAGATGAAAGGCTGTATTCCACAAAAACAGAATAAGAAGAAGCTGACGTTGATAAACTTTGGGGCAACTTACTATGCTTAGAATAGGGAGAATGTCCCTCATCTCACACCTAATCTGATTTCCATTATTTCTTCTCTTCTATTTATTGATTTGAGGCCTGGTTTGTCCTGAAATATTCGCCGATTCAATAATCCAGAAAAAAATTTCCCTATTGTCCTTGCAACCAAATGCGGGAACGTTTTAATATATTTATGAACTATGACTCTTAAATCTTAATATTGAGAGGGAATACAGCGTGTTTCTATCCAAAACCGCAGAATACGCAATCAGATTGGTCTTTTTTCTGTTAAAAAATGACAGTGACCGCAAATACATCCAAATAAAGCATATCGCCCCTGAATTAGGTGTCTCCTTTTATCAACTGACAAAAGTGGCACACAGACTAACTCAGGCCGGTATTCTTACATCCTACACAGGTCCAAATGGTGGCGTTACCCTCAAGCTAGACCCCAAGAGCATTCGTTTGATTGATATTGTAGCACCTATTGACGGCGATGATTTATTTGAGCGTTGTATGCTGGGGTTGGATGAGTGTGGAGATGATGACCCTTGTCCCGTGCACGCATATTGGAAAGAGACAAAAAGAGAGTTAAAGCGTGTATTTCATGAAACAACCATGGATGACATGCGTGAGCATGCCCTCGATGGCCGTCTATCACAAACCAAAATCAGGAGAATATCCGAATGATAAAAAACCTTTTAGCCTTACTGGCTATCACTCTTTTACTAAGCGCTTGTGGTGGCAATAAAGCACCCGAGCCCGAGGTAAAAACCACCGTTGACGGATTAACGCCGGAACAATTGGAACTGGGGATTGGGCCCATTACATCATTGACCTTGGGCCCCCTGGATATGGATCTCGCTGCGAAAGGGAAAAGCACCTTCGAAGTGAAATGTTCAGCCTGTCACAAAATCGAAGAACGCCATGTAGGGCCGGCCTTGAAGGGCGTTACCCAGCGCCGCAAACCGGAATACATCATGAATATGATTTTAAATCCGGAAGAAATGGTCCAAAAACATCCCGAAGTAAAAAAATTACTCGCCCAATACTACATTCCCATGACCTTCCAGAATGTAAGTCAGGATGAAGCAAGATCCATTTTGGAATATTTCCGGTCAGTTGATGAGGAAAAAGCGCCTGAAGGGCAAAACCAACAATAAATAATTGTATTTAAAAACGAACCAAATAGGAGGATCTCTGATGAGAAAAATCAGTGCGTGGATTACCGGTGCTGCAATTCTCGGTTTACTATTGGTAGTAACCGATTGTACCGGTAGGCAGGAAGTGTTTAGCGATGCCGACGTGGCATCTAAAGTCTATGTTGCTCCGGGAGAGTATGACGAATTTTACAGTTTTATGTCCGGCGGATTTAGCGGACAATTATCTGTATATGGTCTCCCCTCCGGACGATTATTCAAAATCATTCCGGTGTATTCAGTCAACCCGGAAAACGGCTACGGATTTACTGAAGAAACGAAAAATATGTTGATGACCTCTCACGGATTTTTACCGTGGGACGATGCTCACCATCCCGAATTATCACAAACCGATGGTATTCCCGATGGCCGTTGGATATTTATCAATGCCAATAACACTCCCCGTGTAGCTCGGATTGACCTGACCACCTTTGAAACCGATGAGATCATTGAAATCCCGAATTCTGCCGGGAATCATGGTTCTCCGTTTCTTACCATGAACACCGAATATGTGATTGCGTCTACCCGCTTCAGTGTGCCGATTCCCCAGGAAGATGTTTCCATTGAAACCTACAAGGAAAACTTCGACGGTACCCTCACCTTCATCAAAGTTGATCAGGAAACTGGTCATATGAATATCGCCTTCCAAATCCTGGTACCTGGATACGATTATGACCTGGCTCATGCCGGAAAGGGACCGTCCCATGGTTGGGCTTTCTTTACCTGTTACAACTCGGAGCAGGCCAATGAAATTCTTGAAATCAATGCCTCGCAGAACGATAAGGATTTCGTTGCCGCTGTTAACTGGAAACTGGCGGAAAAATATCTGGCGGAAGGTAAAGCCAAAGAAATGCCCGCCCGGTACTTTGACAACTATGTGGATCACGACACCCGCATAGTGGTTTCCAACGAACAGAAATCGGTGAAAGTTTTGTACCCGAAGGACTGCCCGGGCCTGATCTACTACCTGCCGACTCCGAAATCGCCCCATGGCGTTGACGTGGATCCCTCCGGTGAATACATCGTCGCTGGCGGTAAACTGGCCACCGTTATTCCGGTACATTCTTTCTCAAAAATGTTGAAAGCTATCGAAGACAAGAAATTCATTGGTGAAGTTGACGGAATTCCGATTCTGGATTACGATGCCGTTATCGCTGGTGAAGTGGAAAACTGTGGCTTAGGACCGCTACACACAGAATTTGACGGTAAGGGATTTGCCTATACGTCAGCCTTTATTTCTTCTGAAATCGTGAAATGGAAATTAGGCACCTGGCAAGTCGTGGACCGGATCCCCACCTACTACTCCATCGGTCACCTCTCCATTCCCGGTGGCGACAGCCGGAAACCATGGGGTAAATATGTGGTGGCATTAAATAAAATGACCAAAGACCGGTATCTCCCGGTAGGTCCTGAATTGCCGCATGCCGCTCAGTTGATCGACATTACCGGTGATAAAATGAAGTTGTTACTGGACTTCCCCACCGTGGGTGAACCGCACTATGCGCAAGCGATTCCGGCCAAACTTCTGATGGATAAATCCGTCAAGATTTTCCCGCTGGAAGACAATAAAAATCCCGACGCGATAAAATCCGAAAAGGAAAGAAAGATCGTACGGAAAGGGAATGAGGTTCATGTGTACATGACCACGATTCGTACCCACTTTGCACCGGATAATATTGAAGGGATCAAAGTTGGTGATAAGGTATATTTCCACGTCACCAATCTGGAACAGGACTGGGATATCCCCCACGGTTTTGCCGTGTTGGGCAACCAAAACTCTGAGTTGTTGATTATGCCCGGCGAAACCCGCACTCTGACCTGGGAACCGAAAACACCTGGCGTCTATCCCTTCTATTGCACGGATTTCTGTTCGGCATTACACCAGGAAATGCAAGGCTACATTCGTGTATCAGACCGCAATTCCAAGGTGAAAATATCCCATAATTAACCACACGGATTCTGCGCGGGGAGGAGCTTCGCCTCCTCCCCGCCTACCGTTAAGAGGAATGCTATGAGTAAATTTTCAAAATATACACTCGCCCTGGCATCGCTGCTGCTGCTCTTGATGTATATTTTTCCTATCTGGTCCATCACCCTGGAAGCGCCTCAGTATCCGGAAGGATTGGGAATGTATATTTGGGCCAACGATATCACTGGACATCAACCTCATGATTTAAAGAATATCAATCTGGTAAACCACTATATTGGTATGCAGGATATTAATCCTGATTCGTTTCCCGAGTTGAAATACATACCCTATATTATTGCAGTGCTCATTATAACCGGACTTGGTATTGCATTTAAAGGAAATAAAAAATTCATCGTTTTCTGGCTCGCAACATTTATCATTTTATCGTTAATCGGACTTATTGATTTCTACCAATGGAATTATACCTATGGACATAATCTTGATCTGGAACATGCGGCAATTAAAATTCCCAATATGTCCTATCAGCCACCGCTCTTTGGACGGAAAACTCTGCTGAATTTCGTGGCGTATTCCTATCCTGCGCTTGGTGGGATTGCGGCATTTCTGTCGCTCTTCTTAGGGATGGTCGCGGCCTATGTAGAATTTCGTAAACCGAAGGAAACCGTTCAATGAAACGCCTCGTTTTCAGCATAGCCTTTGCCACCTTTTTCTTGTTGTCTTGCTCACCGGAACCAAAACCGATCCAATACGGTAGCGACGGATGCCATTATTGCAAAATGAAGATTATGGACGATCGCTACGGAGCGGAAATTGTGACCAAAAAAGGAAAGGTCTACACCTACGATTCTATTGAATGTATGGTTGCTGCATTGGAAACCAAACAGGTCCCGGAATCAGCGGTTCATTCCCTCTACATTGTGGATTTTGAGAACCCCGGCGTATTTATCAAACCGGAAGAAGCTATTTTTGTGGTCAGCAAAAAACTGGCGAGTCCCATGGGAATCAACGTATCGGCGTTTAGTAGCGAAAAAATTGCTCAAAATGTGGCCGAACTGTATTTTGGTGAACAGGTGAGTTGGGACGATGTGAAACAGTTGGTTCACCAATCATGGTTTCAATAAATGCGTCCATTTTTCATTATCCTATTGGTTATAATTAGCGGGCTGACATCTCAAGCCCAAGCCAGCGTCGTGTGGGTAGGCGGTAAGGATGGCTACAAGCAATTGGAGGCGGGAATTGCCGCTGCCCAATCCGGAGATACGGTGATGGTTCATTCAGGGACCTATGAAGTTGGGAATATCATTATCGAAAAATCCATTGCCCTGATCGGTATAGATCGGCCTGTTATTCAAGGCAATGGAAAAGATGAAATTCTGACAGTTCGTGCCGACGGTGTCCTAATTACCGGATTCACGATCCGCAACGCCGGCATGAGCTTTATCCACGATAACGCCGGTATAAAATTGGATCAAGTTGACAAGGGACGGATTGTAGATAATCATTTTATCGATAATTTTTTTGCAGTTTATGTCTCAAAATCCACCCAATGTGTCGTGGAAAAAAATGTGATAGAGACTGAGGCCCTAACGGAATCCCGCTCAGGAAACGGTATCCACTTATGGTATTGTAAGGGAATTACCATAAGAGATAATGTGATCCAAGGGCATCGGGATGGCATTTATCTAGAATTTGTGGAGGAATGCGACGTCAGCGGTAATTACTCAACTCGTAATCTCCGGTACGGATTGCATTTCATGTTCTCGGATAAAAATAAATACTGGAACAACACGTTTATTAATAACGGAGCTGGGGTCGCCGTCATGTATTCACGAATTGTTGAAATGTGGGGAAATACGTTCCAACATAACTGGGGCGATGCATCCTTCGGTCTTTTGTTAAAAGATATTTATGACAGCGATATTCACGATAACCTTTTTGAACAAAACACCATCGGTCTTTATAGCGAGGGATGTTCCCGGATCATGGTGGAAAACAATGAATTCGTTGATAACGGCTGGGCCGTTAAGATCATGGCCAACTCCACCGATAATGAGTTTCGGTACAATAATTTCGTCAGAAACACCTTCGATGTGGCCACCAACAGTCAGCAAAATTTCAATTTATTTGAAAGCAATTATTGGAGCAAATACCGGGGGTATGACCTTGACCGGGACGGCGTCGGTGACGTGCCTTTCCACCCTGTGAAATTATTTTCAATTCTGGTCGAAAAAAATGAACCGGCATTGATTCTGTTACGAAGTTTGTTTGTTAATACTCTGGACATCGCCGAGGAATATATTCCCCTCATGACACCGGAAACCTTGGTCGATCGTCAACCCCTTATGGAACGTCTACCATGATAGAAGTAATTAAACTGGAAAAATCTTTTGGTAAACTCCGCGTTTTGCGGGAACTCGATTTATTAATTGAAGCAGGAAAAATCACCGCCATTATCGGGCATAACGGATCGGGGAAAACCACATTGATCAAGTGCCTGCTGGGATTGGACAAACCCACCTCAGGTAAAATTCTGATTGATGGGTTCCATCTCAATGGCGACTGGGCGTATCGTGACCGTATTGGTTACATGCCTCAAATGGCCCGATTCCCGGAAAATCTGACAGCCAAGGAAGTCATTTCCATGATCAAAGATTTACGGGGATCTCCTGACTGCCAGGAAGACGAACTGGTGAATTTTTTTCACCTGAACGGGGAATTAAATAAACCCATTCGTACCTTATCCGGAGGAACCCGGCAGAAGGTAAGCGCGATTATTGCCTTCATGTTTAACCCGGAGCTCTTGATCCTGGATGAACCCACAGCCGGACTGGATCCCATTTCAAGCAGTCTGCTGAAGGATCGCTTGCTCCAGGAAAAGCAAGCCGGGAAAACCATTATTATTACATCCCATATCATGAGTGATCTGGAAGAACTGGCCGATAATATCATTTATTTACTGGATGGGAAGATATTATTCACCGGAACCGTCAACACCATCATCGAACAAACGGGCGAACCCACTCTGGAACGAGCGGTCGCACGATTAATGGTTGAGCAAGGCAAATGAAAACATTTTTAAAAATTATCAAATATCAGTTACAGGATTTGGTCCGAGGGAAATGGTTATTATTATACACCATCTTATTTTTCGTCATGACGGATGGGCTGTTTCGCTTTGGCGGCGATGGCACCAAGGTCATTTTAAGTCTGATGAATATCACCCTCTTTCTCATTCCCCTGGTCAGTATTGTGTTTGGGAGTATGTTTTTCTATGGCTCCCGGGAATTCATTGAATTGTTACTGGCCCAGCCAATCAGCCGTGGTTCGCTATTTCGCGGTATGTTCATTGGTCTCGCAGCACCTTTGTCACTGGCGTTTGTGCTGGGTGTAGGCATCCCGTTTATATATAATTCGGTTGGATCGACTCCCATAACGCTTACATTTTATATCCTGCTAGCGACTGGTGTAGCCCTTACGTTTGTTTTTACCGCCCTGTCCTATTTAATCGCCGTGAAAAACGAAGAACGGGTTAAAGGTGTGGGGATCACCATCCTGATCTGGCTGGTTTTCGCCGTGTTGTATGACGGCTTGGTTCTTGCGCTGATTTTTGTTTTCAGCGATTACCCCTTGGAAAAAGCCACTATCGCCGTTGCTTTGTTAAATCCCATTGATCTGGCGCGAATCATTATGCTCCTCATGGTGGATATTTCAGCGTTGCTGGGATACACCGGAGCGGTATTCAAACAATTTTTTGGTAGCCCACTCGGTCTCGTTGCGGCCGCTTCGGCTTTATTGGTGTGGATCGTGGTCCCAGTCTGGTTCGGATTTCGGCTGTTTGATAAAAAGGATCTCTAATCCTCCGCATCCGTTCTGGAACACCGGTTGTTAAACCATTTCGGAACGAATATTGATGCCAAATCATAGCTCCTAACTTCTAGAAACCGAAACTAAGCTTATTCCCCCCAGGTTTTACACATAACGTTATCCTAGTACTGTATCTTATAACCAATCTGATTGCCCAGATTGCACGTAAAAAAAGATCATTTCCGTCTAAGTCTTAATCTATTCCTTAGAAAAAAAGTCGTTAAATTTAGATGAAGTCCACCATGAGTAAAATCCTAAAAAAGTAATTAAGCATTCAGAATTTTGGATATGTACAATTCAAAACAACACTTTTTAGATCGGGTGGGAACTCATATTGATGCGCTTGTATCGGCCAGAAATGCATTATTAGACGGATCACAAGATGCGGCTGACTCGATTCGTCGTATTGCCCGCACTTTAAAAGGTTCTGGCAGAACGTTTGGTTTTTCGTCTGTCTCCGAAATGGCGGGGATTGTTGAATCCGCTTCTGACGATCAACTCCTGGACTCCCTGGCTACGTTATTGGATCACCTGATTACCTTACGAAGTCAATCAACAACCGATACATCTGTGTTGTTGATTGTGGAAGATTCCGAAAAGGACCAACAAATATTGAGAGCCATTTTCCCGGAAGGTGATTTCCAGGTATTTTTGGCTGCTACTGCCGCCGAGGCCTGGGAAATACTCTCTCAACATGCTGTTCATTTGATCATCCTGGATTTGATTCTACCGGATTCCGATGGACGGAACCTACTGGTGGATTTCCGGGAATCTCCCCACACCGTCCATACGCCCGTCATTATCCTCAGCGCAAAAGATAACCCCCAGATCAAAACGGAATGTTTTGCCCTGGGAGCCAATGAATATTTTGTTAAACCCGTCGATCCTGACATATTGTCCTCGGCTGTCATCGCTAAACTTGACCAGGCTCATAAAATTAAAAATGAACTCCGAATGGATACCTTGACAGAATTGCCTAATCGCGCTGCTTTCCATGAAGAGTTCCTACGGTACAAAGCCCAGGCACATCGACATGAATATCCCCTGTCTTTAGCCATGTTGGACCTGGACTATTTCAAAAAGGTGAACGACACTTATGGCCATTTAATTGGTGATAAAGTCCTGCAATATTTTAGCCGTAACCTGTCCCAGAATTTGCGGAAATCGGATTTTGTTTCCCGTTGGGGTGGCGAAGAATTTGTAGCTCTCTTTCCCAATTCAACACCCAATGGCACCCGGGGCGCTTTAGAAAAAATCGCCAAACGGCTTCAGGATAAACCCATGCGGCATCCCTCAGATGATTCAATCACCATTCCTATTTTATTTTCCGCCGGAGTTACCGAGGTCACCGAAACGAAATCCATTAATGATGCCATCAGCGATGCGGATGAACTTCTCTATCATGCCAAAGATTCCGGCCGGAATAAAATCGTAACTCAAATCAGGGATGTTGAAACCAAAATTCACCGAATTCTGATTGCCGAAGATGATGATTTAACGGCCAGTTTTATCGCTCGCCGGCTCAATAAATCGGGCTATGATATCACGCTCCTTTCTTCCGGATCGGAAGCCCTAAAAGCCGCCGAAGAAACCGAATTTGATTTGATTATTCTAGACGTGAAAATGCCAGAAATGGACGGATTTGAAGTTCTGAGAAATTTACGGAAAACGCTATTGAACGGATCGGCACCTATTATTATGTTAACATCCATGGGCCGGGAGAAGGATATCGTAAAGGGCTTGGACTTGGGGGCTAACGATTATATGCTCAAACCGTTTTCAGCCACAGAATTACTGGCACGCATCCATCGGCTATTGAAATAAAAACTGTTTTGGCCTTAATAACGACGAAGATATTCACCTTATCCTGAACGCTGTTCTAAATCAATCTGAATCCTACGCCACTACCCTGTGGTTATTGAAAGAATCAGGAATCTATAAATATTCGGGAATCGTCCACACGTTGGCGGATTCCGATGAATTCCATTTCCAAATCAATTCATTTGACGTATGATCAATCGTTGGATTTGGGATTAGCTTCCGTTTATTTTCCCACTTATTTTTAGAAAGAATTGTGATGAATGAAAAAACATTAAACTCTCCCTGGCGAAAAATGACCATCGCCCTGTATGCCCCACCCAATGAGGGCAAAATTTATGGAACGATGGACATTGATATCACACCTGCCCAGGAATTCGTTCAAAAATCGCGGTCGGAAGGAAAACGCATTACTCTGACACACGTGGTAACCGCCGCCCTGGGACGGATTCTGCGATACGATTTACCGGAAGTGAATGTGTATATCAAACGGGGACGCTTTGTAGAGCGGAATGATGTTACCGTGATGATTGCGGTAAATATGAAGGGTGGTCAGGAAATGGGGAGTATCCGTGTTCATAACGCAGATCAAAAAACCGTGTTTGACATCGCGGAGGAAGTCCGTTCAAAAGCGGCTGCGACCCGAACCGGAGACGAAAACGCAACCATGCAAAATAAATATGTTTTAGGTTCGATTCCCTGGCCGTTTCGTCGCTTTACATTCCTGGTGGTTAAATGGATCACCAACACCTTAGGATTTGAAATTCCTGCCCTGGGATTAACACATAATGCTTTTGGTTCTATCCTGCTATCAAATATTGGTTCCCACGGATTGACTACAGGGATGGCCGCCTTGTTTCCCGGAGCCAAACTCCCAGCCGTCATCATTATGGGAAAAGCGGAAGAGCGTCCCGTGGTCCGGGATGGGGAAATTGTCATTCGCACCATTATGCCGTTTACCGCCACTGTCGACCATCGGATTATGGATGGTTACCACTCGGGGGTGTTAGCCAATCGGATGAAATACTATATGGCTCATCCCGAAATTCTGGCTCGTCCACCCGAACCTGAATAAGGTTCGGAATCGCTTAACGTTCCACCGACCGGGAAAACCGGATATATCCGATAGCCCGCCAGAATATGACCAGAAGGAGCCAGTAGCCCAGCAGGATTCCCAGGGTCACCCAATATCCTTTCAACGATCCGCCATAATACACAAAAGGCACATTCAGGGTTATCAGGAGGGGAAATCCCAGAAAGAGTGAAATGCCACTTCCATACACCGCATCTTCCGCCACTGGCGTTTTGAATTCCGGGTCCACCACCCGTAGAAGAACCAGCGCAGAATTAATGGTTCCGGTCATTTCGCCGAATAGTTCCACAAACCGTTCGAAGCGGAAATCGTCAAACGCGCGGTAGCACGCATAATACAACAGCCCCAGGGTCGCCGGTCCGGCAATTAAGGACATGATTGTAATGGGAATCCAGTATTGCACGACCACGGTGAGACTGATACCGGCGATTGCACCGACGACCAGATAATCGAGAAAGAGTCCCATGCCCCGGGTCATGAGTCCCTGATCAATCAAATAAGAGCGACCGGTCATGTCCAGTAATTTCCGAATGGTAATCGCCAAAAGCAGACCCACTACAAAATGAAAAGACCAAAGGGTGGGGATAAAATCTGTCAACCCCTTATTGGTCATTAAGGTCGCAAGACTATTGACTACGAGATAGGTTAAGAGATAAACGAATCCAATCAGCGCCAAGTGGAAGGCCATGGGTTCCACCGCTTCGGTGGATTGGGGCATCCGTCCCGCAATGGGATTTTCGCCTTCCTTATTGATCCCAATACGCATGTCCCGGCTCACATGATCGATACTTTCGATTAGAGCCGTCTGGCGCGTGCGGATTCCCCAATGGATAAGCACCATACCCACAAAAAAGGCATACATATAACCGATGGTGGCAAACGTAAGGCCTACTTGAGCGCCACCTTCAAATCCATATTTTTCCCAGGACCCGGCTAATGTAGCCGCCAGTCCCGGCCCCATTCCAAATCCCAGGGGAACCACCAAGCCAATCCCTACAAATAAATCCGGCATGAACGTGTAAACCAAAATAAAGGCGACAATCAACCCGATGGAGGCTTGTAACAGATAGGACGACAAAGCCGCCAGACTTTTACTCAAGGGACCTCGACCCCATTTGGTTTTTTCCTGACGTAAGCCCAGGGCAATAAACGTGAGCGCCAGAAAATGGTAAACGTAGAGTATGAGACGGTCAGCCTGTAGATCAATGAGGCCAAATCCCTGGCTACCGGCAAAAAGAGCAATAAAGCCGCCGATAAAATTATTCGGAACCAGATAGGATTGAAAAAAGCCGATATACCGGCGTAAAAAAGTGCCCATCAGAATGAAACTGCTCAGGTAGAGCAGATCCATGACCACTGTTTCTAGATTTGCATTTAGTTCCCAGGGATTCATTGTACTTCCTCGTCTTTGTCCACAGGAATATAGGCTTTTCAACCTGATCAGGGAATGGAAAATTCATCTTCAAATAATCCTCAGAGCGTCCTAAACTGTTTCTTCTTATATGAGAGATTCAATAACACATTGGAGGGATTCATGTCTGGTTTAAAAAAAGGTTTGCTCATTGCCGCGGTCCTGGTATTTGTCCTGCTCGTTTTCGGATTTTTATTCATTAATCGGATCGCCACACGAGGTCTGCCTGATTATACCGGTGAAATACAATTATCCAATCTGACAGCTCCGGTTACCGTGCAACGGGATCAATATGGCATTCCCCATATCTTCGCCAAAAACGAACTGGATTTATACCGGGCCACCGGATTTTGCATGGCGCAGGATCGTCTTTGGCAAATGGACTTAATCCGCCGGGCTACTCAGGGACGATTATCTGAAATTTTTGGTAAAGACCTGGTGAATACGGATTTACTATTGCGGGCGCTCCAAATTCCCCAAAAATCCGAGTGGGTATGGTCAAAATCTGATCCGGTAATAAAAGCCAATTTGGAAGCCTTTGCTGACGGAGTAAACCAGTATATTCAGTCCCAGGGGAAGGATCTCCCTCCGGAATATTTAATCCTGGACTACACTCCGGACCCCTGGAAGCCTCAGCAATGCATTAATTTAATTAGTTATATGGCCTGGGATTTAACCTTGCCCTGGAATGTGGAAGCGGCTTTACACAAAATCGCCACCAAGATTGGCCCCGAAATGACGGCAGAACTTTTCCCGGATTTGGCCCATCAAACTTCAGTGGTCTATGAAGATTTCACCGATGCTTCCTCGGAACTGGAAGCGCGGGACCTACTCCTTTCCGCCGCAGAACCTCTCCGGGATCTGGGTATTGGCATTTTAGACGGGAGTAATAATTGGGTGGTAAGCGGCAAAAAGAGCACCACGGGAAAACCCATCTTCGCCAATGATATGCATCTGGGAATATTCATTCCGGGAATCTGGTACCAGATATATCAATCGGTGGAAGGCCAGTATACCGTCACCGGTTTGGCTTTACCCGGTCAACCGTTTGTCGTCGCAGGTCATAACGATCATATTGCCTGGGGTATGACCAATGTGATGGTGGATGATATGGATTTCTTCAAAGAGAAGATCAACCCTGAGAACCCAAACCAGTACGAATATCTCGGCGTCTGGAAGGACATGGATATTCGTAAAGAAGCGATTCATACTAAAGAAGGGGAGGTCGTTGAGAAAACGCTTCGCTTTACCCACCACGGTCCCATCATTTCCGATTTTAAGAACATCCGCAATGAAACCCTTACCATGATGTGGACCGGAAATTTATTCAGCAACGAAGTACGGTCTGTCTACTTGTTGAATAAAGCCAAAAACTGGGAAGAGTTCAAAAACGCGGTTTCTACGTTTAATTCCGTAAGCCAAAACATCGCCTATGCGGATGTGGACGGGAATATCGGTATTTATTGTTGTGCTGGCGTTCCGGTACGGAAAAAAGGCGACGGATCACGGATCGTCCCCGGCTGGACCGATGAATATGAATGGAACGGCATTGTTCCTTTTGAAGATTTACCCCATAGTTATAATCCTGAAAAAGGGTATGTGTCTTCCGCCAATAATCGCTCGGTCTCACCTGAAGCCCACACACAAATTCCCCAATACCCGGCTCCCAATTACCGGATTGACCGCATCCGGGAAATGCTGGAAGCCAAAGAAAAATTGTCCATTGACGACATTAAGGCCATGCATCGGGATCATCAGTCCATCTTGGCCCGGGATTTTGTTCCCAACTTCCTGACGATCCTCTCCGATCAGACTACCCTGTCGGCCCAGGAAAAGAAGGCTTTGGACCAGATCCGGAACTGGGATTTCACCTATGAACCGGATCTGGCTGCACCCACCGTGTTTGAGCAAACTTATCTGGAACTGATGCATAACATCTACTGGGACGAGTTGGGTGATACGCTTTACGCCGATTACATTAAAACCGGGTACATTCCCCGGTTCGGACTGGACTATCTCCGGCGACATCCGGAATCCAAATGGATTGACGATCGTAACACAAAAGAAGTAGAGTCGTGGAATGATATGGTTGTTAAGTCGTTTCGTTCTGCGGTGAACCGCCTGGCGGAGCAATATGGACCGGATCCCAAAAAATGGACATGGGGAAGCGTACATCAATTGGTGCTCAATCACCCCATGGGTAAGGTTGCCGCTCTGAATACGGTGTTTAAACTCAATCGTGGCCCTTATCCCGTCGGGGGAGCATCCCATACCGTGTCCCCATACCGCTATTCCTATACTGCGCCCTTCATTTCAGATTATGGATCGTCACACCGTCATATCTACTCCACTGCAAATTGGGACGATTCCCAAACCATCATTCCTACGGGTGAATCGGGAATTCCTTCCTCTCCCCACTATTGTGATCAAACAGAATTGTATGTGAATTATATTTATCACGATGATCCATTTTCTAAATCAGCCGTGGATGGGGTGACCCGGTACACTCAGGTGTTAACGCCATAAAACCAAGTCACTATATTTGAAGAAAAAGGGCTGGTTTCCTGAGAAGCCAGCCCTTTTATACATTTATACGAAGTTGAAGATTACTTCAAGAGCATCATTTTCCGAGTGAATCCATAGGTCCCCGATTCCATCCGTACCAGATACATTCCACTGGGGAATTCTCGCGCATCCCACTGAATCGTGTAGCGGCCCGCCGGGCGATAATCATCCACCAGGGTCACCACAACTTCACCCAGAAGGTTATGAACCGTGACCTTAACCTGATTTGCTTCAGGCAAATCAAAACTCAAGGTCGTGACTGGGTTAAACGGATTGGGATAATTCTGGGACAAGGCGTAAGAATCCGGAACATTTAGCGTCGGATCGGTGGACAGAACCGTGGCGTCGGCTTCGTTGGACGGAGCGCTTTCGTTTCCGTTGAAATCAACCGCTGTTACCACATAGTAATAGATTTGTCCAGGCTCCAACGCCTGATCCACAAACGAGGTGTCCACGGTATATCCGTAGGGTTCGTCACTGGGTAGTACGCCCGGAGCCGTTCCCCTATAAATCGTGTAGTAATCGAAATCCTCATCCTCAATACTTTCCCAGTTCAGCATAACCAACGTGCCTGGATCAGAATAGTAAGAGGCCGTCAAGTTTTGGGGAACCGAAGGAATGAGATTATCTACGGAATACCCTGATTCAGGTTCGGAGTCGAAGAACAGGTCTGGAACCATAGTATGAGCCGTCACCACAAAGGTAGTCCAATACTCTCCCGTGCTGCTGGTCGTGGCATTAGAATCCACCAACGTGGGTGCTACAAAGGAATAGACATCCATACCATGGTATGGAACAGTGGTGATGAAATCCCATACGGGTCCTGAATCGTTCTCGGTCATGCGCCAGATACTGAATTGCTGCCAGGTTCCGAACCAAGCGGGATTTCCCGGTTCCCAAGTGACACGCACTTGTCGACCCTGATCGTTCGGTACATCGGTGATGGACAGGATTTCTGGCGGAGTCACCTCAAAATGGTCCAGGTAGATATCCAGCCACAATGTGTCACCGATAGCCAAGTACACGTCATCTTCGGAAGGTTCATATTCTGGCGCCATGGTAAATACATGGAAGGAATCGGCAGGCACTTCCAAGTAAAATTCGCCATTTTCATCGGTAAAGGTCATGAATTGATAGGTTTCGTTTGCCACGATCACATTCGCCCCCCAGATCGGGAATTCTTCTTCCGCATCCCGGACAACGCCTTCCAAAACGGCCTGAGGTTCAAAGGAAACGAGGTAGAAATTCAGGGTTGTATCCGGATGGAATTCATTCAATTCCAGGTCAAAGGCGAAGTCAGCTCCATATCCCTCCTTCCAGGCTTGGGCTGCATAGTGGCCGTAAGGAACTGGTATACTGTAATGGCCATCCATATCGGTATAGGTCATATCCCAGTACATGTCTCCGAATACCATTACCTGAGCCTCCATAACCGGCATTCCGCTGGTCTCATCCAAAACAAAACCAGAGATAAGTCCGTCAAATGATAAAGGATTCAAGTAGATATCCAAAGTGGCTACATTATCTTGTATTACAATGAGAGTATCCAATTGGATATTTTCGTATCCATCACCACCGGCTTCGACAAAATAGGCACCGTTGGGCAGAGGGAGGTAATAATATCCCTGTTGATCGGTACCCCATCCGAAGTCAACAAAGTCATTGTAAACATGTACCCAACCGTGAGAGACCGGTATATTAGTCGTGGCATCATAAACAATACCTTCTAAACCACCCAGCATTTGCTGCACTACAAAATCAGCGTGCATTTCACCAGAAAGAACATTTTCCGGATTTTCTATGACCAGAAAATCATGAGGGATAAAATCCCAAATCCAGAGCCAATATCCTCCTATTGGATCAGCGGCAGAACTCACATTCAAGGTATACCAACCGGCCGAGTCGGTTCTGGCTTGGGTCCAGCCCAACTCACTCCAAGCGCCGATATTTATTCCGGGCCATGGTCCATCGTTCAAGGTTACATGTCCCGAAATTTGCGCGTCGGTCACATAGGCAGTTAATTCCACAAAAACCGAATCATAGTCATCCAAATATTCCCATACTTCATTGGGGACTAAATAATCCGGTAGTAAACCAAATTGATCGGCTTCGATCCGCCATTCTCCAGGAGGGACAGGAATATGGAAATAACCATTGGCATCGGTAATACCTTCAAAACCGGGTTCATAATTTCCATCGATCCAAATATTAACGTCGGGAATGGGTGCCATAGACTCATCTCGAAGCACACCGGCAATCACTGAATGGGGTTCGCTGAAAGTGAAATCGTATCCGGTCTCATGCCCCTGGACATCAATGTCAAAATAGATGGTGTCCGGGATTAGTCCACCGGTGACACCCAGAAAATCAAAAGCGGCCACAACAAATAGCCCTGTATCCGGAAGGAAAATATGATATGCTCCCGTGGTATCGGTGCTGGCTCCCCAGACTAAAGGATCAGACAGGGTGTCTGTATCCAGAGAATCCCAGGGAAAGGCCATAACCAAAATATGAGATAACTCGGGACTTACCGTACCGGAAATTGAGTAATCGCTCACGATCGGTTCAATATGGACGCTGGCAATGTCATATCCCCCTGCCCATCCCATAACTTCCATGAGGAACGTGATATTCGAAAACCGTTGAGGGCTTTCCTCATCCTCATCTGAAATGGTCCATTGATATACTCCAACCTGAGGGTCTTCGTCTTCCGGACCATTATCCATGATATGCCCGGGATTATCAACGTTCCAATCCTCTTCGGGTTCAAGGGTCCCATTATCGTTCATGTCCACCCAGACCTGAAGATCGGCCTCTGAACTTCCATCGGGAAATGTGATACGAATCTGCATAGAGTCCCCTACGGTTATCGTATCGGCCTCGACGCCATTGATTGTGATACTCAGAGAATCTGTCAATGGATTATAAAGTTGTTGACTTACCTGTAAAAGTTCATCATGTCGAAATGATTTATTAGAAAATAATGTCTTATCAATAGAACGCCATATTTTATGCGCCGGTAACTTTTTCGGCTCATGCTTAGAGGCATGTTTTAACTGGTACAACGATTCCATTCTATCCCGGTTGATATATTTTACATTTTCTGGCGGGGATATACGATTTTTACGAATTTGAATGACTTGTTCAATATCAGATTGCGATAATCCTGGTGAGTCAGTCTGAGATGTTGTCACTTGGTTTTGATTCGCTGAAAAGGCAATGGTTAAGCCCAGAGATAACAAAACCGTGGTAACCCATTTCCCAGAATTCTTAGTGATGAGATTTGTAAAGTTCATAACCACTCTCCTTTGGATTGTTGGCACGATATAGACAACGAAAAGTAGTAGATTAAACAAATCCGCCGTGTGATCCTGCTCACGGGTTGGATTATCGATGATTATAGAGAATCGATGAAACGCGCCAGTTGAATATCTCGATCGGTAATTCCACCCTGATTATGGGTGGTCAGTACAACTTTCACGGTGTTAGAAGTCAGGGTCTTGTCGGGATAAGGATTTTACCGTTCCGCCTCCCGAGGCACGGTATTCACAAGATCCAACCCGGATTGATAGGAAAGAAATTCCAATGTCATTACCAAACAATTATCCTGGACCGACCCTTCCACCAGGGACTGTATTGCGGTCAACATTTGTGAAGATAGGTTCGACTATTGCCTTACACTAACCAACACCATTTGCCGGAATATTCGTCGGACCCAGACCACCCCTACAGCCGTAGCGACTAATGTGGACATCATCATTGAGTACCATACCCATTCCAAGGGCTTATGCAGAATAAAAGCGAAAAAACTAGCCAAAGGCGCCGATACAAGAAGGATTCGGATGGAGGTTATGGCCAAAACCGGTATCCCTTTCCCAAACCCTTGTAAGATCCTTCCACTGGTAATACCGATCGCTACCACAGGATAAACCAACGTAATGAGTCGCAAGTAGGTTATGGCAATCTGTTGAACTCCGACAGAAGGTGTAAATCCTGTCACCAGTATAGGAGCCAGTATAAAAATCAAAAGAGATGACAGTACCGTAATCAGAAAAGAACGTCCATAACCATATTTAACAATCATCTTCAGTTTTTCGATTTCATTAGCGCCGTAGAACATTCCCACAAGCGTCGTAAGAGCTGCACCGATGGACATGATTGGCAAAAGGACCAGCATATCGATGCGGCCGCTGATTTGATAGGCCGCAACAGTATCCTGAGAAAAGGAAATCAGAATTCGGTTAAATACACCCTGACCAATGGACATAATGATCATGGATAATGATGCGGGAATTCCAACACGGAAAATATCTTTGATGATACCCATATCCGGATGGAAATGCTGGATTTTAAAGGAGATGTAAGAATGTTTTTTCACATATAACATATAGAAGAAAATAGAAAACGAAACGATTTGACTGATGATTGTGGCTACGGCTGCGCCGGGTACACCCATATCAAGAAGAAAAATAAAGATTGGATCCAAAATAATATTGAGAACCGTTCCCAGCCCGGCTACCATCATAGGAAATTTTGTATCACCCTCGCCCGCAAGAATGGACCGGAAAAAGCCCGAAAAAATCATAAATGGCAATCCCCAACTGATAATCCGAAGATAGGACCAGGATAAGGGGATTAACTCCTGCGGAGTACCCAGGCCCTGGAGCATCTGGGGACCAAAAAGGAGTCCACTGAGCATTAAGGGTATTCCAATAACAAGACCCAGAACTACAGCATGTTCGGCACCGTTATCGGCATTAATTTTATCCCGAGCGCCGACATACCGCGCCACCGTGGCCGTCACTCCCGTTCCCAATCCCATGGTCAACCCCATGACGAAAAAGAATAGGGGCATATTGAATGCCACGGCGGCAATGGCATCGCCTCCCAACCAGCCAATGAAGATAATATCCACGACCGTATACATGGTGTGAATTCCCATACCGATCATGATCGGTATAGCCAGGGTCCATAACGCCTTTCGGGGAGCGTTTAGATAGGTGTCCAGTCGAGAACTTTTCATGAATCTCCAAAAATAAAGCGGGTAATATAGCTCGACCGAACCAGACTATTGATGACTTTTCTCCGAAACTCGGAGATCATTATCCGGCTCAGGAAAAGCCTGAAGATGCGGAACAGCCGCTCGTCGAGGATGAATAAGAACTGGAGGAAGAACTTCCTCCTACAGATACCGCCGGCGCTGACAGTAGGCGCCGGGAGCGATGTTCCCCGCATTTCGGACAGGTAATGTCTTCATCCGGTACAGTACTGGACCAAACCAGTTCCTCAAATTCGTGTCCACAATTATCGCAGCGATAATCGAACATGGGCATAAGGCTAAATCTCCCTTAAACTACTAAAGGTTTAATCAGTTATTGACCAGACTCTGGATCACCGGTTTGCTTTTTTCGTCCCGGAAGCGCCCAGATCAACCCCATGAGAGCCCCGTAGGCCGTGCTGTTGACAGGATTTCCTGTAATGGCACACGTCCCGGTGCGACAACCAATCAGCGCATAGTATCCCCAGCCAAGAAAAGCGCCCAGCACTATTCCTAACAGAGGACCTCGCCACCATCCCGGTTGATGATAAAATCGAGGCTTACTCATGATTGGAGTTCAAACGTTGGTTCAGATCAGCGATGATATCATCCAAATTGGTAATCTTCTTCCGTTCGGCTAATTCTTCCAGGGTACCCCACAACGGTTCCCCACATTTTACACAAGCCAGCCCAGCTTCAGCCAATGGAGCAATGACTTCTGGATAATCTCGGACGATATCTTCGATGAACATGGTTTTATCAATCATGACAAGCCACTCTCATCCAAGGGATGCAACAAGTTCTTAAAATAATCCCGAGCTGCTTCAGCCGCTGTAATACGCCCACCCATGTGCATGATACGCACTTTCCAATGGGCCGCAATTTTCCGCGCATGATCGCCTACATGATGAACAATCATCGCCTCTGGCATAGCATCCGGTTTCAGGGTTTTAAAAATTCGTCCATGATGCACCTCCGGTGTTCCCGGAATGGCGTCTAGTAAGACACCTTCCTTGTCCAGGAAAAGATACCAGGACGCACGGCCAAAATGGGAACCGGCAGGTTGCTCTGGATCAGGATATTCAGAAGGGATAAGTACGCTTGACATTAGATAATCCTTTTCAGGTTTAGTTTTTTAAATAATCGGTCCGACACATCGTCCGGAATACTTTCTTCCGTCTGGGTGACCCGATAGAGTTTGATGGTATCCTTGACACTATCTATAAAAATCCGACACTCCGGGCATTCTTCCATGTATTTTCGCACTTCATCCACTACTTCCCGTTCATAATCTTCTCCCAGGTAGTCTTCAACCAGACGAATCATTTTTTCTTTATGGTTCAAGAATGCATTCATGATAGTCCCTCAATGCACTTAAAATGATTGGCCAATTGGTCCCTTAAGAATAACCGGGCGCGCATCAATCTGACTTTGGTATTGGCTTCGGAAATATTCAACAACTTAGCCGTTTCCCGCGTGGAAAGATTTTCCAAGTCCCGAAGGACAAATACGTCTTTATAATTTTCTGGTAACAACGCCATAGCTTTGGCTAGACAATCCCGAAATTCTTTTTCATCAATTTTTTCTTCCAGGTGGTCGGGCCAGTCTTTGATATCAAATCCCCGCACATGTTCAAATTCCGGATCATGAACAGAGATATAATTGTCCACATATTTCTTCTGGCGAAGTTTCCCCAGCGCCACGTTGGTGGCAATTCGGTATAACCAGGTATAAAGCGAGGACCGCTCGGAAAAAGTATCCAATTTTTTCAGCATAATCATAAAGGTTTCCTGAAGTACGTCCTCTGCATCCTCTCGATTATCCATTAATCGGCTGGCCAATGAGTAAATCCGTGCAGAATGCATATCTACAAGAATACTCATAGCATCTGCGTCACCCTCTTTGGCGCGCCGAATAAGTTCTGACTCTGGTATGTCCTGATTTGGAACCGTCATCTAATTATTCTTGATAAACCAGGACCCCTTTGCAGGGGTCCTTGGCTCAGTTCAATTGGATGAATATTCAAAGGTTTGGTTACATCAACTTTCAATGATCACACCACTTGCAATCATGGAATAGTTTGCCCGATCCTGTTCCGTACAGGACTCGCTGTGGTTCCCTTCTTCATGGTTATGTTTTATCACTTCGGTATGGAAGACGCCTTGAACCTTTACCGTCTTACCGCCGGCATCCTTGGGAACAAAGAACGCATAATCCTTAAAGCGAACCAAAAGGGTTTTCCCGTCGGCTTCCATAGATAACCAACATCCTTTTTCCTGACAGATTTCTTTTATAACGCCAGATACCAATATTTCTTTGGCATTGTATTGATCAGGATGGTTCAGAACCTCCTGTACCTGAACTGCCTGATCCAAGGTTGGCGCTTCACCAAATACTTTCCCCCGTTCTTGTTGAGAACAGGCCATGAGGACAATCACCATTGCCCACAGCACATGTTTCATTTGATTAGTCTCCTTTTTTTTGTCACAACAATAAACATCCAAATTCCCGTAATACTCAATATGCCTAAAGCCAAAGCCACTAAATCGTAATACAGAACTCCCGCTTCTCCAAATAAATCTCCTGAATGAAGGTCATATACAATCCAGGATAAAGGAACATACAACGTATTATTTGTAGGTAGTTTTTGTGCAGCCCGGGTTGCCAAAAGGCGATCGGTGTACTGGGTCGGTAACCATTTGGCCGGGATGCGACTGGTTTGCAGGAAATGAAAATCGTTCTTATGCTCTAGTAATATCCCTGTTAGAGCAATAACAAATATAAACAGGGCTGATACCACGGTCAGCCAACGGAAATATCCTAGAATATTACGGTGCCAGATTCGCCAAGTTTTTAAAGACGCCATAAGAGTCCCCTATCAAGCATATAATTTAAAAAGAAATAGAAATGTAAAAGACTAAAAAGGCCAAAAAACAGGCAATAAAATTGAAGCCATGATCCACAGGACAAACGCCAAAGGAAATCCAATTTTCAGGTAGTCGGAAAATTTATAGCCCCCCGGACCAAAAACCATCATATTGGTTTGGTATCCTATGGGAGTTACAAAAGATGCGGAAGCGGCAAAACACACGGCAAAAATAAATGGTCGTGGATTGACCCCGAGGGCCGTGGCGGCCACTAAGGCAATAGGAGTCATAATAATCGCCGTCACTACATTGGAAGCCATCTCCGTGAGAATAACCGTTACCAAATAAACAAGGGCCAGAAGTAAATGGGGTTGCCAATTAACGGGGAATTTTCCCGTAATATCGGACAGAATCGTACCCAACGCGTGAGCCGTTCCCGTAGATTGAATGGCGAAACCCATGGGAATCATGCTGGCAATTAATATAATCACCTGCCAATGAATCGACGCATAAGCTTCATTGGAGCCCAGCACCCGGAAAACCATGAGAAGAATCACCCCGATCAAGGCGCCTTCCACGATGGGCACCCACTGGAAGGCGGCCAGAATGACCACAGTGATAATGACAATGGGACTCAGCCACCAGTATCGGATTTTTTTCAAATCCGCATCCATTTCCGCCATAACAATGAAATCATCACCCATGGCCAATTCATTCACTTTACTCCGTGATCCATACACCAATAGGGTATCGAAAGGTCGAATAATGGCGTGAGCGACTTTTCGGCGAAGGATATCCCCTTCCCGACGGATCGCCAAAACAAAACTCCCAAATCGACGTCGGAAGTTGGACTCCTTCAAACTCTTCCCTACTAAAGTGGATTTATCCGTTACGATGCATTCAATTAATACATTATCCGCCTGGACCAATTCTTTTTGGGTAAGTTTTTCATCCGTAAGGAGGGCAACTTTTTCAATGTCTTTCATTCGAATAAAATTATCCACGGTTCCGCGAACGAACAGGATATCACCTTCTTTTAGAATCGTGTTCCGAATGTTCGTGGTAATCAATTCGTTATTCCTCTGGATGTCCAAAACGGTAATGTCATAGTTCTGGTTGATGCCTCGCTCTAGAATGGTTTTCCCGATTAACGGAGAATCTGCCGTCACTTTCATTTCCGTTAAATACCCACCTAGATGGTAATTCCGGGTCAGACTTGAGGTTACGGTCCGGGAAGGGAGGAGCCGGTATCCAATAAACATAATGTACATTAGACCCAACACCAGTTGAATCAGCCCATACCGGGCGAATTCAAACATTCGCAGGGGCTCTAACTGGGACAATTCACCCAAAAGGGAATTCACTACTAAATTGGTGGACGTTCCAATCAAGGTAAGGGTACCACCGAGAATTGCAGCGTAACTCAAAGGAATTAACACTTTAGAGGGACTGATACGATACCGTTCCGCGAGCCGGATGGTCACCGGCATAAATATGGCCACTATGGCGGTATTATTGACGAATGCTGATGCAACCGCAATGGAAAGCAAATAGACCATCAGTCCCAACACTTTTGAATGTTGGACCAATTGATTGAGCCGAATGACCAGGTATTCCAGAACACCAGACTTCTGGAGCGCATGGCTCAGGATAAACAGCGCAGCAATAGTAATCACCGCCGGGTTTGAAAATCCGGATATAGCCTGTTCCGGGTTGACCAAGCCAGTGATCAGCAGAATTCCTAAAACCAATAATGCTGTCACATCGATGGGCAACGCCTCCGTAACAAAGAGGACAAAAGCCATCAAAATGACGGCAAGAACGATGATCATTCCGATGGTCATGACACCCGGAATTAGTTCACCATATCGACCTGGCCAGGATCTAGATAATCACTAGCATATTGTAAGTAGATCTTCTCCCTGACAAATACCTCAAACAGATCGGGATCAATATGGGCATCATTTTTCATGAAACCCAGAATGCGCATAGCCTCACTTAGTGTTTTCCCTTTTTTGTAAGGCCGGTCCCTGGCGGTCAGGGCCTCGAAGATATCGGCAATGGCCATAATCCGAGCCTGGATGGACATTTCCTTTGCGGTGAGACCAAGCGGATAACCGGTACCGTCCATTTTTTCATGATGCCCACCGGCAAACTCCGGTACATGGCGGAGATGTTTTGGATAGGGCAGTTGGGTCAACATTTTAATAGTCTGAGTGATGTGATCATTAATCACTTTCCGCTCTTCATGGGTTAATGTTCCTCGGGCAATGAGAAGATTTTTTACTTCATCGTCATCCAGAAAAGGTTTCCGTTCTCCCCGATCCGTCCAACGGTAGCGTGCAATTTTTAAGACTCGGTCTTTTTTATCCTGGCTCATGAATTCACCGCCAAAATTGGTCTCTTCCAGAAAGGCCATATCGTCCGATAATTTACGTAAACGCCGTTGATAGTTTTTACGGAGCCGATGGAGTTCCTGGGCTTTTTCTTCTTTGGTTAATTCCGACTGTTTTTCCAGAGCCAATTGTTGTTTCAGAAAGCGGATTTCCGCATCGCGTTTCATGACTTCCATTCGGGTAGATACTGTATGAATTCGATCATAAATCGTTTCCAGCTTGGTGGCCTTATCCACAACATATTCCGGAGTGGTAACCTTCCCGCAATCGTGCAACCAGGCCGCGATCCTTAACTCATACATCTCACTATCCGTGAAATGGATGTCTTTAAAGGGACCTTCATCAATGTTATTAACAGCCTCCGCCAACATCATCGTCAGCACCGGAACCCGCTCGCAATGGCCGCCTGTGTATTTTGATTTTGCATCGATGGCCGTGGCGATGAGTTTGATGAAGGATTCAAACAGCACCTCCAGATTTTTAATTAAATTTTTATTGGTGATGGCGACGGCCGCCTGAGAGGCCAACCCTTCAACCAAGCCCTGAATATCTTTGGAAAATGGTAAGGTTTCGCCCGTTCGGGGATGTTTGGCATTCAGGAGTTGAAGAACACCGATGATTTCATCTTCATGATTTTTCAGAGGAACCGTCAATAATGATTTGGATCGGTACCCTGTTTTGGAATCAAATGCTTTGGTTCCCGAGAAATCAAAACCTTCTTCTTCATACGCATCCTTAATGTTGACTGTTTCACCGGTTAATCCTACATAAGCGGCAACCATATTGACGTTAGGACTGCCATCTTCATTATATAATTTTACAGGATAAAATGGAATCGGTTTTCCGGAGGTACCACCCATGTGAAAATTCAATGAGTCGGTCATCAATATTTCGAATCGGAGCCGATTGTCATCAGTCCGCATATATAAGGTACCACCGTCGGCATTGGATAGTTGTTTAGCCTCAACCAATATCATTTCTAAAAGCTGGTTCATGTCCTTTTCACGGGATAAGGCCACACCGATCTCCGCATGTCGATGAATTCGATATTCTAACTCCCGAATATATCCCTTTACGGTATCGGGACAGTCTTCCACCATAGCATGGATTTCTTCCGGGGTCAATTTCAAATCCGATATAGATTTAGGTTTATGGTCCATCGTTATTCCTCTGGTCTGCTTAACATAACTTAAACACGTAGGAAGGGTCCAGGAAAGATAATCTACGCTCCCTGATTTTTGAAAGGACAATAGAAATCTATTAATCCTCAGTTTCTTCAAAAAAACATTTGCATCAATTCGGTATTTTATCCAAATATTGCAGACCAATGTTGCAATCAAAACAACTTCATTCCTCCATTAGTCAGATCCTGACCTGGAACTGGCTCCCCTGGCCCGGCCGGGCCTAAGACTTCCCTTATTCGGGTTTCCGAACCCGTTTAATCCTACCTATACATTCCAAAATCCATTCATTAAAACAATTGTACAATCTCAAGGAGACTATTCATGAGTACAACCAAAATTTTACTCAGCGAAAACGACTTACCAAAAAGTTGGTATAATCTGGCGGCCGATCTTCCGTCGCCCCCACCCCCGTCACTCCATCCCGGGACCAAGCAACCCATCGGTCCAGAAGATCTGGCTCCCCTCTTTCCCATGGAACTCATCCTACAGGAAGTGAGCACCGATCCCACTATTCCAATTCCATCGGAAGTACTGGAAGCGCTTTCCCTGTACCGCCCCACGCCGCTGATTCGCGCCCGACGTCTGGAAGCGGCATTGGACACGCCAGCGAAAATCTATTTCAAATACGAAGGCGTAAGTCCCACGGGAAGTCATAAACCCAATACCGCTATCGCTCAGGCCTATTACAATCAAAAGGAAGGCGTGAAACGGTTAACTACAGAAACCGGGGCTGGACAATGGGGCAGCTCGCTGGCTTTTGCTGCCGGCCTTTTCGGACTGGAATGTAAAGTCTACATGGTCAGAATCAGCTACGAACAAAAGCCCTACCGCAAGGCGCTCATTGAAACGTATGGCGCGGAAATTCTTCCCAGTCCCAGTCCTACAACACAGGCGGGAAGAGCCATTTTGGAAAAAGACCCCGACTCGCCAGGTAGTCTGGGGATCGCTATCAGTGAAGCCGTGGAAGAAGCTGCCAGCCGGGAGGACACAAAATACTCCCTGGGATCGGTCCTGAATCACGTTTTGCTTCATCAAACCATCATTGGACAGGAAGCTCAAAAACAAATGGAATTGGCTGGGGATTATCCTGATGTCGTGATTGGATGCGTCGGTGGAGGATCCAATTTCGCCGGCCTGGCCTTTCCCTACATACGTGAGAAAATCCATGGAAAGGACATTGACTTTCTGGCCGTGGAGCCGGCCTCATGTCCCACGCTCACCAAGGGAGAATTGCGCTACGATTTTGGCGACACAGCCGAACTGACACCGTTAACCCAAATGTACACCCTGGGGCATCAGTTTGTCCCGGCGGCCATCCACGCCGGTGGACTTCGGTACCATGGCAGCGCTGCTTTAGTTTCCCAGCTGTTGAAAACCGGCTTGATTCGAGCGGAGGCGTATACGCAACTCAAAACCTTCGAATCGGCGCTCCTGTTCGCCCGGACAGAAGGCATTGTTCCGGCGCCAGAATCAGGCCACGCTGTTCATGCCGCTATTAAAACCGCTCGGTTGGCCCGGGAAGAAGGAAAGGAAAAAACCATCCTCTTTAATCTTTCAGGTCACGGATATTTTGATATGTCCGCTTACACCAATTTCCTGGCTGGAAATTTAGTGGATCACGAAATGACCGACGAGGATGTAAAAGCCAGTTTAGCTAAACTGGAGGCCCTTCCCGTTTAACAAACGCCTCACAGGGTCGGCTCAGGATTTTTCTGACCGGCCCTGTGATTTCCTTTCCAATCAATCTAAATTCTATTGTCAATGCATTCCCTGTTAAAATCCATATCCGATCGGTTACTGGCAACCCCATCGGCGTCTCCAGATGATATTAAAGCCGCCGTTCAGCACCTTCTTGATCACGGCGCTACCGAAACCATCCATGAATTTCTTGATTGGGGACATTTACCGGAAGTCAACCAGGCTCTCGCCAAAGCCCACCTTGGAACCGCCTGGGTCCATCTCATCGCTCAAGCAATTGAGAAATCAGGCTATACGGTTGCTCATCTGCTTCGTCAGCGCGTGGAACGCTATGGAGATAAACCCTTCTTCCAGACCGTTAAGGGCAATCGAATCACCGCCTATTCCTATCGGGAAATCGCCGAAAAAATTCACCATATCCAGGGTTGCTTGTTGGCGTCTCAATCCCCGGATCACCCGTTAGTTGTGGGATTGTACACTCCCAATCGACTGGAGGCGGCTTGTGTTGATCTGGCTTGTTTGGGAGCGGGTATTCGTGTCATTCCTCTGCCCGCCAATTCTTCCCCTTCCCAATTGGAATATATCCTGCACCATGCGGCCATTAACCTGGTATTTGTGGGTGGTACTGAGACCGTGACGACCCTCCGTGAAACCCGTTTAACCGGCGACCAGAGTTGGATACGATTTCCTGGAACTCCGGACCTGCCGGTGACCAGCCAATCCTGGGAAGATTTCAATTCTCTGAAGCCCTATACGGGTCCCAATCCCCATCCGACCGATCCAAACCTTGCCACGATTCTTTACACCTCCGGTACTACGGATACACCCAAAGGAATTGTTTTTTCCCAAGTGGCCATGCTCACGAAACGTTTTGCCCGCGCCGTGGCGTTGCCGGGCATTAGCTCGAAAGATAGCTTCCTGGCCTATTTACCTCTTTATCACACCTTCGGTCGCTTTTTCGAAATGATGGGGACACTCTTTTGGGGCGCTACGTATACTTTTGCCGAATCCCCAACCTTTAAAACTCTTCTTTCGGAATTTTCCCTTGTAAGACCCACGGTCTTTATTTCCATTCCAAAGCGCTGGGTCCAACTCTATGAACAAGTACGGAATACGGATTCTTTCGATCAGGGCCGGGACAAGGATATTCAGCGTTTCCTTAAAAAACTGACAGGTGGACGCCTGACCTGGGGCTTATCGGCGGCGGGCTACCTGGACCCGGACATTTTTGAATTTTTTCAGCACCACAACATCCACCTCCTGTCCGGATATGGAATGACGGAAGCCACCGGTGGTATTACCATGACGCCACCGGACGATTATGTTCGTAATTCCGTAGGTATCGCGCTGCCGGGATTGGATGCCAAGCTGGGCTCTGACGGTGAACTGTGCATTCGCGGTCCCTATGTTTGCCAGTTTTATTATGGAGATCCTCTCCAGCCAACGCACCAGGACGGCTGGTTCCACACCGGCGATATTTTTGAAGAAAAGGACGGTCACTATTTTATCGTGGATCGTAAAAAAGATATCTATAAGAACAGTCGCGGGCAGACCATTTCGCCGCAAAAAATTGAAAATCTGTTTCAGGATTTCGAACCTATTCGACGAGTGTTTCTGGTTGGGGATGGTTTGGAATTCAATACGGTCCTGATTTACCCCAATCCGGAATACTATTTCCCGGAAGACATGGCGGGGAATGAATCGGAACGACGGGAGTTCTTTAGTTCTCTTATTCAGTCAGTGAATAGCTTTTTAGCGCCCTTCGAACGAATTGTGAATTTTGCACTCATTGACCGGGATTTTTCCGAAAAAGCTGGTGAGCTTACCCGAAAAGGCACCTATAAACGAAAAGTGATTCTGGAGCATTTCAGCCATGTCATTGAACCCATGTATGCCCGGAATTACCTGCCCTTCATTGTTGGACAATACGAACTACAAATTCCCAATTGGCTCACGCGGGAATGGGGCATCACCCGCTCGGAAATTACTTGGGATGGTGACATTCTTAAGGTCCGAGACCGAACCCTAAAGGCACATCTTATCCCTGATAAAAACATGATCCAATTAGGCAACTTTGATTATGAACTTTCCAGGGAAACCATTGATTTAAATGCCCTTATCGCCGCACCGGAATTATGGGTAGGAAATCACGCTTTGGTGCAATTTTTAGACAACGCTCTTTTTCGGATCCGAACCTTTGAATCCTGTACGTCTATTCTCCTGAAAAAAGATCATCTTCCCTTCACCCAAGGCGAACCTGAGTTTGATACGCATACGCCCTCTTCCTGGTTGGGTAAACTTCACCACTTGGCCTGTCAGTGCTTTTCGTCGAAAGAGGACACTGTTCTCACGGCCTTGAGCGCTCTGCAATCCCTCCTAAATGATAAGGATCAGGATCGGAGACGGTTAATTGTTCCGGTTCTCATACGATGTCGCCTCCACCCTGCTCCAACGGTACGGGAATTTGCACTGAATGCCGTCCTTCCTTATCTTGACGGTAACGAATTTTTATCCGCTTTATTGGACACTTTGTCTCTTCCCCATTCCAGCGATCCATCGGAGATAACTATTGATATCGCAAAAATGAATGCGGACCAATTTCATGCAATTTTATCCTACCTTGATTCTCTTCGATCTTCCTACCACGAATCCCCTATAGAAAACCGGCAGGAACTTATCTTTCTATTACGCCTCCTGAGTCGCTATGGAAGCATCCACCCCATTGGGTTTCGATGGATTCGATCGGAATTGGTGTGGTGGCATCTTGTCTCAGGAGACCCTGAATTCCAAAAGGTAGCCAAAACTGAATTGGACGGCTTAACGCAGCAATTTCGGCAGTGGCTTGGGACGCCCCAACAGGTGGCTATCGATCCCGAAACCGGAGAGGAGATAACCTGGAAGGACGTTGTTCTCTTCGATGAGCATATTGACGATCAAACCCAAACTCACTTGCTTAAACTTTTTTCCACCACCCAGGCGATTTCCGAAGCAGTATTCCTATTCACCGGGAAACAGATGATTCGGCTTGAGGATATTGCCCCAAAAGGTATTTGGGTGTCGTATTTGGGCACCAATTATCAAAAAAGCGTTTTCCGTATATTGATTCAAACCCATTCTACCGAAGCCTACAATCTGGTCATCAACATCAATGAAGGACTCTCAACGTCCCGATTTGAAGAGGAAACCAGTTGGTTGATATTGATGAGTACAATGCATCACGGGTCACGCCTGGTGGAAATGTTTGGAGGATATTGGCCTGAATTCCAGCTTTATACCGAAGAATATATTCCAGGGGAGACGGTCCGCCAGTATCTGGAAGTCAACCGCAAAGAAATTGCTTCCCGCACCAACCCGGACCGCTGGCGTATGCGCTGGCTTCACTTTATCTGGAATGGAGCCATGGCCTACGTGGAATTCTGGCGCCGTTCCGGCTTTACCCTGGGTTTTCAAGAGCCTACTACCGATAATTTGATCATTCCCGTGTATGATTACACTACCGGCACCCGACTGATCTCCATCACCAATCGTTCTACCCTGACGTCACTCTTGGAATTGCTGGTGCGGATTTATCAGCATTTCATCCTGAAAACCGAGCGTGATTTTCAGGGACTTCAACGAATGGCGGACTGGGAAATCCTGCTCACGGCGGCGACGCAACGCCTCTCCGTAAAGGGAGCGTTTATACACTTTGAAAATATAATTCGGAATTGGGATCAACTCCCGGAATCGTCAGAGGCGCAGACCTTAGGGCTAACACCGGACAGACTCCGTCGCTTCATGTCCGACGTGGAATCGGAAGGCGTACTCACAAAGCCAGTGGTTTTTGCTTCCCTGCGTTATGAGCGTTGGCTGCAATTGAACCCTGACGCCACCCGGGAAGCACGGGGATCGTTATTAAAGGAACTTTATAACGATTATCATCTGGCCAATTTGCTAGAGGACTATCCAGAAACACGGATTCGATTTTTTCTCATGACCTGTTTTAAAAATTCCGCGCCAAAGATCCAGTCTGATTTGTATGAGTTACAAAAGGCCCTTCGCTCCCGGTCCATTAGTCTGGAAGAACTGGATATCCAGCTTACACGCATCCAACAAAATTCAGATTTGTCAGAGGATGATGCCTATTTCCTCAGTCGACTCCTGTTTGAACATTTGGAGTCCACTGAACAGGGTGAGTTAATTACCTGGGATTGGGGTGCCCAAAATCGATTGGATTTGATTACCGCCGTAGAAGATTTGTCGGGAAATCAATACCAGATTCGTCCCCCGTTCCAGCCCAAAGAAATCGCTCATTTTCACGCCCTTTTGCAGGTCTCCAACTTTAATCCCGTATTTCGCCAAGAACATCAGTTTCTGTTAATTTTTAATAGCAATCGGGTTGTGGTCGGGGGCGTGTACTGGAAACCCACCTCCATTAATACGGCCTATATCGAACGTATCGTGATCTCTCATCGCTATCGAAAACAGCATCTAAGCACGCGCCTTCTGGAGGAATTATTTAACCGTTTGCGGGACCGGAGTTATCAATACATCACCGTAGGGTTTTTCCAGGCTGGCCTGTTTTATAAACTGGGATTTACTGTCAATAAAAAATTCGGCGGTTTGGTCAAACCGCTGTAAGTCTCCAATCTCCGGCGCTCGGGAATGAGGAGTGCGTGGTGGATTGGTGGGCGGTCATCGCTTTCCTCTTTGAAGGTTAAATTAATTTCTCAGTATAACCATGCACAAAATAACATATACCTTCCAGCGTGTCGAAGCCTGACGTATGTACACGTCACATTTCGACTTGGCTCAATGGGACTGGTTTGGAAGTCGGGGTTTGGAATAATCAGATCTTCAATTTTCGATGTTCAATCGTCAACGCCCCGGCTCCCATCAACATACAAAAAAAAGCGCCATCCTTAGTTGGACGGCGCTTTGAATCCGTTTCTGAAAGAAACGATTAGTCCAGAGAAATCGTCAGCATTCCGGTTGCTTCATCGAACTCAGGAATAAAACGCCGCAATCCTTCGATTTCAATCCGGTTGGCTTTCAAAAAGCCCCGGCCATTGATCAGGTAGGACGGGCCTTTCCCAATTGCGGTTAACCGCATGGAATGCTTCGTCGGATCTTGGCAGGGTTTTAACCCGATTTTATTGGCGTCACGGTCATAATACAGTTCTACATTCCGCGCTCCCTTAAAATAGGTATTAAAACACAGAGTGCTAAGTCCGATTCTTCCGGAGGGACTGACACTGATGGTCACTGAAGAACGACCAACTGCACGTGGGTGGTACACTTGAAATGTCATCTTTATTTACTCCTTTTTGGCTAAGATTACTCTTTTTAAGACCATAAAGTTAAATATACTTTTCTTTTAACAAAAGTATTAAAATCATTTTCGCCTTATACATGGAGTATTTGCCTATCATTTGAGAGCCTTCCAAAGTATTATACCATAAACGTTGGGCGATTTTTGTATGAATGATGCAATATGGCGTGTTCTCACTATAAAGCATTGTGTGTTTATAAACAAGAGCGTGTGTTGTACCGGGGAAGGGACTCGAACCCTCACGCCTTTTGGGCACCAGATCCTAAATCTGGCGTGTCTGCCAATTCCACCACCCCGGTATAGGGTCAAATATAAAATTTAAGCGCTATTCGGAGCGCCTGGAAAATCAGCGGAGCGCTTGGTCAAGATCAGCAATAAGATCGTCCAGGTCCTCAATCCCAACGCTCAATCGCACCAGACTTTCCGTGAGCCCCATGGCTTCTTTTTCCTCCCTGGGAATAGAACCGTGCGTCATGACAAAAGGATTAGAAATAAGACTTTCCACGCCCCCTAAACTTTCGGCCAGCGTAAAAATCTGAATCCGTTTCAGAAAACGATCCCGGCGTTCCAGATCCCCTAAATCAATGGATAGAATACTCCCGAAGATAGAATGTCCATCGGGAGTTTTCTGCTGGCGAGCAGCCAACTCATGTTGTGGATGTGACAACAACCCTGGATATATTGTCCGGGTAATCAAATCTGACGCTTGACACCACTCGGCGATGGCCAGGGCGTTATCCGCCTGCCGCTGCACACGGAGCGCCAATGTTTTTGTGGAGCGCAACACCAACCAGCAATCAAACGGACTGGGAACCGCGCCTGCTGATTTTTGGATCATTCCCACGGCTTCAATAATCGATTCATCAGACGTGATTAAAGCGCCCCCTATAATGTCACTGTGCCCGCCCAGAAATTTGGTGGAACTGTGCAGGACGATATGGGCGCCCAGCTCCAACGGACGTTGTCCGTAGGGACTCATGAAAGTATTGTCCACCGCCAGCCAAATGGGGCGTGATTGAATCTTTTCCGCAATGGCAGCGATGTCCAGGACTTCTAATAGAGGATTGGTAGGCGTTTCAATAAAGATCAAACGAGTGGCGTCGGTGATTTTCTGGTCCAGCGTAGCCACATCGGTTAGATCCACAAATTCAAACTGAATCGGAAGACGATGAAAAACCTGCGTGATTAGGCGATGGGTGCCGCCATACACGTTTCGGCTCACCAAAACATGATCGCCAGCTTTTAAGCATTGTAACAGGGCATTAATGGCGGCCATGCCACTGGCAAAGGCAAATGCCCGTCGTCCACCTTCAAGGTCTGCCAGATTGACTTCCAGTCGATCGCGTGTGGGGTTTACCGCTCGGGAATAGTCATAGCCTTTATTAACACCCACCCGTTCCTGTTGAAAGGTGGAGGATAAATGAATCGGCGGAGACACGGCACCGGTTATTTCATCGGCTCGATTCCCAGAATGAATGGCGCGAGTGGAAAACCCATACGACGGCTTATCGTCCCGGATCGTCATTGAGAAACCTCGGTATAGCCTCGATTTAAATATTGCTGCCGTTTCTTGAATTTTACTTCAATCCGTTCCCCGTTTGGTCCCTGCATGAGAATTTTTTCATTTCGACCGATTTTCTTTTCCGCCTGAATAGGTTTCTGCACCTGCTGGGGTTGAGAGGACTGTTGTGGCCCGCCCGTAAAGCCCATCCCCGCCGTTTCATCGTGCTTCAATTGGATATTCCTCACTTTGGGCTGACGGACAACGGGCTGGCTTTCCATTCCCTGGATGCGCGTTCTAAAGAGACGCTGGACACTGGTACGATTCAGGTCCGATATCATTTCCTGGAAAAATTTGAATCCTTCGGATTTATATTCGAGGAGCGGGTCCTTTTGACCATACGCCCGGAGATTAATCCCTTCCCGGAGCTGGTCCATGGCATATAAATGATCTTTCCATTTCTCGTCAATGGTCCGCAATATTACAAAGCGCTCGAAATTCCTCATGATTTCCGGCGGCAATAAACTCTCTCTGGCGGAATAAACGGCATAAGCCTGATCTACCAAATAATCCCGGAATTGATCCACCGAGAAATCCGAACCCAATTCATTCATCACGGTATCTTTATCCACGTCAACCAGGATGTGAGACGCAAAGAGTTGACGCAATGAATCCCAATCCCAGGATTCGGGGACCGAATCCCGGAGCAGATCCAATTCATCTTCAATGAAATCACGGATAAACTCAAAAACCGTGGCTTTCATATCCTTGCCATGCAGTGCCTGGTTCCGAAGATCGTACACCACCTGGCGCTGCTGATTCATGACATTGTCATATTCCAGCAAATGTTTCCGAATGCCAAAATTGCGCATCTCCACCTTTTTCTGGGCATTGGAAATAGCACGGGTCACCATTTTGGCGGTGATGACTTCACCATCCTCCACACCCAAACGGTCCATGATGGAGGCTACCCGTTCACTATTGAACAAACGCATCAAATCATCTTCGAGGGAAAGATAAAATCGGGAGGACCCGGGATCGCCTTGACGGCCAGCCCGTCCCCGAAGCTGAAGGTCAATCCGTCGGGATTCATGGCGTTCCGTGCCAATGATATGCAGACCGCCTAATTCTGTCACCCCTTCGCCCAGTTTGATGTCGGTACCGCGTCCGGCCATATTGGTGGCGATGGTTACGGCGCCTTTTTGACCGGCTCGAGCCACGATTTCCGCTTCGCGCTGATGGTGTTTGGCATTCAGGACATTATGGGGAATCCCTTTCCGCTTCAACATTCGAGATAGAAGTTCCGAGACTTCTACAGTGATGGTTCCTACCAGGGTGGGTTGACCTCGTTTATAGCAGTCTGTAATTTCCTCGATAGCCGCATTATATTTTTCCCGTTTGGTTTTATAAACCAGGTCATCATAATCCGTTCGATTGACGGGGCGGTGGGTGGGAATAACCGTCACATCCAGGTCATAGATGGATCCGAATTCTTCCGCTTCGGTTTCAGCGGTTCCGGTCATTCCCGATAATTTGTCGTATAACCGAAAATAATTTTGGATCGTGATTGTGGCTAATGTCTGAGTTTCCCGTTCAATGGTCACATTTTCTTTGGCTTCCAAGGCCTGGTGCAACCCTTCACTGTAACGACGGCCGGGTAAAACGCGACCGGTAAATTCATCGACAATAAGAACTTTTCCGTCTTGGACCACATAATCCACATCTTTTTCATACATGGCGTAGGCCCGGAGCAGTTGATTGATATTGTGGATTTTTCCGCTGCGGTCCGCGTGAATCTGATAGGCTTTTTCTTTCTCTTCGGCTTTTTCTGTAGGAGACAAATCATCGCGCTGGTCAATTTCGGATAACATCTCTCCCAGATCTGGAATGACGAAGGTCTCCGGATCATCCGGAGCCAAGACCTTTCTTCCCTTTTCGGTAATATCAATGACATGGGTCTTTTCATCGATACTGAAGTAAAGGTCCTCATCTACTTCGTGAAGGCGCTTATCCCGCATGTAGGCCGATTCCACATTGTGCGCCATCTTGATGGTACCCTGTTCTTGGAACATTTTCATCAATTGCCGGTGCTTGGGCATGCCTCGTTTCGCCTGAAGCAGGTAGAGCCCCGCCTCATCCTTTTTATCTTCCTGGAGACATTTTTCCGCTTTCCGAACCAATTCCGATACCAGAGCGGTTTGTTTTCGCACCAGGTTTTGCACCATCGGTTTGAGTTCGATAAAGGTTGTATCCGTAGGCGCATCCACGGCCCCAGATATAATCAGTGGAGTCCGGGCTTCGTCAATAAGAACACTGTCCACCTCGTCCACCACCGCAAAGGCATGTCCGCGCTGAACCTGGTCTTCCGGAGCAAGGGCCATGTTGTCCCGTAAATAATCGAATCCAAATTCGTTATTGGTTCCATAGGTGATATCACAGGCATAGGCTTCGCGGCGCTGGTCATTGTCCATGGAATTAAGAATGAATCCCACCGTCAGTCCCAGTCGCTTATAAATTGCCCCCATCCATTCCGCATCCCGTCGCGCCAGGTAATCATTAACCGTTACCACATGGACACCACGTCCAGTAAGTGCGTTCAGGAAAATGGGCATCGTGGCCACCAGTGTTTTTCCTTCACCCGTTTTCATCTCGGCGATTTTCCCCCGGTGAAGGATGATGGCACCAATAATCTGGACATCGTAAGGAATCATGTCCCAGGTTACCTCCTGGCTGGTTACCCGCCAGGACTCACCCATCATCCGCCGACAGGTTTCCTTGACCATGGCAAACGCTTCCACCAGAATATCCTCTAATGCTTCCGCCTCAGCCGCCAGGACCCGTTTATTAAATTCTTCCTTATCCAGCTCTTTGGATTTTAGCTCTTCACGAACGGATTCCCGTCGGGATATGACCTGATCACGAAGAGCGTTGGTCCGATCCACCAATTCCTGATCGGTTTTGTCTGTGAGGGTTTCGGCAAAAGCGTTGATTTCATGTACGGTGGGCCATAGCGATTTGATTTCGCGTTCGGATTTAGTACCAAAAAATTTTGTCAGGAGTGTCTGCAACATAATGCTCTATTTTTTTCTAAGCCTAAATTTACAGATAAATAACGATGGAACGGGATGACAGTTTCCGATGGATATACTGAACCGTCGGACCCATTTTTCCAGGGATGATTCGATGGACCTGAAGCGTATTTATTCGGCGGTATCCCGGTGCTGATAATCCTTGTAAACCGCATCCAGAATGCCATTTACAAAAGCAGAGCTCTCTTCCGTACTATATTCCTTGGCAATTTCAATGGCCTCGGCAATTGACACTTTGGGAGGAACATCTTTTACGAAATAGATTTCGATAATTGCCATTTGCAGAATAAGACGATCCAGAAGTGCTACTCGTTCATAATCCCAGTTCTGTAAATGGTGTTTGATGGTTTCTTCTACCCAGGAATGGTGCTCAACCACCAGCGTTAATACTTGCTGAACGTAGTCCCGGCTGGGACGCTCGAAGGAATAGCGCTCCCATAAATCGTGGATGACTTTGGTTACCGGTTCATCACTGATTTCCAGAGCGTATAAGCCCTGGAAAACAGCAACGCGCGCCTGTCGCCGGGGATGCGGTTTACTTGTGGTCACGCTTTGACATGGGGTTCTGACGCGGTAAATAGATATTTTTTAACCGGGCCAAGGCCTCCATCCGTTTTTCAGCGACTCGATTGGCGGCGATATAGGTGGCGATATTTTCATCTTCCGCCAAGGTGAAGATGGTCATCAGGGTGTCATAGATACCTTCGGTTTGTTTGAAGGCGCGTTCCCGATTATATCCTTCCATTTCATTGGCCACGTTAATGAGTCCCCCACCGTTGATGGCATAGTCCGGAGCATAAAGGATATTTTTTTCTGCCAACTTGGGTCCCTGCACGGATTCGTTTTCCAACTGATTGTTCGCAGCTCCGGCAATAATCGAACACTTCAATCTTTCCAGGGTATCGTCGTTAATGGTGGCGCCCAATGCACAGGGAGCATAAATATCCATATCCGCATCGTAAATCTCATCGGGTTCCACGACGTCCGCCCCAAATTCATTTGCCGCCGTTTTCAGCGCATCTTTGTCCACATCGGTCACCACTAACTTGACACCGTCTTTGTATAAATTCTTACAGAGGTTAAATCCCACATGGCCTAACCCCTGGATACCTACCGTCAGACCCGCGAGAGAATCTTTTCCTGTGGCTTTCTTCACGGCTGCTTTCATCCCCACGTACACGCCGTAGGCTGTGACGGGAGAGGGGTCACCACTGCCTCCCAAAGCGCGGGAAATTCCCGTAACGTAACGGGTCTCCATTCGCACCCATTCCATATCCTTAACACTGGTCCCCACGTCTTCCGCCGTGATATACCGTCCACTGAGGCCTTCCACAAAACGACCGAATGAACGGAACAATAATTCCGATTTATCTGTTTTGGAATTTCCAATAATAACCGACTTCCCACCCCCTAAATTCAAATTGGCGATGGCGGCTTTATACGTCATTCCTCGGGATAACCGCAATACGTCCCGCAGGGCGTCTTCTTCCGTAGTATAAGGAAACATACGGCAACCACCCAGGGCCGGGCCGATGGTAGTATCATGAATGGCAATTATGGCTTTCAAGCCGGAATTTTCATCATTACAAAAAACCACTTCTTCGTGGCTGCGTTTTTCCATAGCCTCAAATACTGCAGGCATAATCTTCCTCCAATTTAGAATGTTGGTTTAGGTGTCTCATTGTCATCCCAAGGACACCGTTAGTCTTTTAAAAGTTCACGGGCAATGACCAATTCCTGAATCTCAGACGTTCCTTCATAAATCTGAGTAATTTTTGCGTCCCGCATGAGACGCTCAACCCCAAATTCCTGCATATATCCATAGCCCCCGTGAATTTGCACACACTCCCGGGAGGCATCCATTGCGGTCTGAGATGCGAATAATTTGGCCATGGCCGCTTCTTTTTGGTACGGTTGATGATGATCTTTTAGAAAAGCGGCTCTGTGAATTAGAAGTCGTGCCGCGTCTACGTTCGTCCCCATCCGGGCAATTTTACTCTGGATGGCGCCAAACTCCGCCAGGGTTTTTCCAAACTGTTTCCGTTCTTTCGCATACGAAATACTGTGATCCAGGGCGGCTTGTGCGATGCCCAATGCCTGAGCGGCAATACCGATCCGGCCTCCGTTTAGTGTTTTCATGGCGATTCGGAAGCCGTCCCCTTCTTTTCCAATGAGATTTTCTGCCGGAACCCGGCAATTTTCGAAATACAATTCGCAGGTGTCCGATCCGCGAATACCCAGCTTATTTTCTTTTTCTCCTGTGGTGAAGCCGGGCGTTCCTTTTTCAACAATAAAAGCGGAAATCCCTTTATACCCTATCCCTTTGGTGGTTAAACAGAATAAAATGACCACCTGGGAATTGATTCCGTTCGTCACCCAATTTTTTGTACCGTTGATGATATAATGATCACCATCTTTTTGAGCAAAGGTACGCATGTTGCTGGCATCGGAACCGGATTGGGGTTCCGACAGGCTGAAACCGCCGATCCATTCCGCCGTGGCTAATTTAGGTAAATAGCGCCGCTTTTGGTCCTCGTTGGCCCAATCCAGGAAAATTTGAATCACCAGGGAATTATTGACCGACATCACCACCGCGGCGGAAGCATCCACCCGCGCAATTTCTTCCATCGCGATCACATAGCTTATGGCGTCCATTCCAGCGCCGTTCCACTTCTCCGGCGTCATGATGCCCATAAAACCCAATTCACCCATCATTTTTATCTGTTCCGCCGGGAAAACGGCTTTTTCATCTCGCTCAATTACCCCTGGTGCCAGGTGATCCCGGGCGAACTCACGAGCGGTTTGGCGAACCAGTTCCTGTTCCGGAGTTAAAGTAAAATCCATCAGTACGTCTCCACAATCACGGCTGAGGCTTCGCCACCGCCGATGCACAAAGTTGCCAATCCATAACGAACCTTTAACCGCTGCATGGCATGAATCAGCGTTACTAAAATTCGGGCGCCGCTGGCCCCGATGGGATGTCCAAGGGCGATGGCCCCGCCATGTACATTTACCTTTTTCGGGTCCAGATTGAAATTATCAATCGCTGCCATGGTGACTGGGGCAAAGGCTTCATTGATTTCCCAAAGATCGATTTGATCCGGGGTAAGATTGGCTTTTTTCAAACATTTTTCTATCGCGATAATCGGAGCGGTAGTAAACCACTCGGGCTCATGCGCGCCACTGGCCTGCGCCACTATGCGTACCAACGGTTTCAAACCCTGGGCTCTCGCTTCGACCTCACTCATGACCACCAACGCCGCTGCCCCATCATTAATTTTCGAGGCATTCGCAGCGGTAATTGTCCCGTCCTTTTGAAATGCCGGACGGAGGTGGGGAATTTTTTCGAATTTCGCTTTTCCCGGTTCTTCGTCCTGATCTACTACCCGGGGATCGCCTTTTCGGACCGGAACCGTGACCGGAACCAATTCATCAGCAAACCATTGTTCCTGTTGAGCCCGTTGCGCCCGGGTGTAAGATTCTACTGCAAAAGCATCCTGAGCTTCCCGGGAATAGTGTCGATCCGTGGCGCACAATTCCGCACAATTTCCCATGTGTTGATTGGTATACACATCCCAAAGACCATCGTGAATCATGCTGTCAATCATTTGTCCGTGCCCCATTCGGTATCCCGTGCGCGCTTTGGGGAGGAGATAAGGAGCCAGGGACATATTTTCCATACCCCCTGCCACCACGCAGGTGGCATCTCCAACCTGGATAGCCTGTGTGGCCAACATAACGGCCTTCAGCCCGGAGCCACACATTTTATTGATGGTCAGACATTCAACAGCTAAGGGTAGTTCGGCGCGAATCGCAGCTTGACGGGCGGGCGCTTGTCCCAATCCAGCGGGCAAGACATTGCCCATGATCACCTCATCTACCTGGTCCGGCGATACCCCACTGCTGTCAACGGCAGCCCGGATCGCGGTGGCTCCCAGTTCGGGAGCCGGAATTGTAGATAAAGAGCCTTGAAAAGAACCTACCGGCGTTCGCCGGGCGGATAGAATAACAACGGTGTTAAGTGATGACATGTAGATAATCCTGGTTAGCGGTTATACAACGGTGTTTGCTTGAAAAATATAATCCAGGACAACGGGGGCCGTGGTTTGTGTCCGGTGTAGAAATCGTGAAATACCATGAAAGATCTTCGGCAATCCTCTTGTGACCAATCCTGTCTGTATGTTATCCACAAAGGAAAAAATCAGTACTAGAAATTAGTAAAAAGAATGATTAATTCATGAACTTTTCATGCCCAACCTAATTGGTGGAATTGGCCTTTCCATAGGCATTGATAATCTTGCGCACCAATTCATGACGGACCACGTCGTTCTCATCCAAATGAAGGATTTTGATTCCTTCAATTTCGCCCAAGAGGTCGATGACTTCCACCAGTCCGGATTTGGATGTTTTGGGTAAATCAATTTGGGTAATATCTCCGGTAACGATGGTCCGGGAATTCACTCCCAGTCGCGTCAGAAACATTTTCATCTGCATGGAAGTGGCGTTTTGGGCTTCATCCAAAATGATAAAGGCACGATTCAAGGTGCGACCCCGCATATACGCCAGTGGAATAATCTCAATCACATGTTTTTCCAGCAACGGTCTTAGCCGTTCCCGAGGCATCATCTCGCCTAGGGCGTCGTATAATGGCGCCAGATAAGGATCCACTTTCTCTTTTAAATCGCCTGGTAGAAATCCCAAGTTTTCCCCGGCTTCCACCGCTGGTCGGCAGAGAATAATGCGTTCCACCTCGTGATTCTCTAATGCCGCCACGGCAAACGCCACTGCGATGAATGTTTTCCCGGTTCCCGCCGGTCCCACCGAGAACACAATATCATGTTTTCTGACCGCTTTAACATACGCTTCCTGTCCAGGCGTCCGCGGAGTTATGGCTCCTTTACGTCCGTAATGAATGACTTGCGAGACATCGTTGGAGGCATGCCCATTCTCCACCTTGATTACGGTAACGAGGTTGGTCACATCCTTTCGAGTGAGATGTCCTTTTCGGCTTATGGTCTGGAGCATTTCATGAATGATTTCCTGAATCTGATTCACATCCGATTCATCGCCGTCCAGAATCACTTCATTACCCCGCACAATGATTTTGGCCTCGAAACTGTCTTCTATTATGGATAAATGAGCATCTTGGGGCCCTAAAAGGATTTGTAAATCAGCGCCTTTTAATTCAATTGTCTTTTTCAAAACTTGATATCCATCCTAACTTTCGTGGTTAAATTTACACCCGCAATGTCATTTGGACTCAAAGAACTGACCCGACGTTCCTTCTTGCCTCTGATCCTTTCCCTGGCTTTAGTGCTAATCTTTATTCAATGCGCAGGCCCGGGATACTCCATTCAGAAAAATCTGGACCAAAATGCCGAATTCCTGATGAAACAAGCTGAATCACATTGGGAGCAACGGGATAAAGAAGATTACGCCCGACGGGCGCTTCTCTTTTGGAGTAAAGCATTATTGATTTATCCTGACGATCCGGAATTGAGCATCCATTTCAGCCACGCCTGTTATTTCGTAGCCTATTACTGGGAACAGGATTCTCAACAAAAAGATCACTTATATGGAGACGCGATTACCCAGCTTGAAAAAATTCTATTTCCTCCTGTCGTAGCTGACACCGTTCAGGTTTCCAATGATTCCATCGCTGCCCAAATCAAGAGAATTGAATCCTTGCCGGAAGATCAAATCGTTCTCTTATACTGGTGGGCTAAAAATCGGGTGCATCGGTTAATTCAAAAACCGGTTGTGGAACGGATGCATGAACGGGAAGTGATTGAAACGGCTTTACACCGGATTCTAACGTCCAATCCCACATACGATTATGGAGGAATATATCGCTTGTTCGGAACGTTTTACTCAAGACTGCCCGGTGTGGACCTGGAACGAGTGGAATCGTATTTCAAACAGGCCCGGGAAGCCTACCCCTCCTGTTATGCCACGGTGGTACAACAAGCCCGGTTTCTGGATACGAAAGCGGGAAACCGAGATCGTTTTCATGAGGAATTAACCTGGGTCATCAACCAGGACCCGACGGTGAATCCCAACATTATACCGGAAAACCTTCGCAATCAAGCCTTGGCCAAAGCGTTATTGGAACAGGAAACCTATTTATTCGAATGAATCCTATCTGGTGAGCCGAACCCTTTGACATGAACATCCTCATTTGGGTTGTGGTCAGTTTCGTCATTGGTCTTGGCCTTCTCCTCATCCTTCCGTATCGAATCCACATAAAGGGGAAGTATATCGATACATTGGAAAAACGGAAATGGAATGGTCTCATACAAGTGGGAACAACCCGGTTTGGTATCCAAATCCGATCCTCACAGTACAAGACGATTGAGTTCGGCCCCTACCACCATCCCTGGTTCTCACATGAACGCCGCACCAAAACCCGAACGGCGAAAGCTAAGTCCAAACCGCGTATGCGTAAGCGTTCCTGGAAAAAAATACCTTCACAGGAATGGGTGAAACTGATAGAATCCACCCTTGATTTTCAGTCTCTCAACTTGGAAGGTCAGATTGGATTTACCAATCCCATGACCACTGGTATCGTTTATGGAATCGCCTCCTATCTGACCTCGCTACCTGGAATGTCCAAATTCCATCTCCAAATTCAGCCTCAATTTCAACTTCTACCAAACACGCAATTGATCGGTCATTTAACCTTTCAATTCCGTCCGTTGATCGTTCTCTGGCATGGGGGAAAGACAATGGTTAAATTACATGACTAAAAAGGGGTTATTATGCATATATCAGAATTGATTAAAACCACACTAGATGAACTGCAGGATTTAATGATTTCCCGAACAGTTGTGGGAGAACCGGTAAAAGCCGGGGACCATACCGTGATACCGGTTTCTCATGTTACATTTGGCTTTGGCGGTGGGGGTAGTGAATCCTCAAAATCCGCATCCAAACCTGTGGAAGGCCAGGGTATCGGCGGGGGCTGGTCCATTAAGCCAATCGGATTCGTGGTTGTGGGACCCGATGGCGCCAAATTGTTGACCATCGGTGAAAAAGAAAGCGCTGTTACCAAATTAATTGATCTTGCGCCCAAAGTTGTAGAAACCGTTAAAGATTTTGTGAATTCCCGCAAAGATAAAGAAGAGTCCTCCGCAACGGAAGATTCCAAAACCAAAGCGGAAAACTAAAGGAGAGTTCCATGAGTCGACCATTAAACGTGAAGGATTATATGGCCAAGGATTGTATCACGTTTTCCCCGGACCAGAATGTGCTCGAGGCCATTCAAATCCTGTTGAAAAACAAGATTTCCGGAGCTCCCGTGGTAGAGGATGATGACATTATTGTGGGCATCTTATCGGAGAAGGACTGTCTTCCCGTCATATTGGAGGCCTCATACCACAATGATCCGGGTAAACTCGTGCGGGATTTGATGTCCACCCAGGTAACCACAGTGGATGCAGACGCTAGTCTAATGGATGTGGCGGAAAAATTCATTACCACCAGGTTTCGGAGATTTCCGGTGGTGGAAAAAAATAAACTGGTGGGGCAGATTAGTCGACGGGACGTGTTAAGGGCGATTGAAGCCTTGCGAACCTAATCCTAAACTAACGGGATATTTCAAGGGTGAAGTCGTTGAACTTCACCCTTTTTTATTGTCTAAACTGAGCTTTCCTGGTCGTTAACGTCCTTGAACATTCAGCACGGCTATCCCGGGTGCAACAATTGCAATAGCTTGCTACGCGTACCATCCTCGTGACACGGCTCTGCCATGTAACGGAATCATCAATCGATGTTCGCCGTAAATAATTGGGTTACAACGCAGAGCGTTGTAACCAGTTTTATGGAATAAGTTGCTCTCATTAAAACTACCCGCCCTTGTTGTAATACTCAACCCACGGACCCTCGGGACCCTCGTTACATGGCTCTGCCATGTAACGCAAATCAAACACCCGACACAACGCAGAGCGTTGTGTCGAGGTGAAGCAGAGTAAAGGTTTTTAACCCGCGGGTATTTGTTTATTAATCAGAAAACCGGGTGATTGATATTTTGGCGGCAAGCCCCGCAAAGTTCCTTGCGCTTGAATAGAACCAATCCTCGGGACGGCTTACATAACCTTTACGAACAGGATTGAGATGTATATAATCCATTTTTTGTTGAAATATTTCCATCGTTTGGATTTGTTTCGGTGAATAACCACCCTGCCAGAATTGATAATCGGAATCCTGGCGGTTTGGCGATTTTGCCTGATGTAAAGCATCTAAGATATCTGTTTGTTTCCGCGATTTGTAATAGTCGATAATTCGCCGGGCTGTATAGGATTTAAAACGTATCATATTCTTTATTATTTGATCTGACTGCAGAATCAGATGTAAATGATCATGCATGATAACATAGCTATACAACCTGATGGATCGTTCGTTTTGTAAAAACTGCAATGATTGAAGAACGATCTCTTTAACCGGGACGGGCGTCAATAGCGACATCCATTCTACTACTGTACAGGTAACAAAATACGGGTACTCCGGTTCATATACTTTATAACGATTTCGTGTCATAGAATTCCAAAATTTATATTATTTGTACCCTCCGTTACAAAGCTTGGTCCTCGTATACACGCCTCCATCAACTATCCTCGTTACATGGCTCTGCCGTGTAACAGAATTATCAGTCGATGTTCGCCGTAAATAATTGGGTTACAACGCAGAGCGTTGCAACCAGTTTTAACTTCACCCTTTTTTATTGTCTAAGCTGAACATTAAATATCTAGTGTGACTTATCCTTGCGGACAATCGCAATTCCCAACTCATCCAATTGCCGCTGGGAAACTTCGCTAGGTGATTCATCCATGAGCGACGACGCTGAGGTGGTTTTGGGAAACGCAATGACATCCCGGATATTGGTTGTTTTGCACAGGAGCATTACGAATCGATCAAATCCAAAGGCAATTCCACCATGGGGTGGTGCGCCGTAACGCAAGGCTTCAAGTAAAAAGCCGAATTTCTCCTGCGCTTCTTGCTCTGAAATTCCCAAATGGCGAAATACCTGATCCTGCACCTCCCGCTGGTGAATACGAATCGATCCGCCAGCGACTTCATATCCGTTGATTACCAGGTCATACCCCCGGGAATAGACTTGATCGGGCGCAGTTGCCATTTTGGGAAGGTCTTCCAGTTTCGGAGAGGTGAACGGATGATGAACCGCCACATACCGGCCGTCGTCTTCATCCCATTCAAACATGGGCATGTCCACCACCCAACAGGGTTTAAACTCATCAGGTGAAGCCAGGTTTTCCCGCCGGGCGATTTCCGTTCTCAGCGCGCCCATGGCTGTTTGCGCCACTCGTTTGGCATCACCAATAAGGAAGAGGATCGAACCATCGGGGAGAGAAAGATCACGTATTAATCGATCTTGAAGATCTGGATTGAAAAATTTGGAAATCCCCCCGGTGAGTTGCGCTTCATTTACTTTCATCCAGGCTAGCCCTTTGGCGCCAAAGGACTTTACATGGTCTGTTAGGCCGTCAATGACTTTCCGGGAATAGGATTCCCCGTTAGGAACCACAAGGCCTTTCACCGTTTCCGCCGACTTAAACGCCTGAAAATCAGATTCGTCGGTATACGTTTTTACATCCTGAAGCGGTAAGTCATAGCGCAGATCCGGTTTGTCGGTTCCGTAGGTGTCCATGGCTTCGTTAAAGGTCAGGACCGGAAATGTGTCCGGGAGTTCTACCCCCAGGATGGCACGAAACACTTCCCGGGTCAATCCTTCACTCACCGCCTGGATATCCGCCTCGTCCACAAATGACATTTCAATATCGATTTGGGTAAACTCCGGCTGACGATCGGCCCGCAAATCTTCATCCCGGAAACATTTCACAATTTGAAAATACCGGTCGAAACCCGCAATCATAAGCAACTGTTTATAGGTTTGGGGCGATTGGGGAAGGGCGTAGAATTTTCCCCGGTGGATGCGGCTGGGAACCAGGTAATCTCGGGCTCCTTCCGGTGTCGATTTCATGAGCACCGGAGTTTCAATCTCAAAAAATCCGTTCCGGTCCAGATACTGACGGACAACCTGAGCCGCCCGGTGACGGACCGCCAGAGTCGATTGCAATTCTTCCGTCCGTAATTCCAAATACCGGTATTTGAGCCGCAAATCTTCCAACGCCGCTTCCCGGTCGGTAATTACAAACGGCAACGGGTCCGCTTCGCTGAGCAATTCCATTGAGGCAACCATCACCTCAATTTCGCCGGTGGCCATATTGGGATTAACGGCCTGATCGGCACGATGCTGAACCGTACCCTGAATCGACAATACATCTTCCATCGATAATTTCTTCGCCTGGTTCAAGTCCCCCTGAAAATGCTCCGAATCGAAGACAATCTGAGTTTTTCCATGGCGATCCCGAAGATCCACAAAAATAATCTGTCCATGAAGCCGGACGGAATTGACCCATCCATTTAATACCACCCGAGTTCCTACAGCTTCAGCTGTCAGTTCACCACAGGTATGTGTTCGTTTCATCATAGTACTCGATAATGTGATTATTGTTATTTAGAATGTTAACGCCGCTGGCAATCCAGATTCAATCAGAAGACTCGATATAAACGAAAAACCGCCTGAGGCAAACAGGCGGTTTCGGGAATTGAATCTGATTCCAATCTTTATTGTACAATCTGCAGGCGATTCATGGCCCGCGCCAGGGAAGCCTTGGCCCGAATGCGGTCCGCATTTTCCTGCTTCAGCCTCATTTCGGCGCGTTCCAGCGCTTTTTTAGCCCGTTCCACATCAATTTCCTCCTGGAATTCCGCCGTTTCCACCAGCAATAAAACTTTATCGCCTTTGATTTCCGCATATCCCCCGCTGGTGGCCAGCCAACAGTCTCCGCCGTTTCCGGAAATTTTCACTGGTCCTATGTCCAGAGCAATCATCGCTTCCGCGTGGCCGCCCAAAACTCCAAAGGAGCCGTCCACTCCGGGACAACGCACATAGGATATATCTTTTTCCTTGATAACCCGGGTGGGTGTCACAATTTCCAGTTCAAAAGTACGCATCAGGCAGCGACCAGTTTTTTACCTTTTTCAATGGCTTCGTCGATGGTTCCCACATACCGAAACGCCTGCTCCGGTAAATCGTCCACTTCGCCGTTCAGAATCGCTTCAAAGCCGCTCACGGTATCTTCCAGGGTAACATACCGCCCTTCACTGCCCGTAAATTGCTCGGCCACGAAGAAAGGTTGTGACATAAAGCCCTGGATTTTCCGGGCGCGAGCCACGGTCAGTTTATCTTCGTCGGACAACTCATCCATTCCCAAAATGGCGATAATGTCGTTCAATTCACGATATTTCTGCAGAATCTGCTGCACGGACCGGGCCACACCGTAGTGCCGTTCCCCAACCACACGGGGATCCAAAATCCGGGAGGTGGATGCCAACGGATCAACCGCCGGATAAATACCTAGCTCCGCAATTTTCCGTTCTAGCACGGTCGTGGCATCCAGGTGGGCGAAGGTGTTTGCGGGAGCCGGGTCAGTCAGGTCATCCGCGGGGACATATACGGCCTGAACGGAAGTGATGGACCCCTTTTTCGTACTGGTAATCCGTTCCTGCAAAGCGCCCATTTCCGTGGCCAAGGTCGGTTGATACCCTACGGCGGAAGGCATACGGCCTAACAGAGCTGATACCTCTGATCCAGCCTGCGTGAATCGGAAAATATTGTCCATAAAGAACAGTACATCCCGTCCTTCTTCATCGCGGAAATATTCCGCCATGGTCAATCCGGAAAGAGCCACGCGCAACCGGGCTCCGGGGGGTTCATTCATCTGACCAAAGACCATCACGGTCTTGGATATCACCCCTGATTCCGTCATTTCCCGGTATAAGTCATTTCCTTCACGGGTCCGTTCGCCCACACCGGCAAAAACGGAATATCCACCATGTTCCGTGGCGATATTGCGAATCAGCTCCTGAATCAACACGGTTTTACCCACACCGGCACCGCCGAATAATCCTGTTTTTCCACCACGGGTGTAGGGTTCCATTAAATCCACAACTTTAATTCCCGTTACCAGGACTTCCGTGGTCGTGGTCAATTCTTCCAGTTTGGGCGCATCCCGGTGAATGGGTTTCACTTTTAAATCAGGGAGGGGTTCTTTCCCATCAATGGTATTCCCCAGAACGTCAAATAAGCGACCCAAGGTATCCTGGCCGGTGGGCACGGAAATAGGCTGTCCCGTATTCACAACCTCTACACCCCGGGCCAAGCCATCCGTAGAATCCATCGCGATTGTGCGTACAATCGAATTTCCCAGATGCTGGGCCACTTCCAGGATCAGTTTGGAATCGCCCCGGTCCACTTCCAGGGCATTTAAAATTTCCGGCAAGTGGCCATCTTCAAATACGACGTCCACTACCGCACCCATAATCTGTAAAATTTTACCCGTTTTGGAGTTCATTCACGTTCCTCGTTATTATTTCAGCGCTTCGGCGCCACTAACGATTTCCAGCATTTCTGTGGTAATCGCATTTTGCCGCGCTTTATTGTATTCCAATTGGAGTGTTTTAATCATTTCAATGGCATTGTCGGTGGCATTTTCCATGGCAACCATCCGTGCCGCCTGTTCACTGGCAAAAGACTCCAGCAAGTACCGCCAGATTTGAACATTGAGATGGCGGGGTACCAAAGATTTAACAATCGCATCTTTGGAGGGTTCATAAAGGCGATTTTGAGATTGTTTAGTGCCAGATTCGAAGGCCAGGGGCAACAACGTTTCCACAACAATTTCCTGCGTTGCCACATTCTTGAATTCGTTAAAGATGACCCGGATTTCATCCACATAACCATTCAGGAAATGACTTACGATTCCATTTCCAATCTTGATGGCATGGTTAAAATCCAGCTCATTCCAGAATTCCACATGGGATTCGATAATATTGAAATTCCTATTCCGGAAATGATCGGCACCTTTTTTCCCGATGCAGAATAAATCCACATTTTCCACACCGATGGAATCGATCTCCCGGTAGGTACGCTTAATAATATTGGTATTGAACGAACCCGCCAACCCCCGATCGGAAGTCACGACCACAATTCCAACACGGCGAACCGGGCGGACTTCCAGCAAATCAAGCACACTGCGATCCACGTCGGGCAGCAAGTCCTGGATCACGTCCCGGATGCGATACGCATACGGACGCGCCTCTTCCATGTGTTCCTGAGCCTTCCGCATTTTAGCACCGGCCACCATCTTCATGGCGCTGGTGACTTTCTGGATACTCTTGACCGATTTAATTCGGTTACGGATTTCTTTTAGACTGGCCATAGATCAGGCAACAAAGCCTTTTTTAAAGGATTCCACCGCTTCCTGTAACTGAGTATTCAATTCGTCAGAAATATCACCCGTGTCACGAATCGAATCCAGCACATCGCGGTAATTGGCATCAAGATAGGACAGGAAGCCTTCTTCAAATTCAGCCACTTTTTCCAGGGGAATATCATCCAGGTAGCCCTGACTTCCCGCAAACAAAATGGCAATTTGTTTCTCCACATCCATGGGAGAGTATTGCTTCTGTTTTAGCACTTCCACCATTCGAGCCCCCCGTGTAAGTTGGGCTTTGGTGGATTTATCCAGGTCGGACCCGAATTTGGCGAATGCTTCCAGTTCCCGGTACTGGGCCAGGTCAAGACGCAGTCGACCTGCCACTTTTTTCATGGCTTTGATCTGAGCATTTCCGCCCACACGCGACACGGAGATACCCACATCCACCGCCGGTCGAACACCGGCATTAAATAAACTACTGACCAAATAAATCTGACCATCCGTAATGGAAATCACGTTAGTGGGAATGTAGGCGGACACGTCCCCTTCCTGGGTCTCAATGATGGGCAGTGCCGTCAAGGAGCCGCCCCCCAGCTCATCACTCAATTTGGACGCCCGTTCCAGCAGACGGCTGTGAAGATAAAACACATCACCGGGATAGGCTTCACGACCGGGAGGCCGCCGAAGAACCAGGGACATTTGACGATAAGCCGCCGCCTGTTTGGACAGATCATCGTAGATGATTAACGCATGCATTCCATTGTCCCGGAAATATTCACCCATCGCCGCGCCGGAATAAGGAGCAATATACTGCAACGGTGCAGGATCAGAGGCGTTCGCCGTAATCACGGTCGTGTAATCCATGGCGCCGGCATCTTCCAGTTCCTTCACTACCCGGGCAACCGTAGACGCTTTCTGACCAATGGCCACATAAAAACAGTAGACCGGTTTATCCGTTTGGTGGGTGTATTTCTGATTGATAATGGCGTCGATGGCGATTGCGGTTTTCCCGGTCTGACGGTCGCCAATGATCAATTCCCGCTGGCCCCGGCCGATGGGAATCATACTGTCAATTGATTTCAGTCCGGTTTGCAGAGGTTCTTTCACCGGTTGACGGGCCATCACACCCAGGGCTTTCCGCTCAATCGGCAGAGACTCTTCGGTATCGATGGGGCCTTTGCCATCCAGGGGTTGTCCCAGAGGATTGACCACCCGTCCCAGGAGGGCTTTTCCCACAGGGACTTCCACGACTCGGCCGGTACGTTTGGCCAGGTCACCTTCTTCCACCAGACGACTGTCACCAAACAGCACCAGACCCACATTGTCTTCTTCCAGATTGAGGGCCATACCGAAGACGCCGTTTTGCAGCTCCACCAGTTCCGAACTGACCACATTTTCCAGTCCGCTGACCCGGGCGACACCGTCACCGATATCAATGACCTCACCCGCTTCAGCGACGTCTATTTCGATCTTGTACTGGTCAATTTGCGCTCGCAGTAAATCTCTTATTTCGTCTGCTTTGAATTCCATGTACTCTTCCAGAGGTTAATTCTTTAATATAAATTGCTTTAAATGATCCAACTGCTTGGACAGCGATGCATCCAGATAGACATTCCCAAGCCGCAGTTTGATGCCTCCCAAAAGACTGGGGTCCACAATTCGGGTAGCGTCCAGTGTTTTCCCCGTGGAAGCCTCCAGCCGCTGAATGATGGACTCGGCCTGTTCATCCGTGAGCGGTTCGGCGGAGTAAATCATCAAGGGGATCTGATTCAGGGCAGCAACCTGGAATCGGGAATATTGATGAGCCACATCCGGTAATAACAGGGTATCCCGATCCTCCACCAACAGGACAAGAAATTCCAAAACAATGGGGTGAACGGCTTTGGACAACACATCCCGGAGGATACCAAATTTCTCACTTACCGGAATCCGGCGTGTGTGGAAAAACACCTTAAAGGCCGGTACTTTCCGAAGCAGCCCTGCTACATCCTGCAGAGAGGATCCAACCGCTGGCACTGCGTCGTTTTTAATCGCAACGTTCAGCAGCGCCCGGGCGTAGGATTTGATTTTTTTATCAGGCCTCATGCTTGGTCGTCAATTGTTGAATGGATTGCTCAATCAGCGCCTGATTTTCCTGGGCTGATAAGTTTTTCTGGATCAATTTGCCGGCAATTTGAATCGAAAGGTCCACCACTTCCGCCTTAATCTCCGCCAATGCCCGATCTTTCGCAGCGTTAATCTGCGCTTCAGCATCTTGGCGGATCTGACGGGCTTTTTCTTCAGCCTGTCTCAGGAGGTCCGCTCTCATTCGATCAGCGGTCTCCTTACCTTTTTTGACGATGTCTTGGGCTTCTCCCCGAGCCTTTGCCAGCATTTGTTCTGATTCTTCCTGAATCCGTTCCAAATCGGACCGAGCCTTTTCAGCATTGGCCAGTGATTCACGAATCAGGGCTTCCCGTTTGTCCAACATGGCCAACAGCGGTTTCCACGCAAATTTGGCCAACAAGAACAGGAGAACCAGAAACGTTATGATGGTCCAGATGAACAACCCTGGATCGGGTTGAACAAGAGGATTATCCATGGATTACTCCATTAATGTTAGTAAGAAGTGTTGAGTGTCCTATTTCATCAACACGATTAAGAGGGCAAATACTTCACCCAGAATGGCAACACCTTCCAGCAGGAACAACGGCAGGTTGACTGCGCCAGTGATTTTATCCGCCGCTTCGGGTTGACGGGCAATGCCTTCACCAGCCGCCGCTGCCAATTTACCAATGCCCAGCCCCGCGCCAATTACACACAGACCCAGACCTAATGCCGCACCAAAATAATGCAGGTTTTCCATTTACGTAACCTCCATGGTTTTTACTTGGTTAGTGAATTGAGATGTCGTGTTCCGATACGGAAGGAGCGCCGTTGGTACAGCGTCCACCGGTTCGGAAGTTGAGGTTGAAAAACGATTAATGATGTACATTGATCGCCATTCCAATAAATACAGCGGACAAGAGGGTAAACACATAGGCTTGCACCAGGACAACAATAATCTCCAGGGCGGAGATGCCCACTGCCAGCGGAACTGAAATGAACGCACCCACTCCAATTCCAGCCAAAGCACTATGGAATAGTCCGGAAAAGATAAATACAAACGACAGGATCACCAGAATGGCGACATGACCGCCGGTCATATTGGCCGCAAGTCGCATGGTCAATGCGAATGGTTTAACGAACATTCCGATAATATCAATCGGAATCAAAATGATGTAGACCCACCAGGGCAATCCGTGGGGGACTAAATTTTTCCAATGGTTAATAAATCCGTGTGCCCGGGACCCGGCGATAATAATGGAAAAGAAAGTAATAATCGCCAGTGCCGCCGTGACATTGAAATTCCCCGTGGCCGTGGTTCCGCCGTGAATAATCAGATTAATAAAGGAGGTATGTTCCGTCTTGAAAATAAATCGATCCAGGGCGCCAATTACGTCAAATAAGGGAATCAGCCCAATGGCGTTACAGGACACAATAAAAAAGAAAAACGTAAGGATGAGGGGTGTCCAGGTATTGACGAACTTGGGTCCCACGTTGGGCAGGACGATTGAATCCCGGATGTATTGGACTACCGCTTCAATGGCGTTGGCAAATCCGGTGGGTACCAGATCTCCTTTCCGAACGGCCCGCCGGACGGCCCAGGTAACGGCAATAAATACAATCAAGGCCACTAACCAGATCATGAATACATGTTTGGTAATGGAAAAATCGATGCCGAATATTGTGGGCAAATGGACAATGGCATGGTCATGCGTCGTGTTGGACACGTGACCGATTATCACTTCGCCGGCATTAAATCCTTCGGAGGCGTGCTCTTGTTCAGGTATGATCATGGACATTAATTATGCGTTAATGGGCTTTAAATTTGGCGCGAAAATACAACGCCTCCACCATATGAAGAAGAATAAAAAAACCGGAAAAACTAAAAACAAAAATCATGGCATCCAGGGAGGTCGTGGTTAGAACAACGACCACATATAGGGCATAAAAAATCATCTTCCCCGCAAAGGATTTTATCATCATGTTGGTCAATTTTTCAGGAGAGCGGTTAAAGGTCCGCACCACCAATTCGACGGTAATGACACCCATGAGCAACGGACCCGCCATCCCCCAAAATCCAGGCATCACAAATCCGGGACCCAGGATGGCCGATAACAAGCCCCAAAGCCCAACACTACCCATCAAGATCCAAATCGAAAATCGTCCTTTCATACACCATTAACTCCACGGCTGGATTGGCAGTACAATCCCTGTTATTAATCGTTCAAATCGCACTTTCATTTTTTTTTAAACACAACTTTGGCGATTTCATACATGCCCACCACCAGCCCCAGGCCCATTCCAATTAACACAAACACCGGGGACGTGTGAAAATGTTTATCCGCAAAGAATCCCAGCCCGCCCAGGAGCAACAACGCCGCGATCAAGGAATATGACGCGCCGGCCGCGGGACCCATTTCCTGCATCAATTTTTGAAGATAGCGGAAAGAATCTGCCATCGTGTTTGAAGGTTTGGTCATGGTTGCGGCGCATCTTCCGATTCCGCCAGGCGGCACTGACCCGTGAACCGCGCCCCTTCTTCAATCAGTAAATGTTGGTAGGTCAAGTCTCCATTGAGGTAGCTCTGCCCTCCTAATACCGCGCGGGACTGGACCACGATATTCCCATGGACCTGACCATGAAGCTGGATGTCGCTGCTGGCGATGTTGCCCCGGACCACGCCGGTTTTGGCTACCCGAACCGGACCGGCCGTCTGAATATTCCCTTCCACCGTGCCGTAGATGATCAATCCCCCTTCCAGGGTTAAATCGCCCACCAGGGTCGCGTCAGCGCCAATGACGGTATGCACATTCTGAAAATCCAGTTTACTCGTTTTCATGACCACTAATATCCTTTGGTTTGTATTCCGGGAAATAGATGAAGGGATCCAACGATTGTCCATCTTTCCAGACTTCGAAGTGGAGGTGGGGTCCGGACGAAATCCCCGAATTCCCTGCCAGGCCGATTACCTCTCCCCGGTGGACAAATTCCCGGTTGGACACCAGACTCCTCAAAAAATGACCATACAGGGTAAAATACCCATTCCCGTGAAATAAAATCACCATATTGCCCAGATCATAGGTCCAACCGGAAAACACCACATATCCGCTGGCGGAGGCCACCACCGGGTCTCCTATTTTTACGGTGATGTCAATGCCCTTGTGGTTTTTCACCGGGTCCTGAATTGAGGTGTGTAATCGTTGCGTTACATAACCCATGATGGGGGGCACTGAAGGAATATTCTCCACATAGGAGACATGAACCGGTTTTTCAATCACCGTTCCCGGGATAGGCAAACGGCCAGTCGTGTCGTTTTCCTCGGCCCTCTTGTCAAACTGCAAATCCGGTCCCAGTGTTTTCCGGATTTGCTGATCCATCTGTTGAATCCGCTCCAAATCCTGCATCAAATTCAACACCGAGACGCGTTCCCGGGCCAGTTTATCATACCGGGTTTTCAGGGAATCGTATTCCACAATCTGGGGTGTGAAATAAATGGCCGCACCAAATATGGACATCACCAACAGCACAATCAGGATTAGGGAAACTTTCAGAGTCCGACGACTGACCTGGAATTGTTTATTTTCGTCTCCCGTATCGGGGATGACTAAAAATGTGTAACGCTTTGGTTTCATGATTAAGGGACGAAACTCAGGCGTCCAATGATCGGAATAATTCTATCAGGCGTTCCAGGTCTTCATCCGAAAAATAGGAAATTTCAATCACGCCGCCCTTTTTTCCCGGTTTCAGTTTAACTTTGGTTCCCAGGTAGGTGATGAGGTCATTTTCCACCGCCTTAAGAGCCGGATTCGCAGGGGCTTTTGCCTTGGGCTTTTTGGATCGGGCAGCTTGCCAGTCCCGGGCCAGTTGTTCCGCTTTTCGCACGCTTAAATCCTGGGTCCGTATCAGCTCCCACAGCTTTTCCATGGCGCGGGGGGTTTTCACCATGAGGATCGCCCGGCCATGTCCCGCCGTGATTTCTCCCGTTTTCAGACTGGCTCTGATTTTCGGAGGAAGATTTAAAAGCCGCAGAGCGTTGGTGACGGACACCCGGCTTTTCCCCACGGCCTTGGCAATTTTTTCCTGGGATAGATCAAACTTACTGTGAAGCACAGCGTAGCCTTCCGCCTCTTCCACCGGATTCAAATCTTCCCGCTGAATATTTTCTATCAGGGCCATTTCCATGAGGTCCGCTTCACCCGCCACTTCCACCACATAAGCGGGAATGTCCGTCAGTCCCGCCATACGGGCGGCGCGACAACGGCGTTCCCCGGCAATTAGAATGAACCGGGAATCCAGAGCTTGCACGGTTACCGGCGTTAAGATGCCCTTTTCACGGATTGAAGCGGACAATTCTTCAATTCCGGTTTCATCAAAATTCTTCCGCGGCTGAAAAGGATTGGAATCAATCAATTTCAGGGGCAGCTTCACCACGCCCGGTTTGGCACCGGCGCCACTATCCTCCTGGGGACGTATCAGGGCTTCCAGCCCACGACCTAATCGATTAGCCGACACGAGTTAATATTTCCTCCGCTAATTCCAAGTAATTACGAGCACCGGTGGAGTTGGCATCATACAGCAAGGCTGGCTTCCCAAAACTGGGCGCTTCTCCAAGCCGGACATTCCGGTGAATGACTGTTTTAAATAAAGTGTCTGAAAAATAACTTCGGACCTCTTCGGCTACTTCTTTGGACAAATTCAATCGACCATCATACATGGTCAATAATACGCCGGCAATGGTTAATTTGGGATTGATATGTTTTTGCACCAGCCGGATCGTGTTTAGCAACTGCCCCAACCCTTCCAGGGCGTAATATTCGCATTGTATGGGGATGATCAGGCCATCCGAGGCCGCCAGGGCATTAATGGTGAGCAGACCTAAGGACGGGGGGCAGTCGATAAAAATATACTCATATTTGGACAACACCGCTTCCAGATGATTTTGCAATTGATATTCCCGCGCCATGACGCTCACCAACTCAATTTCGGCGCCCACCAAATCATTAGTCGATGGAAGAATATCCAGGTTTTCCAGTTCCGTACTCTGAATCGCATCTTCCAGGGACGAACGCTGCGTGAGAACCTCATAAATATTGGTCCCGTTAGATTCAAATAAATTGGATACGCCGGTGGTGGCGTTGGACTGGGGGTCGAGATCAATGAGGAGTGTTTTGACTTCTGAAACCGCCATGCTTACGGCGATATTGACCGCGCTGGTGGTTTTGCCGACCCCTCCTTTTTGATTGGTTATGGAAATAATATGTGCCATCTAAATGTGTATGGATTGAATTGCGGGGTCGAATTTAGGTGCGATCCTACGGGCAAACAAGCAACCAGCTTTGGGTGGGGATGAATTGAATTTCATTACAGATGAAGCCTCCATGATTTCACCAATAGGGTTTTTAAACCTATCACTTAACCCAGGCCCTATGTGCCTTCCCCGATTATTTTTGTGTGGGAGGGGGGGCGACGTTGTTTCGCGGAAAAAAGGAAAGACCAGGATTTCGCAAGGTCTCCAGACCGTGCGGAAATATGAGAATGAAATTATAGTTCAGTCATCGTTCCTTATCCGGGGAGAAATTCTTTTCGCAGGATCCGGAGATCCTGCGAAATCATGTGGGGACAGAACCGGATTCGGATATCCCGGGTGATCGCCGCTTCTCCCGTCACCAGTCATTCAGTTCATTTGACGACCACCTTCGTTGAAATTGAACCGGGCGGCAAACAACGAGTGCATCACCATGAACCGGAACAGGTGTATTACATCATAGCGGGCACCGGTAAAATGACCGTCGGGGATGAGCAAGAAATTGTTCAGAGTGAAGATTGTATTTTTATTCCGTTCCAAGAGCCCCATGGATTGGAAAATATCGGGGACGTACCGTTGAAATATTTCAGCGCGGCGTCCCCCTCTTTTACAGAAGAAGAATTGATTAAGTTTTGGCCCCTGAACAGCGAATCGAACCGTAAGTAGTCGGCGGCCGATCCCTCCTATCCTCTTCCCTGCCGTACATCTCTTATCCCCGTCCCTACCTTTGTTTTCCCCGAAGGAGTGGATTAAATTTTTTCTCTTTTCCATGACGATTTAACACCATTACACAGGACGGACCCATGAAATCCCTGGTTAAAAAATATCCTGAAAAAGGGGTCTGGATGGTCGACTCTCCGGAACCGGACGTCGGCACCAATGACGTATTAATTCAAATTCACAAAACGGCGATCTGCGGAACCGATCTTCACATTTATGAATGGGATCCCTGGGCGCAACGGACCATAAAAACACCCATGATCTTTGGTCATGAATTCGCGGGAGTGGTGGTGGATATGGGTCCCGGCGTCACCCATTTTAAAATCGGGGACCGGGTATCGGGAGAAGGGCACATCACCTGTGGTTATTGCCGAAATTGCCGCGCCGGTAAGCGCCATCTTTGCCACCAGGCTCAGGGCATCGGGGTGAACCGCAACGGCGCCTTCGCGGAATATCTGGTCATGCCCGAACGAAATGTCTGGCCCATCCACGATGATATTTCCATGGAATCGGCCTCCTATTTTGATCCTTTCGGCAACGCCACCCACTGTGCCCTGTCCTTTGACATGGTGGGCGAGGATGTCCTGATCACCGGAGCCGGCCCCATTGGGATTATGGCGGTGGCTATCTGCCGATTCGCGGGAGCCCGCCATGTGGTCATCACCGATGTGAACGATTACCGACTGGACTTGGCCAAAAAAATGGGCGCCAGCCTGGCAGTGAATGTGAATCAAACCTCCATTCAGGACACCATTTCCCAACTGGGCATGTCCAACGGGTTTGATATTGGTCTGGAAATGTCCGGCAACCCCCAGGCTTTCCGGGATATGTTAAGCGCCATGTATCATGGCGGGCGCATCGCCCTGCTGGGACTTTTGCCCAATGACACCAGCATTAACTGGGATGATATCATTTTCAAAGGACTGCATGTGAAAGGGATTTACGGTCGGGAAATGTTCGAAACCTGGTATAAAATGACCCAGATGCTCCGGAGCGGTTTGGATATCTCCGGGGTAGTGACCCACCGCATTCCCATTGATGATTACCAGACCGGGTTTGACATCATGGAATCGGGGCAGTGCGGAAAAGTAATTCTGGAATGGGTATGACTGAATACTTTTTTGAAATAATCAGCTATGAATAATTATTGGGGAAGGATATTATGAAATCAAATCTATTTGACTATTCACCCGTGTTAAATGACATTAAATCCGAAGGACTTTACAAAGACGAACGCACCATCACCACGCCCCAGGGTGCTCAAATCAGTACCGTGGAGGGCGGGGAAGTCTTGAATTTCTGCGCCAACAATTACTTGGGTTTAGCCAATCATCCCCACATCATCCAGGCCGCCAAAGATGCGCTGGACACCTATGGTTTCGGTCTGGCGTCGGTCCGGTTTATTTGCGGCACCCAGGATTTGCATAAACAATTGGAAGCGGCCATCGCCCAATTCTTAGGGAAAGATGATGCCATCCTATACACCAGTTGTTTTGATGCCAATGGCGGGCTGTTCGAAACATTATTGGGGCCCGAAGATGCCATTATCAGCGATGCCTTGAATCATGCATCGATTATTGATGGGATACGCCTGTGCAAGGCCCGGCGTTTTCGTTATGCCCATGCGGACATGGCCGACCTGGAAAAACAACTGCAGGAGGCTCAATCGGCGCAAAAACGGATGATCATGACCGACGGCGTTTTCAGTATGGATGGCGACATCGCTAAACTGGATGAAATCGTCGCCCTGGCCGAACGGTATAACGCCCTGGTGGCGGTGGATGATTCCCATGCTACTGGATTTGTGGGCGCCACGGGACGCGGGTCCGCGGAGTATCGGGGCGTCTTGGACAAAATCGATATCATCACGTCCACCTTGGGGAAAGCCCTCGGCGGCGCTTCCGGCGGGTTCACCACCGGACGTCAGGATATCATCGATCTCCTTCGTCAGCGTTCCCGGCCCTATCTGTTTTCCAATACCGTGGCTCCGGCCATTGTGGCGGCGGGACTGAAAGTTTTTGAAATGCTGTCCGCCACCACGGAACTCCGAGACCGTCTTGAAGCCAACACCCGTTACTTCCGTGAAAAAATGGAAGCGGCGGGGTTTGACATCAAGCCCGGGGTCCATCCCATTGTTCCCATCATGCTGTACGACGCCCGACTGGCTCAAACCATGGCAGCCCGTTTACTGGAGAAAGGAATTTATGTCATTGGATTCTTTTATCCCGTGGTTCCCAAGGGAGAAGCCCGGATTCGGGTTCAGATCAGCGCCGCCCATGAACGCAGTCATTTGGACAAAGCGATTCAGGCCTTTACCGAGGTGGGGCGTGAATTGGGCGTGATGAAATAGGCTGTCCTCATTCGACGAGTATCTCCTAGTTAAATAACGAAATTGACGAAAATTACCAGGTCGTTCGATGACCAGAAGGCTTGAGGTGTCCCTCCCCAGGAATAAAATAATTTGGGAATCGCAATTGCTGTTCTTTCTAAATCGTTTGACACCTCATCGAACCACAGGGTAAATTCGCTGCGCTTTTTTTTAACCATCTCAGACCATTCATCCATGAACAAAACACTAACACCCCGCTACATCATCATCGGCATCGTTTTCGCCTGGGCCATCTACTCTCTATGGCCGACGGTAGCGTACCACAACCTTTCAGACGAGGAAAAGGAAGCTCGGCGTGAGGCCGGCACCCTTAAGGACCTGGAGAACAAAGTAATTCGCCAGGGACTGGATTTGAAAGGCGGTATGTACATCGCCCTGGAAGTGGATTTACCCACTCTGATGATCAATTTGGCCGCCAATCGCGACGCGAAATTTGATCGGGCCCTTAAAGAGGTCAAGAAGGAACTGAAAACCTCCCAGGAAGATTTTTTCACCATCTTCAAGAATGCCATCGATCGCCACAAATTGCGCCTGCCTCGCTATTACCACGAATATGGCGCCAGTAAGGACGATATTCTGGCGGCCTTGGAACAAGAAGCGGACGATGCGATCAACCGGGTGTTGGAAATTCTTCAAAACCGGGTGGATCAGTTTGGTGTGTCGGAACCCACGATTCAGAAACAGGGAAACCACCGCGTCATTGTTGAACTGGCGGGAATCAAGGATCCGGAACGGGCCCGAGGCCTGCTCCAGAGTACCGCATTGCTGGAGTTCTACATCGTAAAGGACCCGGAATTAACCAATGAATTGCTGGTCCGCATTGATAAAATCGTCAAAGGGACTGAGGATCTAGAAGAGTTAGCGGATGTTGACACTACCGGGACAGCCCAGGAAAAAGAGACCAAGGTCAGCGAAGACAAAACGATCTCGGTAAGCGAGTTGTTCGGAGAAGCTGAAGAGACGACAGCTGATACTGCTCAGGACACGTCCGTGGTGGTGGATCAGCGCCTGTTTGAAGATCGACCCTTTTCGGCCCTTCTGCGGAATCTGGGACGGACCATCGGCGTACCGGAAAAGAATATGTATGCCGTGAAAAAGATTCTGGCTTTGCCGGAAGTCCAGGCCCGTTTACAGGCGGATGACGGCCAATTTTTGTTTGGTAATAAAGCCAATGTGTACACCACTCCGGAAGGTGTAGAAGAAAAAATCTATCCCCTATATTATCTGAAAAGAAATCCGGAATTGAGTGGTGGTGTTATTGAAGATGCGAAAGCCCGGTTGGGATCTTCCGCCAGCAATAGTTCCGGACAACCCATCGTTTTGTTGAGTATGAATACGGAAGGCGCTCGCCAATGGGCCCGGGTAACCGGCGCTAATGTGGGGCGTGAAGTGGCCATTGTCCTAGATAAAAAGGTTCGAATGGCGCCAACCATTCGTGAGAAAATTTCCGGCGGAGGTACCCAGATCGAAGGATTTGCCAACATGCAGGAAGCTAAGGATATTGCCATTGTACTCCGGGCCGGTGCTCTCCCTGCTCCCGTGAAAATTATTGAAGAACGAATTGTAGGCCCTTCCTTAGGTGCCGACTCGATTCGTGAAGGCACTTTTTCCGTTATATTCGGTTTGACGTTGGTTGTCTTGTTTGTCCTGGTCTATTATAAATGGTCCGGTGCCGTTGCGGATTTAGCTTTGTTATGGAATTTGATGCTGGTTTTAGCTATCCTGGCGTCGCTCAAAGCCACTCTCACCCTACCGGGAATTGCGGGTCTTATTTTGACGGTGGGTATGTCCATCGACGCCAATGTAATTATTTTTGAACGAATACGGGAAGAATTGCGGAAAGGGAAGACGCCCCGCGCCGCTGTCGACGCGGGCTACTCCAACGCCTTGTCAACCATCATCGATGCAAATGTTACGACACTTATTGCGGCGTTGGTCCTCTATCAATTTGGAACGGGTCCTGTGCGTGGATTCGCCACCGTCCTTTTCTGGGGAATTGTCATTAGTATGTTTACCGCTATATTCGTTACCCGGACCGTCTTCAATACCTTTATCAACCGAAAAGGCGTTAAAAGGTTAAGCATATGAGATTTCTGAAAAAGACATACATTGATTTTATGGCCCAGAAGCGGGCGGCGCTCTCCCTTTCTGGAGCTTTAATCCTGGCAGGTATTCTGTCCCTGGCCATGAATGGCGGACCTAAACTCAGTATTGATTTTAAAGGGGGAATGCTGGTTGCTGTCCAGTTTAATGACCCCATTGAAGTCGCCCCCATTCGTGACGCTTTAGCGCACACCGATGTCAACGGACAAACTTTTGATTTCAGTGATGCGGAAATAAAACATTTCGGTTCCCCGTCCACGATCAGTATCCGGATCGCGGCCATGGAAAATGAACCGGACGATTTGGCCCATTATGTGGTTCAGTACTTGTATAATTCATTCCCGGATCATGTTCCGGACGATCCCAATGATTTTATGCTGACTACCGAAAAAGTGGGTCCGAAAATTGGAGCCGAATTGAGTGGAAAAGCCGTAATGGCTATTGTCTCGGCTTTGCTACTCATTTTGATTTACATCTCCATCCGGTTTGAATTCAAGTTTGCCGTGGGAGCCATTGCCGCCCTGATTCACGATGTTCTCATCACGTTGGGATTATTCTCGATCCTGGACTACGAAATATCCTTATCCATCATTGCCGCCTTCTTGACAATTGTAGGATATTCGTTAAACGATACCATCGTTATTTTCGACCGGATTCGTGAAAATTTGAAAGCCCGGAAACGGGAATCCTACAGTGCTGTGATTAACACCAGTATCAATCAATCCTTGAGCCGAACCATCATTACATCCCTAACCACCTTTTTTGTCGTCCTGGTGCTGTGGATTTCAGGTGGGGAAGTCATTCACAATTTTGCCTTTGCCATGATTGTGGGTGTTATTGTAGGTACTTACTCCAGCATCTATATCGCCAGCACGATTGTGGAATGGATGCACCTCCGTCAAAAGACGTAATTTTCATTCACCTTACATAATTCATTCCGAGCCTCCTGCATTTCAGGAGGCTCCGTGTTTCATGCGTGCCAAACTCCCAATCCTCTATGGTCTACTTTCCCTGATTTGGGGTACGACTTGGCTGGCAATCAAAGTCAGTCTCAATGAAGGAATGCCTCCTTTTCTAGGGGCCGGTATCCGATTTTTAATAGCGGGCATTATCCTCTGGGCCTTGGTGTGGATGCGGAAAGAATCCCTTCCCCGCTCTCCAATAGCTATCCGCCTTTATTTGCTCTATGGTGTGATCAATTTTGGCGTTAGCTATGCCCTGACCTACTGGGCTACCCAATACGTTTATTCCAACCTATCCTCACTTGTGTGGGCCGGGTATCCCATTACCGTATCACTTTTGGCGCACTGGACTCTAAAAACAGAACGACTGACAAAGAAAAAATTGATCAGTATTGTCCTTGGGTCCCTCGGTGTGGTGCTCATCATCACTCAAAGTGGTAGTCTAGGCGGCGATCGGGTTACGCTGGGACTTCTTCTTTTAATCGTTTCTGTGATTCTGGCGTCATTCCCGGCAGTATATTTAAAAAAACACCATACAGCCATTAACACTCTGCAACTCAATACCGTCTCTCAGACGATAGCGGGTTTTTTACTTTTGATCGTGAGTTTAATCTTCGAGCGAGGAGCCCATATCCCTTTAACGACGCTCAATTTACTCGCCACCGGATATTTGGCTGTGTTTGGTTCCGTTATCACCTGGCTAATCTATTTCTGGCTGTTCTCTCACTTGTCTGTGGTGCGGATTGCCTATGTGGCATTATTCCCTCCGGTGATTGCTACCGGGTTGGGTTGGATTCTCCTGGGTGAACAATTGACGCCTTTGATGATTGTGGGCGGCTTCCTGGTTGTAGTGGGGGGAACATGGATCAATCGATCCTAAACAGAGCTTTAGGAAATTGTTTTGAATGCCCCTATATTATTTTGTTTTATGACCGAAACTAACGATGATAAAATACACTACGCACACTACCCCAATCGGGTCGTTGGTTCTAGCCGAAACAGACCAAGGACTCTGCCGGATTTTATTTCCTGATGAACAACCAGCGGAAGTATTGTTAGCACAGGACTTTCAAACCGAGACCATTAAACAAGATCCACGAACCGGCGAAGCTGCCCGCAGCCAACTGGACGAGTATTTTTCCGGTCGTCGCACCACCTTTGACTTGTCGTTGGATCTACAAACCACACCGTTTTTCAAACGGGTTCTCCAGGCCGTATCGGAGATTCCATATGGAGAAATATCCACCTACGGTGACATCGCTAAAAAAATCGGCAATCCTCGTGCCGTACGAGCTGTAGGTGCCGCTAATGCCCGGAATCCCATTCCCATTATAATTCCCTGCCACCGGGTCCTGGGAAAAGGTGGACAGCTTACGGGCTACGGGGGTGGCCTGGATCGGAAACAATATCTATTAACTCTAGAACAGAAACATCGATAAACATTTTATATGAATCACATTGCCATTCACCTTCGTCGAACATTTTTTGCGGGGCTTCTGGCCATCGCCCCAATAGCCTTAACGATCTATATTCTGAAGATCGTCTTTGCAATTCTGGATAAACCTACCGCCACGCTACTGCGTCGCATCGGCATCGAAATTCCCGGTCTGGGCATTTTAATCACGCTTGTGTCGGTTTATCTGCTGGGAATGTTCGTCACCAATGTACTGGGACGTAAATTTTTCGGATGGGGAGAACGAATTCTCACGGCTATTCCCATTGTGAACCCCATCTACAAAACCATCAAACAAATCACCCAAGCGTTTTCAGGAGGCACCAGCCGGAATTTTCGATCCGTTGTTTATATCGAATATCCCCGCAAAGAAACCTGGACCCTGGCATTTGTAACCGGCGAAAGCGTCAACGCGGACAATCAGGAGTTTTTCCACCTATTTGTCCCCACCACCCCAAACCCTACATCCGGATTTTTTATTATGCTTCCTAAAAAGGATTCCATTCCGGCTCAGATGGATGTGGAAGAAGGATTAAAAGCCATCATCAGCGGTGGCATGTTGGCACCCAAACGACATGAGGTTCATTCTTAAGTAGAGGGTTTTTCCATGGCTATTGAATACCTGGACGGCGTTCGCCTTTATCGCACATTGACCGCAGGAATTCGACGGGTAGTCTCCCGAGAAGAATATTTGAATAAAATTAACGTGTTTCCAGTACCGGACAGCGATACGGGAACCAATATGGCGTTTACCTTAACCACGATCGAAGAAAAAATCAGTTCTCAAGTTCATTCCAATATTGACGACATGATGGCCGCGGTGGCCGATGCCGCATTAGATGGAGCTCGGGGCAATTCCGGAGCAATTTTGGCTCAGTTTCTGGTAGGATTTTCCGAAGGTATTCGAAACCGAATGCATTTGAATGTCCAACAATTTGCCGAAGCAGTACAGACCGCTAAATCATTTGCCTACCAGGCGTTGGTTCAACCACAGGAAGGAACGATTCTTACGGTATTAGCAGAATGGGCCGATCAAATTCATTCCCTGAGTCAGCGATTCTCTGATTTTCGGATGGTTCTGAAGGAAGCCCTGGAACGGGCCCGAACCGCCCTGAAAGCGACCCCCGAACAATTGGAAGTATTGGCCAAAGCTGGAGTTGTCGATGCCGGTGCTCAAGGATTTGTAGACCTCCTGGAAGGGATTCAGGACTACATTGAACGAGGAATTCTAGATGCAGCATCCAGGCTATCCCGTTCGGAGAAAAAGGCGACCGTAAAATCCAAGTCAGTGGATTACCAATTCTGTACCGAGTGTCTGATTCTTGGTGAAAAAATCAATCGTCCGGAACTCATGGCGCATTTAAATGAACTGGGCGATAGTATTGTTATCGCCGGAACCAAAACCAAAGCGAAAGTGCATCTTCACACAAATCAGCCCCGGGAAGCGTTTGAAATTTGTGGACGATATGGCCATGTCACTGGTGAAAAAGTAGATGACATGCGAAAGCAACATAAAGACGCCTATGAAAAGCAGGCTGCAATTGCGCTGGTGGTGGATTCAACATCGGACTTGCCGGAAGAGTTAATTGATCGCTACAATATCCATGTCGTTCCCGTTAGACTCAATTTCGGTGAAAATCATTACGTGGATCGCGTCACCTTTTCCATTGATGAGTTCTGGAAAGAATTACGCACCAATCCCGCCCATCCGCAAACGTCGCAACCGTCTCCAGGAGATTTTCGCCGACAATATCAATTCTTAAGCGCGCATTTCGCTTCCGCAATTTCCATCCATCTGCCACAAAAACTCAGCGGTACGTACCAGTCCGCCCAGACCGCCAGTCAGTCGCTACCCCATTTTCCCGTTGGATTAATTGACGCCAACAGCCTGTCCCTGGGCATCGGAATGATTGCCTTGCGGGCAGCCGAAGCCATCGATGCGGGTAAGGAGTACGATGAGGTGATCCGTATTATCCAGCAGGCGGTGGAGTCCACATCGATCTATTTTCTCTTAGATACCCTGGAATACGTCGTCCGGGGAGGACGGTTACCCCGGTCAAAACAACGAGTGGCGGATTTCTTACGGTTGAATCCTATTCTTACTGTTTCCCCGGAAGGCGCCCTGGTTCCTGCCGGTAAACTGTGGGGTCGCCGAAACCGGGTGGAACGACTCTATCGGTTTTTAAAGAAACATATTCCGGAAGGCCGTTCGTACCGTATTGGGGTCATCCATGGTGACTGCCCTGAAGATGCGGAAGCGCTGCGAGCTCTTTTCCGAAACGATTTACCAGATGATCAAATATTTATCTCAACCATAGGTCCGGCCCTGGGAGTGCATGCCGGTCCGGGCGTTCTGGGCGCCGCCATTCAATTATGGGAGGACAACGAGCAGTGATTGAACTACTTACACTTTTCGGATTGCTTTTTTTTAGTTACTTAACCGGATCTTTTCCCACCAGCATAGTCGTTGGGAAAGTGACCCGTGGTATCGACATTCGGGAGCATGGGAGTGGAAATGCCGGTGGAACCAATGTCTTTCGCGTCCTGGGGTGGAAACCAGCCCTGGTGGTCGTCGTGGTAGATATATTTAAAGGGTGGTTGCCTGTGAGTATTTACGCTACCCAGTTTTTCAGTCAGCAACCCATTGGTGATTTGGGCGTTCTTCAATTACTATGCGGATTTTCCGCCGTTCTGGGACATACCTATACCATTTTTGCCGGGTTTAAAGGTGGGAAAGGCGTTGGAACACTGGCCGGTATGTTGTTGGGATTATTTCCGGTAGTGTTTCCTCTCTGTCTCGGTGTCTTCGTTCTGGTTTTAATGTCCACCGGGTATGTTTCCGTAAGTTCCATGTCAGCCGCCATATCGCTTCCCGTCTTTCTCCTGCTGCTTCCCCCGTTGACGGGTATGGAATCAGCTCCCATGTCTTTACTGGTATTCAGCCTCCTGATCCCCTGGTTTATTATTTACACCCACCGGAGCAATATCAGTCGGCTGCGAGCCGGTACGGAAAACCGATTTGAAAAGGCGATGGTATTTCGAAAGAAGCGTTAAAACTTCTGGCCAAAGCGCACGTAACTCCAGGGACCGGTCCACCCCTGTTCTGAATATCCCCAACCCATATCAAAACGGATTACCTGCAATACGGGCAGCGGTACGCGCACGCCATAGCCCATGCCAAAGAGCGGTTGTCGATCCCCCAATGTGGCCACATCATCACTGATTATACCCGCATCAACAAAGGCAACCGCCGTAATCCCAAATTCATTCTGGGACGCTGTTGCGTGGCGGGGAATCACGATTTGACGCAATTCCATACTCCCATATACCAGAACATAGCCAAATCGCTCCGGTGAATCTCCGCGGCGATAAGTCGTTTCATCCGGAACCGGGAAACCTCGGACCGTGAAGGACCCTCCCAGGTAATTCAGCCAGATTGGATCCCGAAATCCCATAAGACCAAATGATGAAAAATTTCCGGCCAGTATCAAGGGACGCTTTCCCGGCATTACGGTTTTGAAGCTACTCAAAGACTGATTCCATATCCATTGGAATGAGCCATTTGAAAATAGACGGGGACTTATCGTTTGGCTTAGCAATACGCCCTTCGTCGGTTCCTGATAAATATCGCGGGTATCATAGGCGTACTGTCCCTCTATTTCCAGAAAAGACCAGCGTTGTTCCGGACGTTCATCGGATCGATAATGGGACTGGTTCCATTCCACCGAGAGTTTGAACTTATGGGTATACCCGGCATAACGACCCAGTTTGCCCCCCAGGTAATACGTGGTTTCTTCGTAAGGTAGGAATAAATGATCCACAACGTCTTTCCCCATCATCAAATCCAGAGACAGGTGATCCCCAGTAATCCAGGGATTGGAATATTGTATACCCAGAGTATTTTGGCCGCCCACCGAACCGCCGATCATGAGGGTTTCATTCCGACCGCGAAAATTATTGATCAGCAAGCCTCCCGACAGGGACCACCCGGATTTTTCTTCGTAGACGGGCAGAGCTCCGGGCATTAACCTCCAAGATTCCACTACCAGGTATTGTAGAACAATCCGCCCGTCTCCATCAGGAATGGTCCGCCACCGAACCTCAGAGAAAATACCTAAATTATATAATCGATTCCGATCGTCCTGGGCCAGCGATGAATCCAGGGGAATGCCCGTGGGATGTTGGATTTCCCGCTTTAAGATATAATCTTGTGTGACCTCATTACCAATCCATTCCACCCGCTGAACGATAGGTGGTGATTGGCCCCATGCCAGCGAAATGGCCAGACTGGTGTAAATCCATAGAATTACATTGCGCACCGTATTTTCCCACATAGATAAACGAAAGGGAAATTAGCGGTGGCATGGTTTTCTAACGAGAGTTTTCCGGTTCTTTCTGCCCGCGGTGACACGTCCAGCAGGATACGCGGCCTTCCAATTCCAGGGGTTTTAAAAATTCCCCGTTAACAGTTTGGACCATTTTCATCATTTCACGGGCGATGCGTTTGTTTTTTTTCGTGTCCAGAGATTTATCGTTCAAATCATGGCAATCACGGCATTTCATACCCACCGCCTGCGCCATGTTTTTCATGAATGGTTTAATCTCCTCCACCGTTTTGAAAGGAAGCACTTGGACGTTTTTCACCGGCGTTTGTGCCATCAGTGATGTGAAAAAGAGTAGTCCCAAAAAGTACGCTCGCATGTTTCCTCCTACATCCAGCTATGAATGATAATCAGTGTTTCCGGTTTTGAAAAGGTGGCTGCGTTATAAAACCACCGGTTTTCCAACGTGATTTCCAGAAAGGGAACCGGAATCAGGTTAATGCCCACCGTTGCCCGGTTAATCGCGTTGTCCCCATATCGGTAATCGTGATCAAATAACTCCCATGTGGTGTATATATCCAATCCTTGATGGAGCATCCAATTGAATTGACTGTAGGATGCTATGAGGGCGCAGAACCCCACGTACATCCAATTCCGTAGAGACAGATAGATGGTTGCCTTAGTCGCCATTGAAGGAAAAAAGTTAGATTAAGGTGAGATAAAAAAAAAGGCCTTCATGCGAAGGCCTAAAAAATGAATTCCGGTGATGACTATTTACGTCCCCGGGCCATTTTTGCGCGTGAAACATTCCCGTTTTTATCAATAAAGTAAAGATAACCGGGTTCACGTTGTACACCGGCATCAGCAACTTTTTCGGCATTGCCTCCGCCTTTACCAGCCCGCGCCATTTTAGAACGCCAGACATTACCATCTTTACCAAGGTAGTACAGGTAACCTTTTTCCTTGGATACACCAGTTTCCTTGACAACTTCTGCCATGTTTGCCTCCTTATGAGTAATAGTTTATTAGGAAAGGGTGAGAAATCTTTTCGTCTCGACGGAAAGTGTACGGTTTGTTGTCGATTTAAGTCAAGTTTTTTTCCGTCGAGCCGTCGACGATAACAAAACAAAATTTATGACCTTCACATCCATCAGGATTTTTCTTTTTTGGAAACGGGAATTTTAAGGAAAAAACTATTACCCTGCGGTTGATTGGGACGAACACCGACAACAGCGCCATGGGCATCGGCAATTTTCCTAACAATCGCTAATCCCAATCCCCGACCTCTCCGGTGACCACCACCCAGTTGAATTTTCCGGGTAAAAATTTTCTCCCGATCCTCTTCAGGAATGGTCGTTCCAAAATCGCGTAAAACAACTTCCACCATGTGATCCTCAACGCGCCCCTCAAAAATGAGCCGTTTACCATCAACGGCATATTTCACAGCATTGCTTAGGTAGTTTTTAAATATTTCCGCAATGATGGGATTGGCATCCACAATCAGCTTTGGTGGTAAATCCAGGGTCAGCTCCATTTCCTGCGCCTTAATAACAGACTGAAATTCCCTGGCGGTTTCCTGAATGATGGGGACCAAATCCATCGGTTTTAGCTGGATATCTTCTCCCATAGATATACCCGCTAGTGCTGAAGCGTTTTCAATCACCCTTAATAAACCGGCGCTGCTATTAAAAATAGCATCCACCATTTCATCGTCGGGAACATTCTCCTTTAATATTTCAGCCATGGCGCAGATCACACCTGAAGGGTTTTTCAGATCATGGGTGATAATATCCAGCAGTAATGCTTTCAGGTTATTGGCATCGGTCAGTTTCAGGGACAGTTCACGATG
>CAZHTM010000003.1:74987-78311 GCA_964535735.1 uncultured bacterium
GGATTCTGACCGACAGCCTCCTCAAATGAATACCCGGTTAATTGTGTGAATTTGGGATTCACATATTCGATGGTACCTTCCGTATCAGTAATTATCACCGATGCGGGGCTCTGCTCCACCGCTTGCGATAATTTCCGCAATTCCTCTTCTACCTTTACCCTAATCTCAATTTCTTGCATGAGGGACTCATTGACCGATTTCAGTTCCTTCGTCCTAAGTTTAACTCGTTCTTCCAACTTATCATGCAAGGCTTGAAGTTCGGATTCAACCCGTTCTCGTTCATGAATATGTTTAATAAGGGGACGGACAAAAGCGAAATATGTCACCGGAAAAACCACGAGCGTCAGGATGCCTGCATCAAGCAGCGCTGCCACCAACGGGGTAAGATTAGATTCATAAAAGAGCCACGCCATAATTAGTCCTTCCGCTATAAAAATGGTGATCATTTCGACCAGAAGCAAAGCTACGGGTTGTTCGCAGCGGCGTGGTATTATTTTGGTTACCTTTATATTTGAATTATTCATTCAGAAAAAGTTAGCCACATTCTGTTCATAATTCCTCTGTTTATATGCACCCCTAAAACCAAGGATTTCCTTCCTTAAGCAAACATTGGAACGTTTATCTTCAGGAACAATTCACCACATTATAAGTAGGTCTTGAAAGGCAACCATGAATTCCAATTCACTCATTCTTTTCATCTTAACGGCAAGTATTGTCCTGGGAATTCAACCCCAAACGGAGGAACCCATCGATACATCACAGCTTCAGAACGCTTACTTCGGCGGCGGATGCTTCTGGTGTTTGGAAGCTATTTTCGAACGCGTACCCGGTGTGGTGGACGTAATCAACGGATATGCCGGTGGATTTGTTGCGGACCCCACCTATCAACAGGTCTGCTCTGATCAAACCGGTCATGCCGAGGTGGTCCAAATTCAGTATAATCCCCGTCAGATCAGCTATGGCGATTTACTGGATATATTCTGGAAGAGTCATGACCCCACTACGGTGGATCGACAAGGTGCGGACGTGGGGAGTCAATATAGGTCCATCATTCTGTACACGTCCGAGGAGCAAAAATCCGAAGCAATGAAGTCCATTCGTAAAATCAATGCTTCGGGGATTTATTCCCGACCGGTGGTTACTCAGGTGGAAGCGCTAAAACAATTTTATCCGGCGGAGGATTATCATCAGGATTATTTTCGAAATCACCCTAATGTCCCTTATTGTGTCTATGTGATTCGACCTAAGCTGGATAAACTCAAGTTCTGATTACCAGTTACGGGCCAAAAATCTGATTTAAAATTGCCGCCAGGCGAATCCCCGCTTTTTGCATTTGCATATCCAGAATGGTTAAGGCCTTTTGTTGATATTCAGGTGTAATTCGCCCATCTTCTGGTAAAGGATAGGCGTAATTCTGCGCCAGTTTAGAGGATTCCATGACCCAGGTTTCCGGTGAGCCCCGACTCCATCGAAGCTGATCCCAGCGCTTAATATCCTGGTCCAACTGGTGTGCATATTCTTCCACTGAACGCTGCCGGGTGTCAATCAACAGATAATCCCAAAGGCGATGAAGATTGCTGGTTTCGCCCTGAAAAACCACAGGAATATCATTCCCGCCTCGATCTACTTTTAACCCGGCATGGAGGGGTTGGTGAAGGTCCGCGACAAAATGGATCAGGAATTTTAAAGCTTCCTGCTTTTCCGCCACGGAAACCGATGGATTGGCCAGAACATCCCGATAATGTTCAATCGCTCCCACGACACAGGCTTGACCTGGGCAATCCCGTTCCGGAATATAGGTCTTGGCATCGGGAGGCAGATTCACATAATGATAGGGCCGGGCATAGTCATAGGTGCTGTCACTACGTATTTCATCGGCCCATGTGCTAACAGCAACCATCGTTGTCGTGGGGTCTCCCCCCAACAGAGCGGTCACCTGTTCCCGTGCAGCGGTAGATAGGTGATGGCTCGCTATCGTGGCGATGATTTTATGTCCTTCAAATCCAAATCCCTGGAGTCCCGATAGGGAAAACCCATAGATGAGAACACTCAAAATCCAAGGACGGCCAAAACCGGATTGTATGATCTTCACATCAATTCCTTATTTTTATAAGGTCCAATTTTGATAAAAAATTCATCATTTCCAACGGACGCTATTCTCTGCCTGACTGTCTAAAAGGAATCCCGTAAATTGACCTGAATTTGGAGACCTAAATCCATGCTAACTCGTCGACATGCACTGAAACTAATCGGAGCGTTACCAGCCCTGGCAACCCTATCCGCTAAAGAAGTGGATCCCCCTTCAATACCACCCATCCGCCCGCCGCATTTAAAGACCGGGGATCGGGTGGGACTGGTGAATCCCGCCGGCGCGATATATAAACGCAAAACCATTCGCCAGATTGAAAAAACATTGCGCTCTATGGGCCTGGTACCGGTTCGTGGACCTCATCTACTGGATACTTACGGTTATTTGGCCGGACGTGACGAAGATCGCGTTGCCGATATTCACGAGTTTTTTGCGAATACAACCATATCCGCACTCTTGGCTGCTCGCGGCGGATGGGGTTGCAACCGTCTGTTACCACTCCTGGATTTTGAATTGATTCGCCGCAATCCTAAAATTGTCATGGGATATAGCGATATCACCTCTCTCCTATTGGCTATTTATTCTCAAACCGGATTAATTACTTTCCACGGTCCGGTCGGTGTTTCCACCTGGAATGAATTCACTCGTCACTATGTCAAATCGGTACTTTTCAATAGCGATCCCGTGTCCTATGGCCACGATTCTTTGGATCGTTCGGCAAAAAATAATCTATTACCCTTTTATCGATTGAATCCCGGCACGGCTACGGGAATCTTATGGGGTGGAAATTTATCCGTCCTTGCGGCCATGGTGGGGTCCGCATACCTACCGAATCCTGATGGAAGTATACTTTTCGTGGAAGATGTGGATGAAGACATCTATCGGATCGATCGCATGCTCACGCAATTGAAATTGGCCGGAATCCTGGATCGAATCGCCGGGTTTATTTTCGCCCAATGTACTGGCTGTACACCGGAAAACCCTGAACATTCCCTAACATTAATCGACCTGATGAACGATCATATCCGTCCTTTGGGGATTCCCGCCTGGATGGGCTTATTAACTGGACACATCGAAGATAAATTCACCCTTCCAATCGGCGCTCAAGTCACCATGGATGTGGACAAGGGAACGCTTTCCCTTAACCAGCCTGCCGTGAGTTGACCATGACACGTTTTAATCAGAAAACGGTGTTTACCATTCTAACCAACGTGGCCATCGCTTCTCTTTGGGCC
>CAZHTM010000003.1:78411-93386 GCA_964535735.1 uncultured bacterium
CGGGGAATCAAAACCGGGGGCATGTACCGGTGGGTCCGCCATCCAATCTATTCTCTATACATTTTAAGTGATTGTATTGATCTGGTGGCTGGAGTATTTGTCTGGCAGAATGGACTCGTTTTTCTGAGCTTTGTCCTGGCTACTTACCTACGGGCTACCTACGAAGAACGGCTCCTGGCGCAAAATCCCCAGTATCAGGAATACATGCAAAAAACACCCTATCGGCTTATACCCGGTATCCTTTAGACAGCACGTTATTCCAGGGCGTGATCATTCTTTTTGGGTTAAATCCCGATAAAAGGTGATGAAAAATTCAGTGCCCTAAAAAATCCAATTGAGGTAGCAAATCCTGAATTGTACTTATTTCCACGGTTGATTCCCATACGCCCATCCAACGGGCCAGGGTGACGCTCACGATAAATCCTCCTACAACGGCGATCATAAGACGTTTACGGGTCCAGAATGTGGAGGGAAGTCCAAAGGTTGTGAGCTGGAGCGTATCCTGGACCGGACACACGTCCACACATTGAACACAGGCCGTACATTCGGCACTCACGATTTGAGATTTGGTGGCCACCGGAAGTCGTTGGGGACAGGACATGGTGCAGAGATCGCAATCAATGCAAGTGGCAGAAGAGCGCCGTATCCGGGTCGGTCCTATCATTCCCAGAAGCCCCACCAACGCACCGTAAGGACATAAGTACCGACACCAGAAATTTTGTACCAGAACCGATCCAATAACCAATACCAATAAAACCGTACCGGTGACAACACTCATATCTGTGAAAAAACGAAGCATTTTGATATCCGATACGATCCAATAAGGACTACGTAAAAATCCACCCAAAGCGTCCACACTCATCCGAATTATGGCTTGGACAAAGAAAAATAACAGCAAATATTTGAGAGAACGCAAAGCCCAATCTATCGGCTTAGGAATCCGGAAATTTCGACCAAAGCCCCACTTTCCCAATCGCCATAGCCACTCGGAAAGGGCACCCACGGGACAAATCCAGGAACAAAAACTTTTCCTTAATGTCCAGGACAATCCCATCGCCGCTAATAAGATAACCAATCCAGCAGGGTGAACCGGATCCCAAATACCAGTGAGCAGCCAATATTTAAGTCCGATTAAGGAGCCTACAGGCAAGAATCCCTCCACACCGGGAGGCCGGGGGACGGTAGGTTCAACCCCCTGAGATACTTGTGAAACCCAATAAGCAAATTGGATCCCGATCACAATCGTGAGCACAAAAAACCCACCCTGCACAAGATTTCTAACGGTCCAAGCATCGTGCTTCAAGCGCTCACCGGGTGGTTTTTTCCGTATCCGTCGCCTCTGTTCCACAAGTAAGTTTACACCGTTCATTCTATTTTCCGTTACTCCTTTCCAGGCCGATTTGTTGAGTGTAGATTCGTAAACATGTATTCAATAACAAGGGAATAAATCCATGACTGATTCGGTCCAACACTTTCACACGTACCGTCAAAAAATGAACGAACGGATTCTGGAAACCGGCACTCTGGAGACCAAACGGTTTTTCGGGTTGGATTCCAGAGTCTATGAGGATGGAAAACTGTCAGCCAGCACCAAGGAACTATGCGGATTGGTTGCCAGTTTGGTACTCCGATGTGATGACTGTATCCGTTATCATCTGGATCAATGTCATCAACTGGGTTTGACTCGGGATGAGCTGGTTGAAGCGATGAATGTGGCTCTCATCGTTGGCGGGTCCATTGTCATTCCCCATTTACGACGTGCCCACGAATTCCTGGATCAATTGGACGTGCAAAGCCCGAGGTAATCACTGATGATCTTTCCTTCTTTTGGATATCCTGATCATTTCCTAGCACCGCCAGTCTAAACACCCGGATACTGGAGTCTATTTCGCTTGCCTTTTGTAGCCACTTTTACCTAAACTAGACTGACCAGTCGGTTTAGAATATGACTCAAACCAAACAAGACTTGCGAAAAACTCAGATTTTGGACAGCGCCCTGGATGTCTTGGTAAAAAAAGGTTACGAAAACAGCCGAATGGATGACATCGTAGCCCAATCCGGAATTAGCAAAGGCGCCATTTACTGGTATTTTAAATCCAAGAAAGATATCTATCTGTCCTTGGTGAATCACTGGGTCTGGCATTACAGCGCCACCATCAATCACATGGTTGCTGATGATCAACCCGCTACTGAGCAACTCCGGAACCTCTTTGATTACTTTCGCGCTCAATTTTCCCGAGATCCCCAAGTTTTTAAAGCCCTGCTGGAATTCTGGTCTTTAGCCAATCGTGATCCTGATTTTCGAATGAAGCTGGAAAAAGTGTACCGGGAATTCCTGGCTATTATAAAAACTATTGTTCAAAAAGGAGTTCAAACCGGGGAATTTCAGGCAATGGACGTGGAAGTGGCTGCCCTGTCTATCATGGTAAACATCGAAGGACTGGTGTGGTTTGCCATGTTTGAGTCTCATAAGACCAATGCCGAAGACTATATTCGAACCATTACCGATTTCATTCTGGCAGGATTACGTCCTGTCATTCAACAAGGAGTGTAACCATGACTGATCCGATTCAAAAATCCGGAGGTCGATTTATCCTCGACCCCATTGGTTCCAGGCCAATTTTTTGCCGGGAAACCTTTTCCGAAGAACATCGGGAAATTGAAGAGATGGTCAAAAGTTTTTCCGCTGAACGTATCCGACCCCAAAAAGATGAACTGGAGGCTTACAATAAAGACCTGAGTCTTCAATTGCTTCGTGAATTGGGAGAATTGGGTCTCCTGGGCATTGACGTCAAGGAAGAATACGGTGGATTGGAACTGGATAAAATCACCAGTGCCATTGTCGCCGAAAGCCTGTCCCACGGATTTACGGCGTCCTTCACCGTAACCTGGTCGGTGCAAACCGGAATCGGGTTACTGCCCATTATCTGGTTCGGAAATGAATCCCAGAAACAAAAGTACTTACCCAAAATCGTCACCGGTGAATGGGTGACGGCCTTTGGACTTACGGAACCTTCCGCCGGGTCTGACGCCACCTCCGGACGCACGACCGCACGTTTGAGTGATGATGGGAAATACTATATCCTGAATGGAGAAAAAATCTTTATCACCAATGGCGGTTGGGCCGATGTGTATACCGTCTTCTGCCAAGTGGATGGCACCAAATTCAGCGCCCTTATAGTCGATCGGGATACGCCGGGATTTGAAGTGGGTCAGGAAGAAAAAAAGATGGGCATGAAGGGCTCTTCCACCACACCGTTGAAATTCACCGATGCCAAGGTTCCGGTGGAGAACCTGCTTTATGAGGTGGGTAAAGGCGCTAAAATCGCCTTCAATGCGCTGGATATCGGCCGGTTAAAACTGGCCGCTTCGGACCTGGGTGGCTGCAAAGTCGTTTTGGACTATGTGACGCAATATGCTCAGGATCGGCGGCAATTCGGTCAACCCATTGCGCACTTCGATGTCATTAAAGGAAAAATTGCGGACATGGTGGTGCGCACGTATTCCGCTGACAGTATGATTTACCGCACCATCGGGCTGATTCAGTCCGAAATCGACACCCTGGATAAAAGCGCCGATGACTACTACATCCGGATTGGTGAGACCATGGAACATTTCGCCATCGAGGCATCCATGACCAAAGTGTACGGCAGTGAATCACTAGCGCTGGTCACCGATTCCGCGGTCCAAATTCTCGGCGGATATGGATTTATTGAAGACTATCCCATTGCCGGAGCTTACCGGGATACGCGGATTGACCGGATTTGGGAAGGGACCAATGAGATTAACCGTCAAATCATTGCCGGGTATATGATGAAAAATGCCCTTCTGGATGAACTCCCACTCCGGGAAGCCATCAAATCCATAGATGCGTTTCTTGAGGAAACCAATTGGCACGGCGGCGATGAACTGCTGAGTCATGAAATTCAGGCCATTGAAACCGGAAAACGATTGGCCATCTATTTATTCCATGAAGCGCTTTGCGAATTCGGACAGGATTTGAAGCATGAACAACAACTGACAGAAATTCTGGCTAATATGCTCATGGATATCTATACTGCCGACAGCACCTTGTCTCGGGTTCTCCAGCTGCCGGAAGATTACCCTTACCGATCGAATGTCCTGGATATCGCCCGGGTCCATGCGGCTGATTCCAGCCTGAGGCTCATGAATCTTGCCCTCAATGGACTTAACGGCATCTTTCACGGTTCTCTGCCTCTGAATGTCATCGACCACATGCGGGAATTTCAAAAACGGATGCTGTTACCTACAGACATTTTAGGTCTGAAACGGCGAATCGCGGAAACTATCTATCATCATAAAACCTATCCCTATTAGGAGTCTCCCATGAGTCAAAAATCTATGATTATCGATGCCGTCCGTTCACCGATCGGAGTCAAGAATGGTCAACTAATCGGAATTCGCCCGGACGACCTGGCGGCCCAGGTCGTGAAAGGCCTTCTTAAGCGCAACCCCCAGTTAAAGCCCGAACACGTGGAAGATCTGGTCCTGGGTTGTGCCTTCCCGGAAGGTCCCCAGGGTATGTTGATGGCGCGGTCCGTCAGTGTACTGGCCGGATTACCCGTCACCACATCGGGGAAAGTGGTAAATCGATTCTGTGGATCGTCCATGGACGCAGTCCATCAACTTAGTACCGCCATCGAAGTGGGCGATATCGATGTAGGGATCGCCGTGGGAGTAGAGGATATGTTTTCCGTGCCCATGGGTGGTTTCGCTCCCGATTTTCATCCGGAATTAGCGGAACAGGAATTCTATATCGGCATGGGAGAAACGGCCGAAAACCTGGCGAATGAAGGAAACATATCACGGGAAGACCAGGACGCCTTTTCCATCCGGTCTCATGAAAAAGCCCTTGATGCCATCGCCAATGGGCGTTTTGACAATGAAATTATTCCCATCGACAAATATGGCGAAGTGACGATTGATCGCGACGAAGGTCCCCGGACGCCGGACCCGGAAAAAATCGCCAGTCTGAAACCGGCGTTCATCGATGGTGGTTCCGTAACAGCCGCCTCCAGCAGTCCCATCAGCATCGGCGCTGCCGCAATCCTAGTGATGAGCGAAGCTTTCGCTCAGGCCCACGGGTTTACGCCCCGTGCTGAGATCATCTCCCGCGCTGTCGCGGGTGTGGAATGGACGCTCATGGGGAAAGGACCCTTACCGGCCACCGAAAAAGCCCTGAAAAAAGCCCATTTGTCTATGGATGACATCGAAACCATCGAACTCAATGAAGCCTTTGCCGCTCAGAGTCTTTACGTGATCAGAACCGGAGGATGGGATGAATCCAAAATCAATCTCAATGGCGGTGCCATCGCTCTGGGTCATCCACTGGGATGTTCTGGAGCTCGGATTCTGACGACCTTGATCAACGTAATGGAACAGCAGGATACGCATACGGGATTGGCCACCATGTGTATTGGAACCGGGCAGGGAATTGCTACAATTATCCGCCGCACAAGTTAGAAAAATATGCGATTAAAAGACCCCATCTCAGGAGCAACCCACTTTTTAGCCGCCCTGTTGGCCATTGTCGGGACTATCCTGCTCCTCGTACGAGCCGGCGCAGCCCATAAACCCTGGCATCTGGTCACCTTCTCCATTTTCGGCGGCGGGATGATTCTCCTCTACGCGGCCAGCACACTGTATCACTGGATACCGGCCCGCCCACGTATTGAAGCCCGGCTTCAGCGTCTGGACCATATGATGATTTTTGTTCTGATTGCCGCGTCCTATACTCCCGTGTGTTTGATACCGCTTCGTGGAGGCTGGGGTTGGAGTCTATTTGGCGTAGTTTGGACAATCGCCCTTACGGGAATCCTGATGAAGGTTCTTTGGATGAATGCACCTACGTGGGTATCGACGCTGATTTATGTAGCCATGGGCTGGCTCGCTATCGTAGGGACGAAGCCTCTGATTGAATCTGTTCCGATAACAGCGCTGGTCTGGCTGTTGATTGGAGGTCTTTTCTATTCCGCAGGCGCGGTGGTTTACGTCATAAAAAAACCAAACCCTTGGCCAAAATGGGTAGAATCTCATGAAGTGTTTCACGTCTTGACTATGCTGGGGACCGGTTCCCATTTTTGGTTCATGTACCATTACATCCTACCGATGAACGTTTAATTTTCAACCGATCGCACTTTGAAAGAGGTAATCATGTCTGAAAAAATTAATCACGTTGCTGTCCTTGGCGCCGGCGTTATGGGCGCCCAATTGGCGGGCCATTTAGCCAATGCCGGCATACCTTCAACCCTGTTTGATATCTCTCAGGAATTGGCCGAGCAAGGCGTAAAGACCCTCACGTCGTTAAGGCCGGCCCCGCTTTATAAACCAAAAAACGTGGAATTGATTACACCCTGTAATTATGAGGACCACGTGGAAAAAATCCAGGAAGCGGACTGGGTGCTGGAAGCTGTAGCGGAACGGCTGGACATCAAACTAACGGTTTATAAAACGATTCTTCCTCATTTAAAACCCACGGCCATCCTCTCCTCCAACACGTCCGGAATTCCGTTGACCGACCTGACCGCTGAATTACCAGAGGACGTGGCAGAGCGGTTTCTCATCACTCACTTTTTCAATCCGCCTCGTTATATGCGCCTTCTGGAGCTCGTCAAAGGACCCCAAACTCGTCAGGAAGTCTATGATACCGTGGCGGAATTTGGTCGGACTGTATTGGGGAAAGGAATCGTACACGCCAAGGATACACCCAATTTTATTGGGAACCGCATCGGCGTTTATGGGCTCATGGTAACTATACAAACCGCCATCCGGATGGGACTTACCGTTGAGGAAGTGGATAAACTAACCGGTACGCTGGTGGGACGTCCCAAGAGCGCCACGTTTCGGACCGCCGATGTGGTGGGCTTGGATACTCTGGCTCATGTGGCTCGAACCTCTTATGAACGCGGCGAAAATGATCCGGAGCGGGATATTTTCAAGAATCCGCCCATTCTGGATGAATTGTTGAACTCTGGTCGCCTGGGACAGAAAACCAAAGCGGGATTCTATAAGAAAGAAGGCAAGGAGATTCTATCCGTTAATCTGGAAACCGGAGAGTACGGACCGCAAAAACGAGTGCGGTTTGACGGCTATCGTATCGCCAGAGATCGGAGCAAGGTGGGTGATAAAATTGCCGCTCTGGCGTATAGCGACGATAAAGCCGGTCAATTTTTCTGGGAAATCCTTTCCCGTACCCTGCTTTATAGCGCCAACCGTATTCCGGAAGTCAGTGATACCCTGTACAATGTGGACCGCGCCATGCGCTGGGGCTTCGGCTGGGAACTGGGCCCCTTCGAGACCTGGGATGCTATCGGTGTGGAACGATCCGTGGACAAAATGCAGGCGGAAGGGAAAAAAGTACCGGAATGGGTCACCGCCATGTTGAAGGACGGCCACAAGCAGTTCTATCAGCTTGAACAAGGTGTTCAATATTGTTACGATCCCCAGACAAAATCTCCCGCCGCAATTCCTCAGGAAGCGAATACCATTTATCTTAATCTGGAAAAATCGAAAGGGAACTGTGTCAAACGGGACTGGAGCGCCAGTTTAATCGACCTGGGCGACGGTATCCTGAATATTGAATACCACTCGATTTTACAACCGACCCTTAATCCCATTGACAGTTCCATGATTGATATGCTGTCTACCGCCCTGGACTGGATTGAGAGTGGGAAATACAAGGCATTGGTTTTGGGCCACCAAGGACCCAACTTCTGTGCCGGCGCCAATCTGGCGGGCATTCTAAGTTTTTGCGAAAACGGGGATTACGTTGGATTAGAGCGGGTCGTCAAACTCTTTCAGGATTTAACCCAGAGAATTCGGTTCCTCCCGGCCCCTGTGGTGGCTGCACCCTTCAATCTGACGCTTGGTGGCGGATTTGAATTCACCGCCCCGGCTGCGCATCGCGTGGCTTCAGCGGAACTCTATATCGGCGCAGTGGAAGTGGGCGTGGGGCTGATCCCTGGCGCTGGAGGAAATCTGCGGCTTTTGTTGAACTTAATGGAAAATGCGGGCACCCGTGGACGATTGAATGTGTTTCCCATTGTACAAAAGGCGTTTGAAACCATTGGCTTCGCTAAAGTGGCCACCAGCGCAGAAGAAGCCAAACATTTAGGCTATCTTCTGAAAACCGATACTATCGTCCTTAACGACGATGAACGGATTTACCGGGCCAAACAGAAGGCCCTGGAACTCTTGGAAGGATATACACCGCCCAAATACCGGGACGACCTGAAACTGCCCGGCGCCGGAGGACGGACGGCTATGACGATGGCCTTAAAGGGATTCAAGGCCCAGGGGAAAATCTCTGACTATGATATGAAAATCGGCGAAAAACTGGCTTACGTGCTTACCGGGGGCGCCAAGGCGGGCTTGACCAAGACCGTGGACGAGCAATACCTCCTGGATATTGAGCGGGAAGTTTTTGTCAGTCTGGCAGGAGAATCCCTGACTCACGATCGTATCCGACACATGCTCAAGACCGGAAAACCACTCCGGAATTAAAGCCCTTCTATTTTCGTCCAAACCTGACCTCCGGATGCTTTCGTATCCGGGGGTCTTTTTTTATTCCCTGTAGAATCCAATTTTTAAGTACAGCCCACTTAAAGGATGTTTTTCCTTCATTATCGTTTATTCCGGAATAATCATACCGTGAAGTCCTTTTTTTCATACCTTTAAAACCGGTATTTTCCCCCACCAAATTTCAGGATCAAGATCATTGTGAAATCACGGATATCAATTCCCTGGATAACCCTGTTCAAAAGCCTTTCCGTCCTTGCCATTCTGTATCTGTTTTTAATCAGTATTGGCATGATCGGTGCGGCTTTCAAAGGATTGGGGCAAAATTTTGCAGAATCGCTCATCCAGAATTCCGCCGGTCCGTTTATCGGATTGTTTATCGGTATTCTATCGACCTCGCTAATTCAAAGTTCATCCACCACCACCTCGCTGGTGGTTGCCATGGTGGCGGCGGGAACCTTTGGAGATGATCCTACCGTTGCCGTCGCTGCAGCAGTGCCCTATATCATGGGAGCCAATATTGGGACCAGCATCACCAATACGTTGGTGTCTATGGGGCATATCATCAATAAAATCGAATTCCGCCGGGCTTTTTCCGCGTCCATCGTCCATGACTTTTTTAACATCATCTCCGTCATGATCCTGTTTCCGCTGGAATTGAAAACCGGACTTATCAGCCGATCCGCTAATTGGGTAACCAGCCTTTTCATCGGAACCAAAAGTTTCACCTTTCATAGTCCCCTAAAAGCAGCAACCAAACCTGTGGTTCACTGGATTCAGGAATTGCTGTCCCGGCAGTCAATTATCGATCCCGGATGGTTGCTATTGGTTTTAGCCCTATTGTTCTTATTCTTTTCTCTGCGAATGCTCACAACGCTGATCCGGGCGTTGGTGATAGTCCGGTTGGAAGCCTTTTTTGATCGAACTATCTTTAAAACCTGGCTAAGGGCTATGTGTTTTGGAGTGTTGATTACGATATTGGTACAAAGCAGTTCGATCACTACATCGTTGATTATTCCCTTGGCAGGCGCGGGCATTTTGAATCTTCACCAGATTTTCCCCTATACGCTGGGAGCCAATATCGGCACTACGGTTACCGCATTACTGGCCAGTTTAGTTACAGGAACGCATGCACCCCTGGCTGTTGCTTTTTCTCACCTGCTGTTTAACATCTTCGGCATTATCATCATCTGGCCGGTTGAAAAAATCCGGGTTATTCCCATCCGGTTGGCCGAACGGTTTGCCGAAATAGCGGTAGAAAATCGTATCTATCCATTATTATATATTACCATCATTTTCTTCGTCATTCCCCTTTCACTCATATTCATCGTGAGGTGACCTATGTCAATCTTCAAAGATATTATCCATCTCTGGAAATCGGATAATCTCCTCTCTCAGGCCTGGGAAGAATCTTACCAGATGCTAACCTTATCCCGGGAGATGTCCATTCAGGCAATTCGAAAATTTCATGAACATAATAACCTTTCCACTCTCCGCGCTTTAAAGGAGCGGGATTTTGAAATCAATGCATTTCAAAAAAATGTGCGTCGGAAGGTTGTAACCCATTTTTCCATAGAACAGGACGTTTCCAATTTGACCAGCGGTCTGGTGCTCATGAATATGGTGGTGGACATTGAGCGCATCGGCGATTATTCAAAAAATATCGTGGACCTGGCCATGAACTACACCGGATCGTTCGATGTGGAGCACACGTCTCAGGATTTGCACGAAATTGAGATCGAAGTTGAGACCCGGTTTGACAAAACCCTGGAAGCCATTCATACTCAGGACTCCGAAGTGGCCCGGACGTTATTCCTCAGCTACAAAGAGCTGATTTCGGAAAAGTCTGATCAGATAGTGAATTCCATCATTGCCGGCAATCTAACCTTCGGTTCCGAAGCCAAGACGGCTACTGTGGCCCTGTATGCTCGTTACCTTAAACGGATCGGCGGTCATTTAAAAAATATCACTACGACTCTAGTTAATCCCATCGAAGCAATTGGTTACGTCCATTAAATTGGGGGAATTATTTAATGAATCATTCCGGTCTAGCCTCTTTTTTTGCATTGACACTGATTACGGGATTCGCCGCTGGCGACGTTCTATTAACTCCTAACGAGCCGGATCATGCAACCCTTAATATTCGGGCTCTCCGAAGTGATGGCGTCCAGTTGGAGGTTGTGCCTGGTCGGATCATGGCCGAGACACGTTCCCGAGACGGACAAACCTACACCCGCTTGTTTTATCCCCGGGGTCATCATACCTCACAGTTAGGCGCACCGCAACTCCCGGCATATCACCGCTTGCTGGTGTTACCGGAGATGGAAAATGCGCAGGTTCAGATAACGTCCATTCGGTGGGAACGGCTGAATCTCAAAACGTTGGGACTGAATGATCCCTTGTGGCCAACCCAACCGCCAATCCCTAAAAATATTGACCCTACCACGGTTCCGATGGTTCTGGATTCAGCCCTCTATGCCACTTCGAAATTTTGGGGTGATTCCCTAGCCGTTCTGGAGCCCCTGGGCCATCTCCGGCATCAAGCTCTCTATCGCTTGCGAGTCAATCCCGTTCGATGGAACCCGGTTACCGGAGAGTTGGAATGGGCTCGTGAAATCACGATAGCCATCGATTATGAACAACCGGATTGGGTTCGCACGAAGGACCTGGATCATGCCTTGGCCACACCTTTATTTCAGCTACCAAAATCCGTCGCCATCGATTTGACCACGGAATTTGTCAACCGGGAAGATATGGTGACCGATCCTCCTAAGATCGCCGTCGTCTGTCCTCAAGAATTCCTCCCGGCTCTAGACCCCTGGATCGCCTGGAAGGAACGGCAGGGCTACGCCGTGGAGATTGGCATTCCCGGACAAAACGGCCTGGGAACCAGCGCTTCCGAAATCCGGAACTGGATTACTACTCTCTATACCTCCGGAAATTCCTTGAATCCCGCGCCCTCCTTTGTGATGCTTGTGGGCGATGATGGCGACATCCCCGGATTTAACGGCACCACCGAAGCTCATTTCACGGATTTGTACTATGGGGAGGTTACTGGCGATTTTCTCCCGGACATGTATGTGGGACGTTTGTCAGGAAATTCACTTCAACAAATTCAGGACATTGTCACCAAAATTGTTATGTACGAACAGCAATCCCTGGCCGATCCCGCTTACCAACTGGAAGTCACCATGATCGGTGGCGTGGATTCTTTTTACGGCGCTTCCCATGCGAATGGTCAGATTAACTACGGAGTAACGCAGTATTTTAATCAGGCCCATGATATTTTTACCCACACGTACCTCTACCCCTCTTCTGGTTCCGCTGAAGGTGATATTCTTGGAGATATGAATTCGGGTATCGGCTACATAAACTACACTGCCCATGGGAGTGAAACGTCCTGGGCTGATCCTACGATCACTGTCAGCAATGTCCATTCGCTCACTAATTCCCAAAAATATTTCATGGCGGTGGCCAATGCCTGTCTCACGGCGAAATTTGATTATGGAGAGTGCATTGGTGAAGCCTTCCTACGACAGCCGGATGGAGGCGCTATCGGGTACATCGGGGGGTCAAACAACACCTATTGGGATGAAGACTATTACTGGGCCGTGGGATACGGTCCCATTGTTGGAGCAGGGGCCAGTTATGACGAAACCGGCCTGGGCGCATACGATGGCATGTTTCATGATCATGGCGAGAGCTATTCAACCTGGTGTACGGTCAATGGCGCCATCTCGGTGCGGGGTAATTTAGCCGTGGCCGAAAGCGGGTCGGATTTGGAAAACTATTATTGGGAAATTTATACTTTGCTGGGCGATCCCACCCTCTCCACCAATTTGGGACAGCCCACCCTCCATCCCGCCACGTATCCGGACGTTATCATCACCGGAACACCCGACTTCACCGTGGAAGGCGATCCCTGGACACTGGTTTCCTTAAATTCTGAAGAAGGACACCTCATTACGGGGCGCATCGATTCCACCGGATCGCTCACCCTGCCGCTAGCCGATTTAAATTTGACGCCAGGGCCCGTGGAACTGGTTCTTACAGCGCAAAACCGAATTCCTATTTTCGATACACTCCAGGTAATTGCTCCGGACGGTCCCTATCTCATTGCAGCGAATCCCACGCTCAATGATTCCGGAGCCTGGAATGCCAATGCTGAACTGGATTTCGGCGAAACCTGTCTCGTAGGGTTTACCATTCAAAATGTGGGCCTTGGGGAAGCCCAGAACATTTCCGTCACTTTGACAACGTCGGATCTGTTTACGACTATCACTCCTCGTACGGTGTGGCTTGCCACCCTCGATCACGATAGTATCGCTGTTGTCGATTCATTTGAAGTCAGTTTAGCTGGAAATTGTCCCGATGGACGTCGCATTGAACTGGAAGCCCTCCTGACGGATGGCACCGGACAGGTTTGGACATCGCCTTTGAGATTAACCGCCCATGCTCCGGTCATTACACCTGAAACAATTCGCGTAGACGATGGAAACAACGGACGTTTGGACATCAATGAAATCGCCGATATCGTCCTGGACTTTTCCAACTCCGGATCGTGTTTCAGTCCCTCTGGTACGGCCCAACTCACCAGTATGGATCCGTACGTAGCCTTGATCAATTCAGAGACCAGTCTTGATTCCATCCTTACCGACAGTTCCAGGGAAGCGGCGTTTACCATTCGGGTGTTGCCCACCACTCCGCCAGGCCATGAGTTTCGCTTTCAGTGGACAATCAACAGCGACCACGGTTATTCCACGTTCGGGTCCTTCCAACTACCTGCCGGTTTGATTATAGAAGACTTCGAAACAGGCGACTTTTCCAGTTTTGACTGGACTTTCTCCGGCGACGCCGATTGGATCATCACGCAAGATCCGGTTTGGGAAGGCGCTTTTTCCGCTGTATCCGGAGACGTAGATGATTACCAACAGAGTTCCCTGATTTTAAACGTGTCCTGTCCCCAAGATCGGGAAATCCAGTTTACCTTCAAAGTGTCTTCGGAGGCCAATTATGACGGCCTGGAATTCTATATCGATAACACGCGGTATGGTCCCTGGCAAGGGGAAATCGACTGGCAGGATGTGACCTTTCCGATCCCTGCCGGTGAACACACGCTCACCTGGAAATATGTGAAGGACCAGGGCGTTACTCATGGCAGCGATTGTGCCTGGTTGGATTACATCATTTTGCCTCTGGTGGGACCGTCCGGTTTCCATTGCATTCCTGGGGATGTTAACGGGGACGATCAGATTACGGTCCTTGATATTTTCCGCATGGTTTTCATGGTGATGAACCAGGGACTGGAACCCACCGATGAGGAAGCCTATTGCGCAGATGTGAATTACGACGGAGTCGTGGATATTTTCGATATTTTGGAAGCGGGGGATCGCCGGACCGATCAGTAATGAACAAAACACCAGCCCCTAAAAAACCATCCCATTGGAGAGCGGTTCTAGCACCTATTGTGGTAGGCCTGACCGTTGGGACGGGGCTTCTTGTCCTTGGTTCGATTTACGTCAAGTTGTTCCGCAAATTCGGTCTCCCCACGGGTTATACCGTATTCATCATCATTTCATTTGGCGTGGCTTTGATTTTGCTTATCACGGTCGTGATTCAGCGTATCCGGGAATTAAAGGAGGAACAAGATCATGATTTTAGTCAATACTGATTCTCTGCCAGGAAAACGAATTCACTCCTTGGGACTGGTGAAGGGTCACTTTGTTCAATCTAAAAATGTGGGGCGGGATATCCTGTCCGTATTCAAGGGTCTTGTGGGAGGCGAATTGAAGGCCTATTCCGAAATGTTGAATGAGAGTAGGGAGCGTGCTACAGCCCGAATGGTGAATGATGCGGAAAAACTGGGTGCGGATGCCATTGTTAACATTCGATACATGTCCAGTCAGGTCATGGCGGGAGCCGCGGAAATTTTAGTTTATGGCACAGCGGTAAAAATATTGGGAGAGAATACCGATTAATACTCCTCATTCCACTGTGTTTACTATTTCGGTGTATTATTTAACCATCGGTAGATAAGGACAAGAAAGCGCATGGATTATCAATCATTTTGGAAGCATAACCGTTTTGCCCTGGTGGGGCATTCGGTAAAAAAGAACTTCCCCAGAATTACCTACGAGCTATTAAAAAAGCAGGGGAAAACCGTTTTTCCCGTGGATCCCAACCTCTCGGAACTGGAAGGCCATCCGGTGTTTCCGGATTTTCAATCTCTGCCGGAAAAGGTGGAGGCGGTTATTCTGGAAGTGCCTAAAGAAGAATCCCTGGAGTGGGTTCGGAAAGCACAGGAAGCGGGAATCCGGAATATTTGGATTCATCAGCGTTGCGACTCCCCTGAAGCCCTGGTTTTGGGGAAGGATAAGGGACTCAATCTGTGGCACGGAACCTGCGCGGTCATGTATCTGACCTCTGGATTTTCTGTC
>CAZHTM010000004.1:0-38457 GCA_964535735.1 uncultured bacterium
CTGTTTAGACTTTAATACATACACATAATACATGCGGAGGGGAAGGGATTCGAACCCCTGGACGCCGCGAGACGTCAACGGTTTTCAAGACCGCCGCTTTCAACCGCTCAGCCACCCCTCCGAATGAAGGTTACTTTAATAACGGTGCGGAGAGGGCGGGATTCGAACCCGCGTTCCGCGTGAACGGAAACACGCTTTCCAAGCGTGCGCCTTCAGCCGCTCGGCCACCTCTCCCAATGTTGTCAATTCCGTCTAATACGGTATTTTATTCGATCGAATTCCTGTAACGTTTCAGAACTAATCTTTGCTTGCCCGTGTGTTTGGGTTCAATTTTCCGAATCCAGGAACAGAAGTAGTGTTATTCGGCAACTTCCTTGGCAGAATCAGATTCTGCGACTGCTTCCGTTTCCTCGGTAGCAACCTCTTCGCTGGCTGTATCTTCAGCTACTTCAGCCGGTTCCGGGGTGGATTCCTCGAAAGTGGGCATTTCAATATCCAGGGCGTTGGCTTCCACGTCCATCCGCTTCAGTGCAGCGTCCAGAGTTTCACCACCTCTCAGACGGATCATGGATTCGTTAAAACGCCAACTCCCGGTTTTTTCAGATCGGACCGATTTGACATATTTCACAAATTTTGAATCGTCTTTTTGCTTTCCACGCTTGGCTTTTTCCGCAAAACTTACCTGTTTTTTGGCCATTGTTCGTTTTTTCTCCTAAAAATTGCCGGCAAATTTAACCGCACTGTGAGGAAACTCCAATCGATGAAAAATAATTTCAGCGATAATCTGATGTCATTACGGTTATTTGAACTTCACCTTGTTTACTCGCGCTAGTTCGCTCACATTCCCTGCCTGGTCTTCACCCACCAACCAAATCCGGTACTCACCCTGCAGCAATTTATTCCATCGTGGAGATAATTGATAATGGTGAAGACCTTCCCCTAATACTGAATCCGGGAGCGCCACAAGTATCGTATCGGATGCGGGTGGTTCTATCTTTTGCAAATACAGCCAGCCTTTGGTTAGGGATTCACTGATTTCAAAGTCCAGGTGAACCTGTTCCTGTTCCTCACCATATTCGGGCGTTGTAATGATAAATTCAGGCGCCCGGGGATCGTAAACCAAACTATCAATGGTTGTGGTAATCGATGGATTTCCGGCTGAGTCCACGCCCATGATTTCCAGTCGATACCATGCCTCAGGATTGAGTTGATCTTCAACGGGAGGACGCAATGTAAACTTTTCACCGGGCTGATTCATCACATCTGTGATCATGTACTCTAGCGCATTGGAATCCGGTTCATCCAGTCGATTCCAAACTACTCGAATTTTTGCAAATGGTTCATCTCCCACCACGGAGATGGCTCCATCTCTTATCTTTGCGTTTGATATGGGAAAAATCACGGTTAATGTGGGCGTGTCAAAATCAAACCGAAGGTCCCTAACCATCGCCGTGTCCGACACGTTGCCAGCCCGATCTCTCCCCACCAGTGATATCTTCCCAATTTCGTTTACTTCACTTAACACAGACTCCGGAATCCGCCAGACTTTAAGCCCCTTCTGACGATCATCCAATGCAAATTGAAAGCGCCCTTTGGATGTGTGGATCCATACCGTCAAATCAGATAACGCTTCATTCACTGAAAATCGAAGAAACGAATTTCCCACAATGGTTTGACTTTGTGGGGCCAATAGTTCGATTTCAGGCGGTGTGGGATCATAGGTCACCCGGGGAATGGCTGGTGATTTACCCAAATTTCCAGCGAAATCACGCGCCAATAGAATGACTCGGTAACGCCCCTCTTCATCCAGTTTATGGGCAAACCGGGGAAGAAATTGGGACGAATCAGAAAAGGTCAGTTCCTGAGCTGTCAGAGGCATCAGTCGAGGCGCGGGTGATAAGACCGTTGCAGAATCGGGAATCCAGACCACCGACCCCTCAGCCAGAGGTTCACTGGTGGTAAAATGAATGACTGGCTGTGAAATCAACGTATCTACCGCCAGCCGGAGAACCGGTGGTTCCGTATCAAATCGTATCCCCTTCAAAGATGCTGACTGGCACGGTCCTTCATGATAGGTCTCCCCCACCATGACTAATCCGTAACGTTTGGTTTGCGACACCTCCGGGTGTTCATCCAAAACAACTCGATGCTGTCCCGGCAACAACCCTCTATCCGGGAGTTCATATTCGTTCACTACGGTTCCCGATACATCCGTCAATGAAACGGTTCCTGATTTCAGACTGTCAGATAACTGATAGGACAACGCCAACTCATTATATCGTCTGCTCGTATCCGGTGGAATCAACGTGATGATTACCCGCTGTCCCTGGCTATTATATACTTTCTGTTCTACGAGATTACCCGAACGGTCAAATTGCCGCAATGTATATCCACCGTCCAGTTCATATGTGTATTCCCACCGCCGAATCACCTCTCGCTCCGGGAGACGCGTCCAGATCTTAAATCGAATCCTTCCCTGCGCATCGCGAATGTCTTCCATGCGTCCGTAAGGATTCCCGTCCGCTTCATAAAATGTTTTTTCAAAAGGGATACCGTCCCGGTTAAATCGTCGGATGGTAAACCGGTCTCCCCACTCCAGCATCTGACTCACGCCATAAAGATAGCGCACGAAGCGCACCGCATCCTCATCCAACCCCATGATCATTTCGGAAACCAAGTGGTTTTCTCCATCCCATTCCCGGAGGTGAGATAAATTTCCGTTTTTCGTGTAGGAATACTCTTTTTTCAGTCGAATAGATTGGTCGGGATTATACGCGATAAGGGTAAGAAGGTGTCCCTTCTTATCAAATGTACCTTCCCAATGGGCTTTCCGCTTGACTTCAATGAAGGGGACATGATGGTCACTCAACACATCCGTTTCCGTGAGGTAAAAGCGAATGGATTGCCCCGTTTGCCCCCACGCCGCCGATACAATCAGGGCCGTCAACCAAATCAATACGAGTCGAATCATGCCACCAATCGCAACAAAACGGCGCAAATCAGAGCGGCATAGGTCCCTAAGACATATCCGGCTACACCTAACATCACTCCCACGGATGCCAACGCTGGATGAAAAGCCGCAGCAACGATGGGCGCTGAGGCCGCTCCACCAATATTGGCCTGTGATCCCACCGCCAGGAAAAACAGGGGCGCTTTAATCAGGCGTAATACAAAAAATTGAATCCCGATATGCACTAGAATCCAAACCAACGTCGCTGCTAAAAGCCATGGCACATCTCCCAGCGCTTGAAAATCGGCGTTTGCTCCAATAACGCCGATCAACATATAAAGTAACACAGTACCCAATTTACTGGCCCCGATTCCTTCCAGATTTTTCAAACGGGTGAACGATAACGTAACACCTAAGGTGGTGATGATAATAACACGCCAGGTGGAATGGGAAATTATGGCGCCTATGGGAGGAAGCCATTCTCCAAGGAGATAGGATAAATAGGCGCCTCCAGCGGCGAGGGCAAACAACAGCATCCAATCGGTAGTTTCCGGTATTCGATTGGTGGCCTTCTGAAACGACTCGACGTTAGTTTGCAGTGTTTCAATCGCGGTAGTATCAGCCCCGATAAAAGCATCAATACGATGCGCGCGACCCGCCAAATACAGGAGAACACCTGTCCATGTATAGGCCACAACCACATCCACAACGACCATCATACCCAGCACAGCATCCGTCGCTCCTACGGATTTCCCGATGGCGATAAAATTGGCGCCACCGCCAATCCAGGAACCGGACAAAGCTGCCATTCCCTTCCAAATATCCGGCGGTAGATGAGATTTGAATATCCAAAGCGCCAACGGACCACCCAACACCACGCCTAAGGTTCCCGATAAAAACATAAGTCCCGCCTTGGGACCCAGGCGCAAAATTCCTTTGATATCTACCGCCAGGGTCAGCAGCAGCAAACTGGCGGGCAAAACAAACGTTTTGATCTCTGAATACACTGGAGCAGATCGGGGAATAATATTCAAATTAGACAAAACGGAAGGGATGAAATAGGCAAATACCAGGGGAGGAACGACGTGAAACAGGCGTTGGATTGTTGGAATCCGATTGCCCGCAAAGATGAACGCCGGTACAATTAACAGAACCGCGATTAATCCGAAAGAATCAGTGATCACGCTTGTCGTCATGAGAAGTGAATTTCTTGGCTTCTTTTCGGGAATCAAGCTGCGATTTATATTTTTCCCGCGCCAGTTTTCGCAAATCCACAACCGAATCGTGTTCATCCACGATTTCTACACCCAATAAGGTTTCAATGGCATCCTCCAGGGTAATCAAGCCCGTCGTTGTTCCGAATTCATCCGCGACCATAAAAATTTGTTGCCGCCGTCTTACAAATTCGTCCAGTATATCCGCTACTGATTTTTCCTGTTGAACGGTGATAACCGGTTCCGTCAATTCTTCTATCCGCACATCAAAGCGATCTTCAGCCTGGGCATTGACTAAATCATAGCGGTGGACAAATCCAATCACGTGATCCAAATCTCCTTCGTAAACCGGTATCCGCGAATAAGCAATGGGCGAATAGCGTTCTACCACTGCTCCCACCGTCATATCCTTTTCCACAGCAAAAATGACGGACCGGGGCGTCATCACCTCTGCTGCTTCCACATTACGAAGGTTAAATAGATTTTCAATAATTTCACTTTCTTTCTCTTCAATAGTCCCTTCGGTTTCTCCGATTTCAGCCAGCGCAATCACTTCTTCCCTGGATACAGCCGACCGGTGTTTCTCATCCTTAAACATTCCTGAGAACCGGACCGATAACCACACAAACGGAAAGGTAATAAAGATGAGAACCTTGATGATATAGGCTGCCGGAGGGGCCAGCCGTTTCCAATATACGGCTCCCAGTGTTTTTGGAATAATTTCTGCCACGACCAGAATTGAAAGAGTGAGAATCGCGGAAGCGGCTGCTAAATATTCACTACCAAAAATGACTAGTGTTTGGGCTCCAACCCCGGCTGCGCCCACCACATTGGCAATCGTGTTCAGGGAAAGGATGGCTGCTAAAGGTCGACTGATTTCCGATTTAAGGGATTCCAACAGCGAACCTGTCTTCGGATTGGCTTTTTGAATCACCGAAATGTAACTCGGCGTAATCGTCAGGAGCACGGACTCCAGCAAAGAGCATAAAAAGGATACGCTCAATGCCAGAAGAAAATAGAATATCAGCAGATTCATATGTGGAATTTACAGTGGATTCACTCTGCCGGTTCTAAAGATTTGCACGCTTTAAGATGCGGTTTTTGCCGCTAGCCGCTTTTTTCGCCAACGGGATATGCCGAAAGGCGCATAAACCAGTGCAAAATGGAGTAACCCCGCAAATTCCAGTCCTATCAGATGATAGGGAAAATCTCCAATAATAAATGGATTATCTACGATTGGCGGTTTACAAATGTACATGTAATTGGCATCCAGCAACCAATTGATGGTTCCCACAATCGGAATGACCAACTGAGTCCAGGCGAAAACTTTTAACCAGGACCATTCCGCCGGTCGACGTTTTAAAATAATGGTCGCCCACAGAGCCGCTAAAATAATCCCGCCGTGCGACACATAATATTCGTAGAAAAAGATTCCACCGGTCCCCAACGTGAATTCCGGTGTCAGCAGGGAATGAAACGCACCTGGAATTCCCCAATAATACACAATGTAATAGATCCACATTTGATCAAATAAAAGCGTGAATCCGGCCAGCCACGATGAAATGGCGCACATCTGCAAGGGCAGGCTGGATTGGATACTCCATTTCCCCACGGCCATTTCATAGGGTTGCATTCCAACCGCAATCGCGATCAGGAAAATTCCCAAAAAACGGGTCATGATTTTTACCTTATCAGGTGGCAGTTTTTTTCCAATGTAAAGGAGTATAAAAATCCCCATTCCCGTTGAAAGAAAGGCTGTCCACCACAGCTTCCCAAAAAGAGGTATGACTTCATGTTCGATCATAATGCACCTGTAGTTTTGGATTGAATTTGTTCACGGACGTACTGCCATTCCGGACTAGTCTCATCGGCGACATGCCAGATTTTTTCCAGATTTTTGTAAGCCTGAATAGCCTTAGCTCTTTCCCCTATATCAATGTATATCAAGGCTTGCAAATAATAACTGCGGGGGTAGTTGAATTTATAATTTGTAGGGTCAATGCTAAGGTTTTGCATTTGATTCGTCAGGGTTAGCGCTTGCTCAATTTTCCGGGTCTTCCAATAAGCTATCGCCAGAAAATATCGGCAAAATACACCGGGAAATTCCTGGTCCAGCAACGTTTCACCTACTGGAATCACAGCGGCATAATCCCCCGTCATCATTGATTCCAGACAATCCATGTAGGCCGTAAAATGAATACGGTCTCCCGATTTCTCCAGAAACGGACGGGACTGATATTCAGACCTGACGCGCGCCCAGGCTTGGGTGTCATGATTCAGAAATGCCAGAAAGCCCTCCGCTAATGTTTTTCGCATCCATAATTCGCGGGAGGTGGTGCCATCAATATTGTCCAAGTTCAACCATTCACGACTTTCTTTTTCATGTCCGCCTAACGCAGCCAGATAGCCCGCTTCCAGAGTTAGCATTTGTGCCCATGACGAATCAACCTGAGATTGCACTGCCAGAATATCATGTGCACCCTGAAGGTAGGTCCCTCGAATCATGGCCGTGGATGCAAGCAAGTCCACACAACGATACAGATCCCCTTTACCAAGAGGAGATTGAAGAACGGATCGGCAAAGCTCAACAGCCTTATCGTAATTTCCCGCAAAATAATGGGTTTCGGCCAATTGAAGTTTCATACTCTGATTATCTGGATAGGATATTAATGCTCGGGATAACAGGTCCAAGGCCTCCTCAAATTCCCCCAATATCGTTAAAAACCGAGCCCTCCGTTCTAAGGCAAAGGGTTGCATGGGATTCTTATTTAGGATTTGTTCGGTGAATTCTAAACCCCGTTCATAAAATTTCTTCTGCATTAAGATATCCAATATGTGGATGTAAGCCAATTCAAAATCGGGGTCCAGTTTCAACGTGTGTTCTAAGGCATCCAAAGCGCGCAGTTCCTCACCTCCGCTATGGAAATACGCTTCCCCTAAATTGTACCAATACTCCTTTTCATCAGGACGTAACCTAACCAAATCAAGATAAACTTGCTGCGCGTCTTTGTATCGGCGCTGAATCAAATGGCTCAGTCCATCCACCATGAATTTTTCTTCATTCGACAACATTAAATGGCCGGATCTAATCGCCTCCAACGTGTGAGCCGTGGCTTTTTCAGCAATGTCTCCGTGGGATTCAGCCCACCATTGTGCAATCACTTTTTTAAACAGCGCTTTTTTAAACAGAGGATCTTTTTCTAAAGCAGAATCAAAGTATTGGATCGCCTCCATATATCGGGATGAATTCAATGCGTGCACGCCCGCCAGGTAGTCGGTGTAAGCTGGAATAGACGTGCTTGTTTTTTCCGCCACGGGGATGGAAATAGTTCGGGACGAAGATCGCTGTGGTTCCAGATCCCCACGAATCGATTCGGCTAATTCATCCACTAGGGAATAAAGGTCTTGGCCCTCTATTTTGTGGGAATTGAGCACAACCCCATCGGTGGTCCGCAATAACTGGGAGGTTATGACGGTCTTGGTTCCCATGGTATACACGCGGCCGGTCACCAGGGCATTGGCTTGGGCAAGCCGAGCCACGTCTAAAATCAGATTCGGGGACATTTTACCGGAGGGTTTGCGTTTTAGTGCTTTCTGAATCTCCAGAAGCCGTTCACTCGATAAAATGCGGTATTGATGGAGCCCGGTAAGGTCTGTTATAATCAAATCCTGTAAGATGGCACCGAGATTGGTCTGAGTGGAGTCGGCAATATAACTTTCAAAAGGGAATACAGCCAAAGCCGGAAGTCCGGGTCCCGATTGACCTGGCTTGGGAACGTTCAATTTGGGAATGAGATAAACCAAGCCCAGAACGATTACAACTACAATCGGAAGAGCTCGATTGGTATTGGGCAAGGCTTGCTTCACCGCCATCGTAGTTTCCAATCCTCAACCCCATGTTGTGGACAACTAATCTCGGCGCAACCATCCTTTACCAGGAATTGTATCCTTCTCATTGGAATCAGATTAATATAAGGTGCCGTTGATGGGTGTTTATTAACTGTGAACCATATGTGCTATTACTAAAAATTTAGCGTCCGATTCCCTTTTTTACCATGATTACTTGTGATAAAGTCCATGGGATATACTGGTGATCCAAATATGTAATAACGATTGATGTCCCGCATTTCTGAATTACACTAAGTTTGACTAGCATAACATGCAGCAGAATTCCAAATCCAAGGACCTCATTTGAACCGCCGTCTAAAGCAATTGTATTATGGAACATTGATCACCTTGGCAGGTATGTTGATTCTTGCCGGATTGTCCGGTTATTATCTTTTATCTCGGCTTTACACCGTCCCCGACTGGTATAAAAACAATCCCACAGAATTCGCACTTCCCGACACTCTCTCCCCAACCCGCTCCAAATCATCAACGATCCTTTCTCAGGATTTTGTCCCGCCACCTGAAACCGTCATAGAACAAAACCTAAAGCCCAACCGACGGGAAAACGTACCTGAACAACCGACGCATCCCGTAGTTCAGCCTGCACGGGAGACACCAACCGTCCCACCGGCTAAACATAATATTCGCAGGGAAATAACCCGTCGGGATGCGAAACCCACAATTCCAACAATATCATCACCCAAAAAAACTCAAACCATTACCGAGGCGGAATTACCGTTAATTTTAGTCACCGCTCTGGAAGATATCTGGCAACAGGATATCCGACACGGTATCCGGGCAATCCGGGCACATATTTATCCTGATAAACTTCAGATCGAAACAGTGCTGGACGTGAATTTTTTCAACGCGATACCCCAAATAAGGGACCATGCCCTATGGAAATCGATCCGACATTTGGGTGGCAATGAACTCTATACGAAGGTTGAAATATTCCCAGATAAGAAACAGAGTGTTAACCACATCTCACCTAAATCCTACGTCACCTTCGGTAATCTAACCGTCACCATTACGCAGTTGGAAGATTTTTTTCACTTATCTGTGGAAGAAGTGATTCCCAGCCTGGGCATTAAATCAATCAAATTAGGATCGGGTGTTCTGGTTGCGGATTAATCTTCCGGCCGTCCCAGTTATGCTACTTCGTTTCATGGAACCTTTTTCAACTCTCTGACTTCAACGAAGATTATGGTTTTTCTATTTCTTGTTATCATAATTCTGATCCTCCTTCATGGCTATGTAGGATTTCGAATCATTCCCGCTCTTCACCTATCTCATGGATTAAACCTGACAGCTTGGGTTCTGGTTGGAATTCTAACGTTTCTCCCCTTGGTCCCAATTCTCCTTCGGATGAAAGGTCTTGAGAATCCTTTTATAGATAAACTATCATGGGTAGGATATTTTAGTCTGGGATTTTTCACACTGGCCTTTATTTTCATCCTTGGTTCGGACTTACTCTTGGGAATGGGTTCCGGCATTGCACGTATAGTAAACTGGATGACAAGAGCAGAGCAGTCATCACCTGGTACTTTAAATGCCCTGGCAGATCCTCAACGACGGCTTTTCTTCCAGGAAGCACTATATCTGGGAATGATGGGATTCACGGCAGGGTTATCGCTTTGGGGCTTGTTCGAAGCGCGGCGTCGTGCAACTGTTTTTCATATTACAATTCCTATTTCGGAGCTCCCTCGGGATTTGGAGGGATTTCGGATTGTTCAACTTTCCGATATCCATGTTGGCCCTACCATCAAACGGGATTATGTACAGCGTATTGTAGATCAGACGTTAAACTTGAAACCAGATATGATCGCCCTCACCGGCGATTTAGTCGATGGATCGGTGACCTATCTTCATGATGAATTACGTCCGCTTTTACAACTGGAAGCGCCCTTCGGAAAATTTTTTGTTACGGGTAACCATGAATATTATAGTGGTGTGCATCGCTGGATCCCGGTTGTTGAATCGTTAGGATTTACACCTTTGATCAATGCTCATCAAGTTATTACCGTAGGAACGACTCCTGTGACGGTTGCGGGAATCACTGATATCACCGCCAATCAGATGGACCCGGAAAATAGATCTGATCCTGAAAAAGCATTACAAGGCGCACCGGAAGCCTCTCTTAAAATCCTTCTGGCGCATCAACCTCGCAGTATTGAGGAAGCAGCCCGGCTTAACGTTGATTTACAATTATCGGGTCATACCCATGGGGGACAATTCAAACCTTTCCATTTTGCAGTGAAACACGCCCATCCGTATATCGCGGGACTTCATCGTCATAACGGTACATGGATATATGTCAATCGAGGAACTGGATACTGGGGCCCACCACTTCGACTGGGAATTCCATCCGAAATTACGGTCTTAACCCTAACCCGAAGTTAACTAAAACTAAAAATAATGAATATTCAACCCAGGCTTTTGTGGACACGTAATGTCCATTAGGCAGTGGATGTTGGCTTCAGGTAGTGATCGACTTTTTTTAAGAGTTCGAAGATGGGGTAGGGCTTGGGGATGAATTCATCACAACCGGCATTCAGACAGTTCATCATATCCTGGATAAAAGCATGAGCTGTAACTGCAATTACAGGCATAGTTTTTAATGTATTTGTCCTGCGGATAAAACGGGTCAGGTCCAACCCATCCTCATTTCCATCTAGTGACAAATCCAAAAGAACTAAATCAAATTTATCTTTAGATAAAATCGATTTGGCTTGAGAAACTGAAACCGCCGTTTCGATTTCGTATTTCTGACCAATCGTTTTTTCATACAGCACTTGCGTATCCAGATCATCTTCCACAATTAATATGTGGCGTAGGTTACGCATGGATTTTCTCCTCATATTCCAGTATCAATAATAAACTTTATTTTTAAAACCCGAAGCTATTTTTTTCATTTTCTACAGACGTATACAGACCATTCGCCAGTTTACTTAACCCAAGCGCTTTTCTCATGCTATTATGAATTTTTCCAATTAACTTTCAATTTAGAAATGAAACTTCTTCACTCCTCCACCATTTAACTCAAAACTTTGAAGTTTGCCAATACACTATGCAAAAATCCAGCATACCACAAAAGCCAAAGACCGAAACCCGTATTTTGGTTGTAGATGACGACCACCCCATTCGTATTCTGTTGAAAAAAATATTGGAATCCGAGGGATATCAAGTGGAAATAGCAGGTGGTGGATTGGAAGCTATAAATAAAATTGAATCAGATTCACCTTTTGATTTAGTTATTTTGGATATCATGATGCCTGATATGAGTGGACTGGATGTTTGCTCACAAATCCGGTCAATGTATAATTCATTTGAATGTCCTATCCTCTTCCTCTCCGCCTTATCAGAAGCAGATGAAATCGTTACTGGCTTAAATATGGGAGCCAACGATTACATCACTAAACCGTTTAACGACATCGAACTCCTGGCGCGGGTCAAAAATCTGACTTCATTGAAATATATTTATGATGTGGCTCTCACTAACGAACGGCTGGCCTCTCACAGGTCTCATCACGACGATTTGACCGGTTTACCTAACAAATCACTACTGAATATTAAATTGTTGGATTTTATAACAATCGCCAATATTCGCGATACCGCCATTGCGTTATATTTTATCAACTTGGATAGCTTTAAGTCTATCAATGAATCATTGGGCAATGCGGTAGGAGATATTTACCTGCGGGAAGTGGGTAAGCGAATCCAGGAAGCAATCCGGCCTGGGGATTTTCTAGCGCATTTGCATTCGGATGTTTTTGCTGTTGTTCAGAAGGATCTGGAACCTAATACTTTATCCATTATCGAATCTTTTGGAAACCATTTACGACAAACACTGGCGGAGCCCATCACAATTAACCAGTACAAGCTTAAACTAACCGCCAGTATAGGAATATCCGTTTTCCCCCATGATGCCCAGATCGTTGATGACCTCCTGCGCCATGCCGATACGGCCCTGAACGCAGCCAAGCAACGGGGTGGAAATACAGTGCAAATGGCGGACCGCCGACTCACGTCCCTGGCGGCAACCCGGTTAAACATGGAAACCATGCTTCGGAATGCATTGGAAAGGGAAGAATTCCTCCTCTGCTACCAACCTCAAATGAGCATAGTGGACCATCAAGTTACCGGAGCAGAAGCTTTAGTTCGCTGGAAACATCCTGACGGTGGAGTAATCCCACCGGGGAAATTCATACCGGTGGCCGAAGAATCGGGTCTTATCATTCCCTTGAGCGAATGGATTCTGGAAAAAACGGCCCGCCAAACCAAACGCTGGCTGGAAATGGGTTTACCAAAATTAAAAATCGGCGTAAATCTATCTGCCGTTCATTTCCGAATAGATTCCCTTTCCAAGGATCTGGAGTCACTGGTCTCTAAATTAAATCTGGATCCAGGCTCCCTGGATTTAGAGATCACCGAAAGTGCGATTATGTCCAATTTGGATAAAGCTATTAAGCACTTGAATGAATTGCGGGAGATTGGATTTCACCTTTCACTGGATGATTTTGGAACCGGGTATTCTTCTCTGAGTTATTTACGTCGCTTCCCGGTCCATACTCTAAAAATTGACCAGTCTTTTATCCAGGATGTGGATCAGGATGAACAAAATGCCGCCATCGTATCCACCATAATCAACCTGGCCCACAGTCTGAATTTAAACGTGATCGCAGAAGGGGTTGAGACCAAAAAACAATTGGAATATTTAACCAATACGTTCTGTAATGAAATACAAGGATTTGTGTTAAGCCGCCCCATTGCCTCAGAGGAATTCCCCCAGTTTGTCGCAAAGCATCATAACGTATCATAGTCTACCTAATGTAGATTGATCAGCAACCACTTTTGTCTATTGGACCCAATTTCTCTTTTTAATTAGTTCCTGTTTTTTAAGCACATTTGACAATCACGTAAAATGCTTTATGTTATTTCTATGTCTGAACTAAAGAACAAAAAACGCGAATTGTTATCCATCATATAAACCATGTGATATGACCAATGGGAGGAATCTCCAAAATTTGTAAAAATAGAAACTCACGATCACACTTTTGAGGCCTATGGATAGAATACCAGATATGCCCTGATTTAAATGCGTTATTCCAATCAATGCTGACGCTAGAAAGATTACGGTAATATGCCAGTTCTTGTATCACCTGTATTCCAAAGACATTTCAGCAAGAATGTCCTTGAGAGTTCTTAGAATAACGCAATCCCGATCTATAATACAGACGGGTGAGCCCAATCATACACCTAAAATCCTTTTTAATAAAATAACTGCTTCTACCTTTACATTATGTTATACGTTGTACTCTTATTATTCCATCACTTATCCGTTCACACAGACCGTATAAACTGCTTACCTGCCAGTTGAGTCACAGCTCCCTTTAGTTCCAGTTCCAATAACATAGAAAGCAAACGTGTGACATCCCAACCGGATTTTTCCACTAAGTCGTCAATATGTACTGGTTCCCGAGCAATGAATTCAAGAATCGACTTTTCTTCAGCGGTCAAGTCCAGAGATAAGGACTGTTGAACCGGACGAACAGGTTTCACCAATCGTGATTCAATTTGAGCGAGTATATCATCGACTTTCGCGACCGGGATTGCGCCATTTCGAATCAGCCGATTACATCCCACACTCTGTTTGTCCGTAATTCTTCCAGGAACGGCAAATACTTCACGGTTTTGGTCCACTGCATTCAGGGCTGTGAGGATCGCACCACTTTTTGTCCCGGCTTCGACTACTACTGTTCCATGACATAATCCACTAATAATCCGATTGCGCTGGGGAAAATTTTGTGCATCAGGTTTGGTGCCCAACGGAAATTCAGAAATTAACGCACCCTGTTCCATAATGGCATTGGCCAATTCCCGATTTTCAGCGGGATAGATTCGATCAACACCCGTTCCCAGAACCGCTATTGTTCGGCCTCCAGCTTCCACACAGGTCTTATGGGCTACCGTATCAATTCCGCGCGCTAAACCACTCACAATGGTTATTCCCATGGCAACCAACCCTTTAACCAGATTGACGGTTACCTCCGCACCATAGCGAGTTAAGGATCGAGTCCCCACAATCGCCACACAATCTTCCTGAAATTTTAACGGTTTTCCGCGTCGATACAGTACTAGTGGAGGATTATATAACTTTCGTAATAATTGAGGATACTCCTCCTCGTAAAAGGAAACGATCGACGTGTTCAGTTTCCCGGCGTTATTAAGCTCATCCTGTCCAAAATTCCACTTCGAGTATTCCTTGATGTGGCGTGCTAAATTGAGGTTAATGCCCGGCGCCTGACATAACTGTTGTAAACTTAAACTAAATATGTCGGTATCGGCTGGAAAGGCAGTCAGCAGGTTTCGAATGCGATACGGGCCTAGTCCGGGAACATTCAGAAGGTTAAGAAGCTGAATTCGATGGTCCATTTAGATGTGGAGTGATAGCCTTTATTAATGCATCCAGCCCCTGTCCAGTGTGGGCGGAGATAGATAAATATTTATCATCCGTTGGGTGTGTATCCGGTCCTAATAAATCCACCTTAGACCGCACCACAATCCGCGGTTTCTTCAACAAGTAAGGATTGAACGCTTCTAACTCGTTTAACAACAGGGAAATAGTATGCTCAAAATCGGTAGTTAAACAATCCACTAAAAACACTAAAACCGACGTGCGTTCAATATGCCGTAAAAATTGATGTCCCAGCCCCTTCCCTTCTGCCGCACCTTCAATGAGTCCTGGAATATCAGCACAAACAAACGAAGCATAGGAACCATACTTCACGATTCCCAGATTAGGATTTAACGTAGTGAACGGGTAATCCGCTACTTTAGGACGGGCATTGGATAGGGCGCTGAGTAAGGTTGATTTTCCGCTATTAGGCAATCCTACCAAACCCACATCAGCTAATAACTTGAGTTCTAACCGAAATCGGCCCGACTCACCGGGAATCCCCGGTTGAGCATAGCGCGGTGTCTGGTGGGTCGCTGATTTGAAATGAACGTTGCCCCGTCCGCCCTTTCCACCCCGGCAGGCTAAAAATACCTGGTCAGGCTCAATCAGATCCGCTACCACACGGTCTTCATCCAGGGAAATGATCTGAGTGCCTGGCGGGACTTTGATTATGATGTCAGCTCCATCCGCCCCGAATTTTCGACTTCCCCGTCCCGGAGCGCCGTTTCGTGCGCGGTAGATTTTCCGATAGGGAATATCCTGCAAAGTTCGCAAATGGGGATCTACCTTCAAATAAATATGACCGCCACGCCCGCCATCGCCGCCATCAGGTCCGCCTTTGGGGATAAATTTCTCCCGCCGAAAGGAGACCGCTCCCGGTCCACCATTGCCAGCAATTAATTGTATTTCGGTGACATCAATAAACATTTAAGATCGGTCCTTGAAAGAATTTAAAAAAGGGTGCGCAAACCTACGCACCCTTTCATACCGAATAAAAGCGGTATCACTTTTACATATTTGTAATAATCTCTGATCCAAACTCGGAGCATTTCAGTTTGGTCGCCCCCTCCATCAGACGGTGAAAGTCATAGGTAACCCGTTTATTGATAATGGATTGTTCAATTCCTTTGACAATCAAATCCGCGGCTTCCTGCCAGCCCAGGTGCTCCAACATCATGACACCGGATAGGATCAATGAAGAGGGATTCACTTTATCCAGGCCCGCATATTTCGGGGCGGTACCGTGAGTCGCCTCAAAAATGGCGTGACCAGTGGTGTAGTTAATATTTGCCCCTGGAGCAATGCCAATACCGCCTACAATAGCCGCCAGGGCGTCTGAAATGTAGTCACCATTCAGGTTGAGAGTAGCCACCACATCATATTCCGCTGGTCTGAGCAGAATTTGCTGCAAAAATGCATCGGCGATGAAATCCTTGATCAGAAGTTTTCCGGCGCTTAAAGCGTCATTCTGGGCTTGATTCGCTGCTTCTTCGCCCCGTTCATCCTTAATCCGATCATACTGCGCCCACGTGAAAACCTGGTCCCCGTATTCCCGTTCTGCCAAGGCGTAGCTCCAGTTTTTGAAAGCCCCTTCTGTGAATTTCATGATGTTTCCTTTGTGCACGATGGTCACGGATTTCCGTCCATGGGACAGGGCATAGTCAATGGCCGAACGCATCAGGCGTTCCGTGCCTTCCTGGGACACAGGTTTAATCCCAATGGATGATGTCTTAGGAAAGCGAATTTTTTTCACCCCCATTGTATTGATCAGAAAATCTTTCACCTGTTCCACGTCCGGTTCGCCGTACATCCATTCAACACCGGCATAAATATCTTCAGTATTCTCTCTGAAAATAACCATATCCACCAGATCGGGTTTCTTAACCGGAGACGGTACGCCCTTAAACCAACGGACGGGACGCACACAAGCGTAGAGATCCAATTCCTGCCGGAGAGCCACGTTTAATGAGCGGATTCCCCCGCCTACTGGTGTCGTCAACGGTCCTTTAATGGCAATAATATGTTCCCGGATAGCATCCAGGGTTGCTTCTGGCAACCATGAACCGGTTTTTTCGAATGCTTTTTCCCCCGCATACACTTCTTTCCAGACGATGGATTTGGAACCGTGATAAGCTTTTTCCACGGCGGCATCAATGACACGAACGGTCGCGGCCCATATATCGGCCCCAGTGCCGTCGCCTTCAATGAAAGGAATGATGGGATGATCAGGGACCTTCAGGGCCCCATTTTCCATTTGAATAATTTCTCCATTTACTGTGGTATTCATATATATCTAATCCTGCTTTTTAGGGTTCTTTGATTTCGTCGTTTTCTTTTCCGTCTTTCTGGTCGACTTAGAGGATTTTGAAGAAGAGTCACTCTTTGATTTGTAGTCCGTGATATAAAAACCGGACCCTTTGAAAATCAATCCCGATCCGGAACTGATCAAGCGCTGCACGGCCTCTTCATGACATTCCGGGCATGTGGTTATGGCCGCGTCTTTAATGGATTGAAATGCTTCAAATTGATAACCACATTTCCCGCATTGATATTCATATGTTGGCATGGTGCTAACACTCCTTAAAATCCCAAAAATAGAAAGAAAATTTACAAATAAAGTGCTATTGGAATTTAATCTTTAAACGTTCCCACACAATATCAGGAACATAATCGCTTATGTCACCATTTAGTTTGGCCACATCCTTAACCACCGTAGAATTCAAATGAATATATTTTTCATCGGGCATCATCAATATGGTCGTGATTTCCGGATCCAAATGGTAATTCATCATGGCCATTTGAAATTCAAATTCAAAATCAGAAACATGTCGCAATCCGCGAATTAAGGCCACCGCGGACTCTTCCTGTGCGAAGTTAACTACCAGTCCCGGTGTTGATTTGACCACTACATTGGGAATGTGGCGCGTCGATTCACGAATAAGTTCTATCCGTTCTTCCACCGAAAACAGAGGTGTTTTAGATGGATTGTCAGCTACGCCAAAAATTAATTGATCGAATAATCGTGATGCACGTGTGGCAATATCCACGTGACCATTGTGGATCGGATCAAATGTCCCCGGATACACTACTTTTCTAATCATTATTTTGCCAAAACATGAGTTGAGTATCTCCGTAAGTACGGATTTTCGCTCCGGTTATCTCGGGATGATCCCGACGGGTTTCCAGAATGAAGCTCCCCTGCGGATTCAGATTCTCCAGTGCTAATTTAACTAGAGATTCAGTTTCCCTAAAGGTTAAAAGATGGTACGGGGGGTCTGCAAAAATAATATCTGCATGAATTTTGCTCCTTAAAAAATCAAAGGCACTCCCATGATAAAAATGAAATTCCGTCTCTTGAAACTTATCTGCCATAGCACGAATTTTATCCATACGTTTCCTATTTCGTTCGATAAAATAAACCGGGGTTGCCCATCGACTAGCGGCTTCAAACCCCATAATTCCAGTGCCTGCATAAAGATCTACAAATACCTGGTTTCTTAAAGGTCCTAGAATATCAAAGACACTTTTCCGGATGCGTGATTGGGTTGGTCGAACCCCGGTACCAACTCCATGGCCAATGGGAATGCCTTTATACTGCCCTGCCAGTATCCGTAAGGACATGGGCGTATTAAAATACAGCTATATAAAAGTAAACAGTTGGCGGAGCTTTGAAATTATCTACAGAAATTTTCCGGAATACCACATTATCACCAAGGCCCAATACCTTTCTTCCAAGGAGTCTCGCATCTTTCAAATTATACAATTTTACAATGAGCGGTGAATAGGTCTTTTGTCCATAGTGTGATAAAGGAAAGGACTTAACTGCTCCCAGTTCCCACTGGTGAATGGAATCCAGAACGGTAGCCAACAGCACCTGCCTCCCCTCCAACGCTACATCATTACGTTTTAAGACGATTTGAACGGCCCCACTGTCAGAATCTATCACTACGTTACCATCGACGGCTGTAAATGCAGTTTCATCACTTTTTTCCAAATAATCCAGCATACTGTATGATGTATTGCGGAATGATTGAATAATGCCCGTAGAAGACTCCTTAGACAAGGTATCAGCTTCCCTAGTCGGTTCCTCCGTCTGGACGGATACTCTGGGTTTTAACCACCGTTCCAGAAGGGAATCCATGAATCCGAAATAGTAGGCCCCTCCCAACAAAAGGATCAAAACGACAACCCAACCAATAACCTTGGAGCTTTTCTTCGGTTCATCAGGAGGACTGTCCACGACGGCGGGTTCAGCCTCACCCGAGGAGGCTTCCCTTTCAGCCTCCTGCTCTAACCGTTTCAGGCGAGCCAAACGACGATCGAGCTCCGACGTATCATCCTGGGATGAATCCTTATCTTCCAAGAAATTAATTATTCGATTGGTGGCGTCAGCAGAGATGACCGCGGACAATACACCTAAATTCCGGCGTAAATCCCGTTTCCATCCGTGTTCCTCTCCAAACGCTTCAATATCGGGAATGAGGCTGTGAACCTGGGTAGGAATATCCGTCCAAACATCCTTTCGACCATCCGGGATAGGTTCCACAAATTGAAACGGCGTTCGGTAGGACGGCCCTTCAAGTAAGGGTTCCACTGTTTTAGCATCCCCAATAATCGCTGATGAACGAATTTCTCCTGAATAAAAGCTTATAGACGCCTGGAAGGGTAAAGAGCCAACACAGCCCATCAGTTGATAAGACCGGGACTCAATAAATGTCCAAATCGAGTTCTTGGGATAATTCAGGCTAATTAAGGTGGCAGAGACGGGTGCACATTGATTAAATCGTGCCCCGACTTTAATTAACGATTGTCGAATCGTTTCAAGGACAGTCCGTTGAATACCACAGAGCCAAATAAACGTCGTGTCCGTTTCAGGACGGAAATAGTTGATAACATAATGATCGGCCGATTCAGGCCAGGACTGGTTAATCCACCATTGTAGGTAAGCATTTATTTCTTCGTCGCTCAGTCCTTCATCCACCGTGAGAGCGCTAGTCAGCACCAACCCATCATCGATCAGGACTTCTACTTCCTGGCCTAAAAACCTAATTTGCGGCGAGAATGCTTCAAAGGCTTCGGCAATAATATCACCGGGATTATTGGCCAGTAAGAGCTTTTTATAATAGGGTTCATCGACGACCTGGGAGATAGTAAATCCCTCGATATCCTTCCCCCATTCTATACAGGAAATCGATTTATTGGATATTATAAGTGTAATCAAACGCGTGACTACCGTTTATCCCAGCTACGAACTCCATCTTCGATATAACCATGATTGTAGGCTTTAAATGAAAAAATTCCGTATCGCGGTTCCTTGTACACGTCTTCGATGGGGCTGGTGATTCTAAAACTGCCCTCCTCAGAGAGCACCAAATCATAAGGTTTCCCGGTTAAAGGACAATAAAGCATGTTGGTATCGGGCATATATGAATCATAATATGTATTCACTTCCACCCGTTCCATGGGCGTCTCAGCCACAATCTCCCTGAGGTTAGGATCATCTTTATATTTTTTTAATTCCTGTTTCTGGATATAAATCGTATCTACCCGGTTGATGCTGGGATCAAACATAAGTAAGGTAACAGTCGTATCCTGAATCGTATCTCTCCGCGTTTTACGAAATCCAAACGTGGTATCAAATTCAGCATCGAATCCTTCAGGTACATTGACTTTTATAACATTCGATTTCAAACGTAATGTTTGTTCGTTTAGATAGGTGGAATCTGCCGTTAGAGAATCCCGAATCGCATCCACAACCTGAACGGCGAAGGATCCATCTAAATTATAGTCACCCACTAATTGTTTATAAAATTGCTCGACCTGATAGATCGTTTCCATATTGAATCGGCTTTTTTCAGCGTAATGATCCTCTTCTTTCCATATTTCAACAGGTACATAGATTGAAATAACCAAAAATAAAAACGCCAGGACCATCAGGATTTCTAACAGATCGCTGTATCGTTTACGTTTTTTTTCGTCCATCATAACCGATTCACCTCATAAACTGATGAAGGGGCGGATTCTATCTAATGTTTTTTGCCCGATTCCCTTAACCATTTTTAATTCATCCGTCGATTTAAAAGGCCCATGCAATTCACGGTATTCGATTATCCGTTTTGCCATTACTGGACCGATCGTCGGGAGCGACTCTAATTCCTTACGATTCGCAATATTAATATTAATGAATTCCTCGTGTGCTTTTGTAGTCTTTTCTAGGGTGTCATTTGCGGTGATTTCTCCTGCCGATTGTGAATCCTGTACAACCGGTTGCAACCTGTCTATGGGATGGGACGAAGCACCAAAATGATCCCATTGTCGACGAATTAGACCGGTTATTCCACCGATAATGACCGTGACAACAATCAATCCCAGAACCCTGCGCTCTTGTGGCGTAAACAGGGGCATAATTAAAGATCAACTTTAGTGAATTTGGGTTCCGTATCCGGCGAAGCCTTTAGGAACTCTTCTAACAATGATTTTTGCTGGCGATTCAGGGATTTAGGCGTCACAACCTGTATTCGGACCAATTGATCCCCCACTCCGCGTCCGTGAAGACGGGGAAGGCCTTTTCCTCGCATACGTAATACTTGTCCGGATTGAATTCCCGCGGGTATTTTCAGAGAGGCATGGCCATCCACTGTCGGGATTGTAACTTCCGCCCCCAAAGCTGCCTGGGCAAAGGAAATTTGTGCCTCCAACAAAATGTCCGCGTCATTCCGGGTAAAATAGGGATGATCTTCTTCATCAAATATCACCACCAGATCACCGGGTACTACTCCTTTACCGCCTTGGTTTCCCTGGCCCTCTAGTGTCATATAATTCCCGGCCTGGACCCCTTTGGGTATTTTTATTTTAATAGTCGTGGACTTCCGGATAACGCCGTTTCCCTTACAGGTTGAACAGGCGTGTTCAATGATTTCTCCAGTCCCTTGACAAACCGGACAATCGCTCACTACAATGGATTGGCCAAAAAAAGACTGGGAAACTTGCCGCACCTGCCCCGCGCCACCACAATGTCGACAGCGCACTGGAGACGTTCCTTTTTTCGCGCCGGTTCCATCACAGGTGGGACAGACTTCATTACGTTTTATCCGTAATTGTTTTTCAGTCCCATGTAAAATTTCTTTGAATGTCAGTTTTAGCGAAACCCGTAAATCCCGGGCTTTGCGAACGGATCGTCCGGAACGACTTCGGCGACCGCCTCCGAAGATGTCTTCGAAGGGATTGCGGCCTCCAAAAATATCTCCGAATTGACTGAAAATGTCCTCCACCGACATATGAAATCCACCGAATCCACCACCACCTCCTGTATTGTCGCCAAGTCCTACACCAGCATGACCAAACCGATCATAATTGGCGCGTTTAGAGGCATCGCTAAGAATGGAATAGGCTTCTGCCGCTTCTTTAAATTTTTGTTCAGCTTCTTTATCACCAGGATTTTTATCCGGGTGATATTTCATAGCTATTTTACGGTAGGCCTTCTTGATTTCATTTTCCGATGCCGATTTGGAGACCCCTAGGATTTCATACAAGTCTTTCATTTCTTATTCACAATGACTTTGGCATGTCGCAATACCCGATCTTTATACCGATACCCCTTTTCAAAGACTTGTAATATCGTGTTATCCTCCTTTTCAGGATCCGATTGGACCATCATCGCATCATGGATATCAGGGTCCAGCGCATCTCCTGGTTCGGCGAAAGGCGTGAGCTTCCATTCTTCAAATTGTTTGTTCAACCGTTTCCGGATTAATTCAATTCCTTGGATCAAAGAATCTCGTTTTTTATCCGATGAATCCCCATTGGCCGCTTCCGCTAGGCGATCCAGGTCATCGACAATCGGCAATAGGTCTTTTAGAATGGTTTCCCCGTTATACTCCAGAATTTTTTGGATTTCTTTTTCTTTCCGGCGACGGAAGTTATCAAACTCCGCTCTGAGCCGTAAGTACTTCTCTTCGGACTGAGCCAACGATTCGGTCAGTTCCTGGATAATTTTTTTCTCTTTAGAGCCCGTTGTTTTTTTCTTAGGTGCGGACTTCTGTTTACGTGAAGCCGTTTTAGCTTCTTTCTCTGATGTTCCTTTTTTAGCAGACATCGGGCATAATCTCCACAAATGAGTCTAAAAGATGTTTAATCTTTTTGTACGGTAAGCGTGTGGGACCCAATAAGGCTAATTGACCCGTGATGAGTCCACTGGAAAAGGGAGCCACAATAACAGCACAATGATGTAAAAGTTGATCTTCGTTTTCCGATCCAATGGACCAGGAAATTTCCTGGGTATTCAACGACCGGGATATGACCGGTTCCAAACGCCCCTCTTCTAAGGCCGTGAGAGTATTCGTCAAGACGGTCTGGTCCTGGAACTCCGGATGCGACAGTAACGGTTGAAGCGATGAAGAATAAATTAGCATATCGGTGGAAAATTGAAAGTATTCGTCGGTGTGATTGAGGATTACTTGGATGACTTCATGGTTAAAAACATCCGTTTCTTTTAACCGACTATTAATAGACGTAATAATTTCCGCTAAAGTCAACCCGGCCAGGCGTTCGTTAAGAATAAGTCTGATTTTTTCCAGGTCGCTTGGTTTAACCTTAAGGTCCAGACTTAATACAATCGATTTCACCATCCCGGACTCCATCGCCAGTACCATCATAATACGTTCTTCCGATAATGAAATCAATTCAATATCATGGAGCACACTTTGATCGGGATTGGGAATCACGACCATACCGAACAGGCGACTTAATTTTCCCAATAAATGCGCCGTTGCTTGTAACATATGGTTAATATCCACCGAAAGGTTAGTCAATTCTTCCAATACATTGGCTGGAAGGGTGGTTTTATGGCTTTCATCGATACAGTTATCAACATAGTACCTGTATCCCTCATCGGTGGGGATTCGCCCGGCAGATGTATAGGGATGGGTTAATAACCCTTTTTGTTCCAGGCGATACAAAATCTGCCGAATTGTGGCCGAACTCAGCGGAATCGTATACCGTTGCTTCAAATGGTTGGACCCCACCGGTTGGATGGAATGGATGAATTCCTCCACCGTCTTCTTAAGAAGCTGTTCCTCGCGTTCAGTTAATACAATGTTTTTAGTCATTTTTCAATCGTGAAAATTACGAGTGTGCTCTCATGCCGAACAAGATATCCCTCTCAGGTCCGCAAGAATTTTGATACGGCACGCTGGGCGCTGAGGATACCCACAAAAATGGAAATCAACAGCAAAGCTGGCAATAACATGGGGTCCGGATCAATATGAAACCGGTATCGGGAAAGCAAGGTGTTCCCCCACTTTAAGGCCGCCATGGTGAAACCATAAGTAAGTAAACCTGCGGTCAAGGATAACAGAATGGATTCCACCATGAAGGGAATTTTAATAAACCATTTAGACGCCCCGATGAGTTGCAACGATTTCATTAATTCCTGCCGCGCATACGCTGAAAGGCGGATTGTTCCAGACATAATGACAATAGTAATTAACACGATCACAGCCGCAATGAGTACTTCCAATTTCACAGCCTGTTCATAAGCACGTTCTATCCGAGTAATAAGTCGTCCCTGATAACTGATGTCATCCACACCCTCCAGGTTACGGATTTGCCGAATAATTGCTTCGGGATAAACCGGTTCTTTCGTATCACGAACCAAATTAACCACGCAACTGGGAGGCAGAGGATTATATCCCAACATGGATTCCACGTCTTCGCCGAATTGATCCTTGAAGATACGTTTGGCGTCATCGGGTGTGATGATGGTGGTGGATCGAACCCCGTCGATAGCGTCAATACGGGCTTTCAATTTATCCAGATCAGATGAGGGCGTGTTCGGTTTAAAAAATACTTCAATTTTGTATTTGGATCGGATATACTCGATAAGTTGGTGGGAGTTCACGCCGATTAAAAAAAGCACGCTGAGTACTGCCAGGTTCAGAATCATACTCAATACTGTAGTACTCGCGGTCAATTTATGCCGCCCGATATTTCGAATCCCTTCCGAGATGAGGAATGCTAAACGATCCATCATTCGCTGATCAATCGTCCTTTTTGCATTTGTATGACCCGTTGGTCCCGTCCCTTGATCAAGGTGTAATCATGGGTGCTCATGAATACCGTCACCCCATCTTTGTGAATTGATTCCAACAGAGTGATCAAATCAAACGAAGTAACCGGATCCAGGTTCCCGGTAGGTTCATCGGCTAAAATAATATCCGGATCTTTAATCAATGCCCGGGCGATACAAACCCGTTGCTGTTCACCACCGCTTAATTCAGAAGGACGGTGATTTTCCTTTCCTTTCAACCCTACCTGTTCCAAAACATCAGGAACCAAAACTCCAATATCTTTTTTCGAATACCCCATGACATGAAGGGGAAGTGCCACATTTTGAGCTACGGATCGATCCGGTAATAAATGATAATCCTGGAAAATCATTCCAATGCTTCGCCGCAGTTTCGGAATATGCCGCCGTTTAATTTTATTGGAATAATACCCATCCACTTCCACAACCCCTTCTTGAGGAAATAAATCCATGTACACCATACGCATCAGCGTGGTTTTCCCACATCCAGTGGGACCGATTAAAAAGACAAACTCACCATCCTGGATTTGGAAATGGATATCGTAGATTCCGCCTCCCCGGTTAAATTCGTAGGATACGTGTTGAAAATCAATCATTCCTGAGACTTAACGAAGGAAGAGAAAATACACAAGAACCACATAGCTGAGCACTAATAACCCCGATGCCCAGCGCGGTACACTCCCCGAAAAACGGCTTAAGGGAAGAAATGATACACCAAACAGGATCATTATCGGAATTTCAAAGGTGATAACGGATTTTGGAATCGCCAAAGGTTTAATCAAACTCACGATTCCGAGAACGGACAAAAGATTAAAAATATTGGAGCCGATAATATTTCCCAATGAAATGGCCCCTTGACGTCGGAAAGCTGCCACAACGGAAGTGGCCAATTCCGGAAGACTGGTTCCGAAGGCCACGACGGTCATCCCGATCACCATTTCGCTGATTCCGAAAAAACGAGCGATAATTATTGCTCCCTGGACAAACCATTCACTACCAAAATAGAGTAAAATGCTCCCTAAAATTATTAATCCAACGGAAACTACTGCGGAGTGAATCACATCGGCGACTACTTCCACATCCACTGGAGGTTTACGGAATTTCCGAATGGTATAAAATATCAAGGCGGTTACAAATAGCCCCCCCTCCCATCGCATGAGAATACCGTCGAAAGAAAAAACCACTAAAACCAGGGAAACCACAATGTAAAATGCTAAATCACGAATAATCACCGGCAAATTGATTGCAATGGGAAAGATCAACGTACTGAGCCCCAAAACCAGACCTATGTTCGTGATGTTGGATCCCAAAACATTTCCTACAGCGATAGAATCGGAATTTTGGAGAGCCGCTTTAATGCTCACAAACAATTCCGGTAAAGACGTCCCAAAGGCTACGATGGTCAGCCCAATGGCCAAAGGTGACATTCTCAGCATTCGGGCGATGTGTACACCACCACGTACCAGCCACTCTGCCCCGAAATAGAGAATGATCGTGCCTATTCCCAGTAGAAAAAGACTTTGTCCAATCATTCAGAATATAGATTATGTTTGTTAATAAACTCCCACACGGGTTGGGTCACCATATAACGGATGGTTTTGTTTTCTCTCCACCGTTTCCGTATGGTTGTTGAGGAAATTTCGATTCTGGGAATATTGGCAAACTGGACTTTACTTAAAATCCAGCTTTTGATTTCGCTAGGCTTAAACCCGGGCCTAAGAGCAACAATCACCTGACATTCATCTAGAATTTTCTCTGGGTCTTTCCACCTATGAAACTGACCCAATGTATCGGATCCGATCAGAAAAAATACATTTTCACTCTTTAAACCCATGTCCGTTTTTATTTGACGGATTGTATCAATTGAATAGGATACACCGCCACGTTGGATTTCGATGTCGGATATTTCGAACCGAGGGTTGCTCGCCACAGCACTTTTTAGCATTTCAATGCGTAAATGCACCGGTGTTAATGGTGAGGTTTGTTTATGAGGAGGAATCAGAGCTGGAATAAAAATAATTTTATCAAAGTTTTCCGCTTCGCAGATGGTTTGCGCAATTAATAAATGCCCGATATGGGGTGGATCAAACGTCCCTCCGAATAAACAAATTTTCAAGATTTCGCCTTCTGGATTTGACGTTCACATTTCTGGATTGCTGTTTCCGCCTTTTCAAAGAGTTGTGAATCCTTGAGTTCCTTCTCATGCACCGTAAATATATCCCGGGCTTTGTCCACATCTTTCATATGACAGTAGGCTGTAATCAGGCCTAAATAAGATTGCGGAACATAATCAGTATCATAATACGATTTTAAGACATCCTCAAAGGAATTGATGGCCGAATCATAAACGCCCAGTTTAATATAGAGAATTCCCGTTTCGTAGACTTTCCGTCCCAGCTTGTTCCTCAGTTTGATCATCATCTCATTGGCTTCATCGATGTACTCTGAATCGGGATAATCATCCAGGAATTCCTGAATTTTTTCGATGGCCTTCTGGGTATTGGTCTGATCCAAATAATACTCAGGAGATTCCTCGTAATAACTTTGGCAAATACGCCACCGGGCCTTTTCCACGTAGGGACTGAACATCATTCGCCTTGTTAGGCGATCAAACTCAGAAATGGCCAGGAGATATTCTTTATTCTTGAAATAAGATTCACCCAAGTAAAACATGGCGTCATCACCCCATTCCGTATGGGATCCACTGAGCACCACATAATTAAATTCTTCCTGGGCCTGAACATATTTTTTCTTTTCTAAATATTCTTTTCCTTTGTTAAACCTGGTCTCAAAATCCATTTCATCTTCAGGTTTACTCCCAGCACATCCCTGTACGGCGATCCACAATCCCGCACCCAGCATAACTAATAGTATTCGCTTCATTCCACTACCAAGATAAAGCCAAGGCAATCCCACCGATGCCATAGCGTGACTTTGGATCATATATAAGTCCCATCGTGGGTTGGACTTTGGCCTGTTTTTGGGATTTCCGATTGGAACTCCATAGCGCTTCGAAGGCGCTGGCCACATGGTTAAACATGATGGCACTAACGGCAAAATTTGCCAGTTTCAAATAAGTGTTACTCTTCTCTCGTTGAGATAGATAGTTATCCCGGTGATGAGTCATTATAAGTATTTCGGTACTATCACCCACATCTTTCGCTTGTTCCCAATACAATGGGAACCCATCGGAATCAAAGACATCATCCCAGCCCCCTACAAATTGATCATATTTCCCGATGTTTTCATAGAAATCTCGATCCCTTAAAACAACCAACTCGTCTACATATCCTAACTGACTCAGGGTGTCCTGCGGAACCAGGATACCATTGAGTTCCAAACTCAGACTGTGAGTACCACCAAATCGGACGTCTGGGTAACTCACTCCTAAGATAGGTGTGTTCGCTATAAAGTTCTCTAAGGACCAATGTTCATCTGCATAATTTTCATAACCGATGCGTATATCTTCTGCTCGGGTGGTCCAATTCCAGTAACTAAAAAGACCAAAAAGTTCTACACCAGAAAACAACGCCGTGCGCCATAAAGGCTCCCGATTGTAGTACTGTCCCAAGCCTGGCAACACTAGCGACATAACCAACGGTCGTCCATGGTATTCGATCTTCACTGTATCCGAAGAATCGGGGGTGTTAACATACGTATATATGCGCGATTCATATCCCGCATGATAATTATCCAGTATCCCTTTCCCGGAGGCCAGTCCACCTCCAATCAGGAAAAGCACTAGTAATAGACTAAAATCCGAAAAGAATCGTGAAGTAGTATCTGTTTTCATGACCATAATTCAAGGTTTGATCCTGGGTTTGTTTCTGAAATGACGTGAGTCCCCGGTGAATTTCCCAACCGATTGCGACAGGGAAATTATAAAAGCTGAACCCATTTATTCGCCATTGAAATCCCAGGGATTGTTTCAAGGAAAAGGTGGTATCCCATGCATCACCGAATTGATATACGATTCCCACAACCGCATTTTGCCACGTCAACCAACCGGTTTTTATGTGTGTCTCCCGAACAATAGGGACACGAAAAGTCATCCGTTCGATTGCCAGATTCCGACCCTCAATACCATAAAAAGGATATCCCTGAATACCTGGCAAACCGCCTCCAAAATAATTAAAGAAAGAATCTGCTGAAGAATTTGAAATCCAGCCCAACTTTGTTTCCGTCGTCACCGTCCAGCGTGAAGTTCCTGGAATTTCACCAGACCACTGGAAACGTCCATCCAATCTGAGAAGATCATTGGGAATGAACACTTCTTGCAATGTGCCCGCGTCAGTCAAATCCAAACCGTCAATAAAATCATTCCACTCGTAGGTTAATCGTAAGTCTATATTTATTCCATTGGATGGGTTAATATTTCCATCAAACCGTGGCTGGTGAATATCCGTTTTCCAATGAATCCCAGCCGATGAACCCCGGAAATAATCGTAGGCAATGCCCCCTTGAAGCGCTTCCCCGGGAATGGATTCCTTAATAAATGCCCGATATCGTTGCCAGTTCCCGTACACCTCCAGAGTATGGATGCCATAGATGGGTATTTGAAGTCCTCCCTGGAACTGAATCAACCGAAAACGCAGATTATTGTCAATAGAATACACACTGTAGAAATTACGCTCAAAGGTATTGCGCGTCAGGTACGTGGCTTCAGCATAAAGGGTGGGAAAGAATCGATGAAATTCGAAGCGGAAAAATAAATCCGCATCCTTGGTCCGATTCAGGGTGGCCCCACCAAAAAGACTCAGTCGATTCAATATTTCGCTGGAATAAAAATAAAATCCTGGTTTAAGAGTGTTGTAATCCACCATGAGCCGCGGCAATACAAACATGGGCGGAAATTGATCTTCATAGGGACGAATCTCATAATCCAGGTCTGTTTCAAGAATGGGAGGTTTTAAGTGTCCGTTCCGACGATAGTAAGAGGGCGAATATCCTACCGCCTCTTCTGGAACCAGTTCCAAGCTATCCATCAGGGCAATCTTATAGCCACCGTCAGTATACTCAACATATAGGCATTGGCCCGAGGCATTCACATCCGGCATGAACGCGCCACCTAACACATTGGTCACATAATATTGATCATCGGTTTCCGGATCAATCCGATAGAGGTTGAAAATCCCGGTACGATCATCGGAATATATCCAATCTCCCTGGGGAGTAATGGTCAGGTCCCGCTCATCCCATTCACGGGTATTCAGAAGGGTCTGAAGCGTAGAATCAGACATGGTATAGGCCATGATATTCCGGAAATGGTGTTGGGTCACATCAAAGATCAGACGGTGATCGGTCCTGTCATAACGGAGATGATGAACCAGGCGATGATCTTTAAAATCCGTCAATTGATACACCGAACGATCAGACAAGGATAACAAAAACACGTTTTCCATCCCGTCTGTGGAGGAGATATAAGCAATCGCCGAATCTCCGGGAATAAATACCGGTGATCGCCCTCTTGAATCTTTGGTAAGTCGAGTGGATTTTTCCTTCTCAAGATCATAGACAAAGATATCGTTATAACTTGAACCGGCCGCATTGGGATGATCCGGTCGTCGGCTGTAATAAATGTATCGTCCGCTGGGATGCCACGAGGCGGCGGTTTTTACGCCCTTATCCACCAAGATATCCTTCCCGGTTTTCATATCACGATAATAGAGGTTTGTTTGACCAAAATAATCGTTATCCCGATTAGAAATATATAAAAACCGAGTTCCGGAAGGGCTCCAAACAGGATACAGGTTTGTGGTCCCTTCTGTCAGAAGTAAACGACCCTTAACTTCGTGATCCCTCACGGATTCTGTAAGAATATGGTATCGCTGGTTGAGCGTATTAACAAATTGTTGATACAGACTATCCCCGTCAATGCCAATAGTCTTTTTAATCGCCCGGTTCAATGAAAACTGGGTTGGGCGGGATAATTCCGTAACCAATTTTCTGAGTTTATCTGTGCCATATTTCACCGCAATGTACCGAGTAAGCGCATAACCCGAATTATACACTGATTCATTACCGATTCCTGACTTGCCAAATGAATTCATGGCCGGAAACGTTAATAAATTGTCGTGCAATGCCCGATCTCTCAGAATCATGTCCCGATGAGTATCCCACATATCATAATCCGACCCTGCGAATTGGAACTGCGCCATTCCTTCCGCAAGCCAGGGCGGAACGATCGTACCTGGAATGGCATAACTGATGATTGTGTTAGGATACCCAAATAACACATCTTTTCTTTTCTCTGGTTCATATCCAATCCATTGGAGGTACATGGCCGGGATTTTCTGCCCCGCTTTCATCGATTTTTGCATGGAAACGATATGGGTGAATTCATGCGTCACCACATTTTGCAACCAGCGGTGACTCCCTCTCAACTCATAATCCAGAGGACTGGCCCAAATCACAATTTTATTGTCATAATAATACGCCGCTCCATTGGCGATATCATCTGTGTCCATGAAGATTAGGTGGGTTTTGGCCTGGGGTTCAAATTGATACAGTTCCGTAACTTTTGGATAAATCAATTCCGCTACCCTGGCCCCTTCCTGAGCACTGTGAAACGTGGCGTCGTAAAAATGAATAATGAAGTGTTCGGTCTCAAACGTCTTCCAATTTAATTCCGGATGGTTGTAATCAAACTGACCATACGCATGGCTTGATATAAACACTATGAGAACGAATAATAAGTGTCTTACATAGAAGTGTTTTTTCAATTCACAATGCCCAGTTTCAGTATTTTGGTTTCGGTTTCTGTTCCTGCAGAGGCGATTATCCGGGCAAAATAAATTCCTGGTTCCTGGCCGCTGACATCCCACCGGATTTCATTCGGGAGCAAAGGATGGGGATTATTCAACACCCAGCGCTTTACAAAATAGCCCGCTAGGGAATAAACCTCCACTTCCACTTTTTCCGCCGTTCCCACGGTGATGCGAAAGGTTACGTTCCCCTCTTTCGCCGGATTGGGATAAACATAGGTTTTTGCTGTGAAAAGAAGTGGATCCTGATCCGGGTTCGGTAACGGGGAGCTGCCAATCACTGTTCGGGACTGAAACACATCCCCATTGGGCAATGTCCAACCACTCTCGTCCAGCGACAGGTCAGAGATGAACCAGGCACTGTTTTGACAGACCAAGATGGATTGTCCCTGTGTAGCGGCAATTTGTAATAGACTATCGGAGGGATCGGTCCCAAAACGCAATTGTAATTGCCCACCGGATCCCCAAACAGTGATCACACCACTGGAATCTTGAGTGACGATCTCCCGCCCTTCCGTCTCCAGGATATCACCGGATAAAACTCGTCTCACCATCCCCACTTCGATGGGAAATCCGGATAACAATGCAAAGTTGACATCAAAGGCGTATAGCAATCCGTCATTCGCAATCGCGATACCATCCGGGAGATTATCGCGATTCAGGTCCGCTATAATGATCTGCGAAAAGTGCACGGAAGGAAATCCAACGGTTAGATCGGCATCATTCTTTTGGATTCCGCCAGATGGGAGTATTTGAAATTTAATTTGAGTTTCTGGCGTAAGAATATCTTTGGAATCGAAAAGATTTATACTCGCCATATTCTCTCTATCCGTCCATGTCGCTGCAATAATACTTAAGCTATCCTGACTCACCGACAGCCGTTGATTTTCTTCGTAAATCAGCACCCGATTTTGATCGTCTTCTCCTTCTACATAATAGATGTCACCGTCTCGGGGAAAGGATCGGGACCAGATCCAAGAAAATTGCGCTCCTGCGGCATCATATTGGTACCCGGTTACGTGGAAGGAATCGGCGGTTGCTTCCACCACCGTTAACTGATTATAGGGAAACCTCCCCGTTTGCACCAAAGTAAATTCAGCCGCCAACGGCTCATGAAATACATGGCGATCCTGTTGACTGTCCAAGGTCCAGAGGCGATTTTCGCCCCCGATGATTTCCGCAGTTCCATCCTCATCAAAATCATAAACCAGATGCAACGGTTCATCCAAGTCTGACAGCTCCGAAATTTTTCGTCCGTTGCGAAGAATGAAGGTCATAGTATCCGCCGGAGCACTGATGCTATCAATAATCACGAAGGAGTCGGCGCCGGAGTTCAGTCGCGTATCAGGGAAGGTCAGGGGGCCGAATTGGGGATATCCTCCAGCCGAGGCGGGATTCACCCACTCATGTTCTTTATTCCCCTTAAACCAAAGGTCCCCGAAATATCCCGCGGAAGGATCGGCTGTAAGAAAAATATTGGGATAGCCAATGTCCTGAGCACCATCCGCCTCCTCAAGATCAACACCCCGTGAGTGTTTATTGCCATTAATGGAATAAGAATTCAAACCTTCCTGTATCCGAGATTCATCGATATGCCAAATCAGTAACCCTGTTCCTGGCAATCCAATCTCATAGTTCTCAAAGCCCGTGATTACGCCCGTAACGGGATCCGTGGTGTGAGGAACAGAATCAATGATGATTTCAACCAAAGGCGGATAGCGGCCGGTCCTGTCCCACATAGAATAGCGGGTGGAATCCAGACTCACCCCGTCGCGCCAGGCATTATTACGCGCTTCAACCAGAAAATATTCGCTGGATGTCATTGAAATTTTCGCGATGTCATCTTTCTCATGAGAAATCAGGCTAACATCCTCGGGGGCATTCATATCCTGGGGATGTTCCCAACCAGCATAAATCCGGGTCCATGCATCCGGTGGAGCGGGAATTAGCCCGCGGGCATTATTGGAACCCTGATCCATGAGCGAAAATACACCGACACCCGATTCTCCCGTTTCCGTATCCCACAGGGGAGGGAAACCCAAAGCGAATCCGGTCATGAGGGTAAGCGTTCCGGTTAAGGCGTACTGGTAATCACAGGGTTCTGCGGAATCCAGCAAAGGATTGGATTCAGAATAGAGAAGATGATTTTGCGTTTCAGGGAGAATCACTCCTTGGGAGATAGTAACGCCCCCAATGGTAATGCCTTCCGTACCTAACGCGTCCCGTATCATTTCCTGGTCCACAAATGTTGATGGAATATCCTCTGGCGTAGGATCTAAAAACGGGAGTGAAAAATCCTGGCCAATTCCAGCGTGAAATACGATAACAACATCGGCGCTGGAAAAATCAATGTTATCACGTTGGTAAGCTTCCGTAATCGCGTCTCGAAAAAGTTCTACCAGACGTTGGTCTGCCACTTCCGGTTCATTGTAAGGGTGATAATAGGACATGGGTTGAGAAAGAGTGTACACATCCCCATTCTGCAACGGGTAAATCTCAGATTGCACGAGATCGACCCCCAACTGGCCGTAACTTACCCACCGGAAATAATGATCAATGGCTTGAAAATGACTTAAAAAATAATTTCGGTCATGGGGTGGCGGATCCAGGGTATATCGGCCACAGGTATCAAAATCCGCGCTCATGAGGAATTGACCGTCGCCCGTTGTACCCGGAGAATCGTCGACGGCAAATTCCACCCGGATTCCGATGATGATTTTATCGCCGGTAAGGGAACTCCCAAAAACAAGAGCAGGAATAATCCAGACGACGAACAGAATTGTCCGGATCATGGACATGGGTCGACTCAAATACGCCGGTTAAAATTCCATGCCGAGAGAAAACCGCATGGTATTCGTCAGTGGGTGTCCGGGAGGGCCGGACGTATATCCAAAATCAAAACCATACCCGGCGAAACGGAGTCCAATCCCAAAAGTGGGATTATATATTTTCCCGGTCTTGTCATATAAATAACCTACCCGGAGCGCAAAATAATTGGAATACCAATATTCCAGACCGATATGATGCACCAATTTATCAATTTCATTCATAATCGTCCGGTCTTTGGCGGAACCCACTTCCTTCTGGCCCCATTCATTATAGATGCCCCAGCCCTCATCGCCAAATTCCAATCCATTGGCGGGATCGGCACCTGCCTTGACAATTTCCCCTTCATCTAAATCGATTTTACCATTGTGATTATTATCCTGCCAATCGTAGCCCCCGATGATTCGATCATTGGTACCACTGGAGGTGGATTTGTCAATATCGCCCCCTAACAGCCAGTCATCTACCCAGGATGTGAAAATCGCTATATAAATGGGATCGGTGTGGGCTGTCTCTCTCTGCCCCTCTTTATTGTATTCCGGATTCTTGGTAGTAGGATGCCCGAATTCATCATATCCGCCCACATAGCCGTCCCCATCCCAATCCATATCCGGATAAGTAGCCACCAGCAGTTTTTGAATGTCATAAGACAAGCTCAGCCGATTGTACTCCGATTTCACAAGTTTAAAATTCATCCCCACCGTCAAATTGGTAGGTTGGGGATCGGCTTGCGCCGGGTCAATGAAGGAAACTTTCGGACCGATATTGGTGATGGTGGCACCAAAATCCATCCGTGATCCAAGTAAATCTTTTTTCAAATACCCAATATCAAAACCAAAATCCGTGGATGTCCCCTTCCCTTTTTCCGCGCCAGCGCCCTGTTCAGCCAGATGCTGATAGGAAACCTTTACATTCAACCCAAACGAAGATCTACTAGAGAGCAGGGCACTGTAGGATCCGGCCATCGCCAACATGTAACTGGTAAAGGTTCCCAGGTTTTGTCCCGTTTCGTCGGTCCGGATTTGTTGCCCCAGCCCTAAATAGATCAAATGTCCACCAACGGTTCCAAGGTGGGGAATTTCATGACGCATGGTGAAAAAATCATAATACAGATCGTCAGCCAGGTTGGGTAGCCAATTTACATGCATTAACCCCACTTCATTGCCCTTTAGAAAACCCAGTCCTGCGGGATTCCAATAGGAGGCATAGGCATCGTCCGCTATCGCCACTTGACTTTCGCCCATGCCGCCAGCACGGGCTCCGGGTGCAATGAGTAGAAATATCGCCCCGGCTTCACTCTGCGCGTATAGACTAGATAACGTAAACAGAAGAAGCACACCTCTGGTGAACACTAATTTCATTTTAACTTTTCTCCGATGTTGTTGTTTTGTCCCATTCGGGAATCTGTTAGCCAGGTGCTATATGCTTCTCCTTTAAAGTGGCGGCGAATCTATTTCCCACATTTGGTTGCAGTCAAGTAATGAATCTTATCTCTATTTTGTTCCTTAATTTACCGAAGAAAGATCAAACTCAGAATGGGGATATATGTGATGGCCAGCACAATCACTAAACGGATTAAAAAGAACGGTAAGGTGGCCTTGTAAATAAAGGGCATACTTTTATCAAAGCGATATGCTGATAAAAATAGATTCATACCTACGGGTGGCGTTAGAAATCCCAGTTCCAGATTGGCCAGGAAAATCACAGCCAGGTGAACCGGATGAATACCGAAATGAGTGCTCAAGGGAACAATCAACGGAACGATAACAATAATAGCAGAAAAGATATCCATCAAACAGCCCACTACCAGAAGTAGCAGGTTTAAGAATAAGAGGAAAATCCACGGAGAACTGATAGTAGCCTTGACAAAACTAAGGAGCTTCATGGGGATCTGGGCATCCACTAAAAAGCTGGTCAAACCCATGGCTACACCCAAAATAATCAATACCCCGCCGATCAATGTAGCGCATTCCACAATAATTCTGGGTAACTGGTTCCAGGATATATCCCGATAAACGATCATTTCGATGATCAGTACATAAAACACCGTCACAGCGGCTGTTTCCACCAGGGTCATGAACCCTCCGAAGATACCTACCAGTATCAAGACCGGAAGTGCCAATTCCCATTTTGCCCCCCAAAGGACCCGAAGAATGTGACGCCACCCTCGGGCAACACTGGCTTGTGAACGATTCTTTTCCTGGATTACCGCCCAGGTAGCAATAGCAATCACCAAAATACTTCCAGGGAGCGCCCCACCAATAAATACATCTTTAACCGATACCCCTGCGGTGACGCCAAAAATAATTGCCGGAAGGCTAGGCGGGAATAAAAGTCCTAAAGAACCAGCAACCGTAATCAATCCTAAAGAAAAATGATCAGAATACCCTTCCTTTTTTAATAAGGGATAGAGGAGTCCTCCCAGCGCCAGAATAGTTACGCCTGATCCACCGGTCAACGCCGTAAAAAAGCCGCTTAATACAACCACCACAATCGGCGTTCCTCCGGGAATCCAACCAAACAGGGACCGGAATACTTCGAACAGTCGCTGAGAGGCTTTACTCTCCGCCAAAATATATCCGGCCAGGGTAAACAAAGGCAAGGTAGGCAATGTGGGGGAAACGACAATGCGATACGATTCTGCCGGAATCGAACTAACCGGTGTCCCATTCCACCAGAATAACACCAGAGCCATTCCTCCCAAACCGACAAAAATCGGCGCACCTTTTATTAAGGCAATGAAAATAGCTATACAGGCAATTATAACAATCACGTTCGAGGGTTGTAGGGCTTCGATTACCAACAGGAGAATAATGGCCATAGCGACCGTTAGGAATGAGGCGCGGAATATCCGGCTATCCCCACTTTTAAGAAAAATCTGAATAGCCATAAGACCAAACCCAAGAGGCATAATAATCTGGGCGACCCACCGGGGTAAGTTTGGAGCAATATTTATCGGATACAGAAATTCCCACCGGAGAAGATCAAGACTTCCCCAAAACAAACCCATGATAACGAGAAAGGATACAACCTTGGCAAACCAACGCCATAAATCAATTGTTTCCTCCGGTTGAAAGAGAGGACGGGTGGTCAGAGCCAAGAGTTTATTTTGGCGTGTGGCCAGAATAGCCCCAATAAATCCGATCCACAATGTTAGATGTTGCACCAATACTGGCGCCGCTGGTATGCCGGAAATCCGGAAAATCCGCGATACAACCTCTAAAGCGGGAATAAAGGCAATAAGAAAGAAAGCGCACACGGCCAGAATATCTTCCCCATAGCGCAATCCACTTACAAATAATTGGGACCGGGAAGTATCGGGTGGAACCGGTTCACTCATTCGATATCTTGGTCGTATCTAATTTCATTAAAATATCATACATATGATCCGAGATAAATCTTCCACGTAATTCGGGGTACCAACTACGGACCAACGACTTCCAGGTTTGATATTCCTCTGGTGTTGGTTGAACCACTTTTAAACCATGTTCCACCATGGCATCAATCGCTTCCTGATCTGAAAAACGACCCGCCGCTTGGTGCTGGGCGCCGATATCATGGGCGATTTCTAGCATTACCTTTTGGTAATTTTCTGGAATTTGATTCCATTTTCGTATATCCACAACCATCGCAGCCGTTACCAATCCCCACTTCATATTCAACATATGATTTGCAACCCCAAACCACTGGGAGGACAGGGCAAACAGAGGTGGTGTAGCCACAGCATCGATCAGACCGGTTTGAAGGCCGGATAAGGCATCCGTGGAGGCCAGTGAAACGGATTGAAAACCTGCTGATTTCCACAGTTCACTAGATTTATAGTCACCCGCCCAGGAGAAAATTTTCAAGTCTCGTAAATCATCTGGAGTATGAATCTCTTTATTTGTAAACCAATAAGCCCAACCCACATCAGCCCAATAGAGCAATTTAAACCCATTTTTTTCAATCTGTTTTTCCAGATCCTCCGAAATGGTTGCTCGTACTCGATCCACGTCGTCATAATCCTGAAAATACATGGGCATGATAAAGGCATAGACGTCCGGCGCTAATTCCGACAACCCTTCAGTGGTAATCCCGGCAGCGTGAATCTGGCCGATGCGCATCTTCCGAATCATATCTCGTTCGTCGCCCACAACACCACTGGGATAAATCCGCAGAACAACATCACCATGGGTCGCTTTATTCCATTGCTGACCCATGTTCACCAGTTGACCGTACCATTCTGTTCCCTCCGGAGCCAGGGTGGCCAGCTTAATGACAATTTTTTTCGGGTA
>CAZHTM010000004.1:38557-41308 GCA_964535735.1 uncultured bacterium
GAAATCATTGCCGAATAAAGGCTGCCTTGATTCCAATCCGGATCTAACTCTAACGCCCGTTCTAATAACCACACCACTTCCGGAAGACGAATTACGATTTTGGGGTCTCCCTGACTGGCTGAAATTTGTCCTCCCAAGGCAGCGGCTGACCAGTATAAAAGGGGCACGTCATCCTTAGTAAATGGATTCATGGATGGGTCGTGAGTTTTAAGCATTGTATCCATGTCGACATGTTTCAATTCAAGGGCGCGCCGACCATAATTAAATGCTCGTTCAAACAAAAGTTTGGCTCGGTGATATTGGGCCAAACCTGCCTGATAGTCCCGTAAAATGAGGCGATCTGCGTCTTCCATAACAAATCCATAAGCGTACATAGTATAAGATGAAGCGCCCAAAACCAACAAATCGCTGTTGTCAGGCCTCGTTGCGATCAGAGCATCGATTAATTTTAAATTCGTGGGGAAAGATGCCGCCACTAGGGCCGGGTCCTGTTCTGAGAGATAAGTATATTCCAGATTTTTAATGAACGGCTCAACCTGGCGCTTTATGATGGCTTTAGGGGTACAGTTATATACAAAAATGAAGAGTAGGATAAGAGTCGGGGCGGGGTGCTTTAGGCGGGCGTAATGCATATCGGAATGTACATTCCGAGACGTTCTTCAATCTATAGTCATTCGTCTATTAGATCCTGATACAGCGGGTATTGATCGCATAAAGTTTGGACCTCATTTCGAACCGTGCGTTCGACCGATTCATCATCGGGATGAGTTAAAACTCGATCAATCAAGGCGACAATATATTTCATTTCTTCTACACCGAATCCGCGGGTGGTCACGGCCGGAGTTCCGATCCGAATTCCACTGGTAATAAACGGAGATCGTTTATCAAATGGAACCATGTTCTTATTCACGGTGATCCCCGCTCGCTCCAAAGCTTTTTCCGCCGCTTTCCCTGAAATATTCTTATTGGTGAGATCAATTAACACAAGATGGGTATCGGTTCCTCCGGAAACCAATTGATAATCTCGTACAAGGAATTCTTCTGCCATCGTATGGGCATTGTTTACAACCTGCTGTGAATATTCTTTAAACGACGGTTGTAATGCTTCTCCGAACGCGACCGCTTTGGCAGCAATAATGTGCATTAGGGGGCCACCCTGAATTCCTGGCATAACCATGGAATCCAGAACTTCTGAAATATTTTTTACTCGTCCTGATTTGGGAGCAACAATACCGAACGGATTTTCTTTATCCTTCCCCACCATAATCATTCCACCGCGGGGACCGCGCAATGTTTTGTGTGTCGTTGTGGTCACCACATCACAATAAGGCATAGGAGAAGGATGCAACCCTGTAGCCACCAAACCGGAGGGGTGAGCAATATCGGCCATTAGAAAAGCCCCAACCTCATCGGCGACTTCCTTGAATTGTTCAAACTCAATGAATCGGGGATAAGCACTTCCACCGCAGATAATGACGCGAGGACGATGTTCTTTAGCTAATCGCCAGACTTCGTCAAAATCGACGCGTCCGGTTTCCGCCTTTAGGTGGTATGGAACAATGTTAAATAGTTTCCCAGAGAAATTGACCGGGCTTCCGTGGGTTAAATGACCACCATGGGCTAAATCCAGCCCCATGATAGTGTCTCCGACCTTGGCAAAGGTAAGTAATACCGCCATGTTGGCTTGAGAGCCGGAGTGGGGTTGCACATTAACGTATTCGGCGTTGAATAATTGAGCAGCCCGATCACGAGCCAGATTTTCCGCTTGGTCCACGAAATCGCAACCGCCGTAATACCGTTTCCCCGGATACCCTTCGGCATATTTATTGGTCATGACCCCGCCGGCCATTTCCAATACCGCCCGACTCACAAAATTTTCGGAGGCTATTAATTCAAGGGTGCCATGCTCGCGTCTGATTTCCCGGACTAGGATTTCGTAGGCCTGGGGATCATTCTTGGACAAGGCGGAAAAGGTCATAGCGAAGTTTACCAGGTGGCTTGTTTGTTTAATTTTTCATTGACCCAATTGTAGCAATCGCCTGACGGCGTTATATACCCCTGACGCTTCACTTTGGGATCTAACATAAACCAATTGGCTTTTGTAAAGAGAACGTCATTTTCAGTAAGCCATTTTCGCGATGAAGAATACCGCATGTAATTATTGGCTTCTGCCTGCTCAAAATATTGATACGCCAAGGATGCCAGAATACGATCATTATCCGTAAGGGTCGTTCCCCGGCAATTCTGAAAAGCCTTGTAATACACCTTTCCTTTTTGCGCCAGGGCTTCTCCACTGGACTTGGACACCTGAATGGCCTTATCAGCCCATCGCAATGCTTTGCTGAAATTTTTCAGTTCAATATTGAGATCGGAGATCTGAATCGCCACGCGATAATCCCGAGGATCCAATTTAAACAGTTCTTCGTAGGTCTTAGAAGCGTCTTCCAGAGCATCAATGCGACTATACGTATCCGCAAGTTTCCGGTAGGCCAGCCGGCTGGTATTATCCACAGTTATGACCTGTTTTAAGACATCGATGGCTTCTTCGGGGCGATCTGCATTGATTAACCGCTCAGCATAATCCAAGCCATACGATACATTATCGGGATTTTTAATGAACCGTTCACGGATGAACGCCAGAGGGTCTTTGCCACTCTTTTCGTATGCAACCGCTAACTCACCCTGGGCGATTTCATTATCAGGTTCTAAAGCCACTAATTTTCTAAGCACATAAATCTGATCATCATACCG
>CAZHTM010000004.1:41408-62049 GCA_964535735.1 uncultured bacterium
AGATAAATTTCTTCAGGTGGCGAAAATTGGGGATGAGATTCATCACATCCTAAATCCACTAATTCACCATAAATGCGCACGGTTGCATGCCAGTCTTGGTTACGATAATACTCAGCTGCCGAACTCATCAATCGGGGACAGCGCACATTCCGGAGTGAATCCAACGTGCTGCTGTCCATTGCGGAGTCAGCGCCTTGATCTTCAGGTGGAACACACATAACCACCAAAGAAACAACCGCAACGACAGTCAAAAACCGACGCATACCATGATTATCCAATTTCATTAAATTTCTCTCCTTTTTACGAACCAAATATCGCTTAAGCTTAAATTGATCGAGAATTTTTGTATTGATTTCACTGAAATGTTTCCGCCAGACCGAAGTCCAAAACTGTAGTCGAAATCGATATAATTATCAGTGATCCCAAATTTAATACCAAGACGGGTTGAGACTCCAACTTCATTTACAGGATCTGACATGGATTGAAAACGATATTGATTACCGTATAGCCTCCCGGCATATCGCAAACGAGTGGGCAGCGTCTTAACGTAATCCCCGGTGTAATGATGCCAGGTTAGAGCCCAGTTTAAATTGGTTTCCAAGGGGCTATTATTCAATGTTAAGATTCCCGCCCGGGATCCGGTCTCATGCCAAAAACTCGCCTGCATTTCTACTAAGGAGTTTTTTCCTGTCATCAATCCGGCCGCCAGCTCAATGGAAAACGGCGCATGGGCATCTGTAAATGTACTCACAATAGGATCAAGATTCGCCCCTGGTGATGGAAAATCAAAGAAATCATGGAAATCATCATTAATTCCGGATTCATTAACATCCTGAAAAAGCTGGTATTGAGTATGTGTAAACGAAACGGGGGAAAATGCCCAGGTCAGCGCAGTTTTAATCCAACCGGAACGATCGTGAATTTTCACATCATTCAACGTGAAATACACCTGTGCAAAACTACCCGAATAATCATTCCGTGACCATTGAATGAAATTATCTACACCTAAAGTCAGCGATGATTTTAACCGTTGGGAACCGTAAATCCCGGAAAATTTAAATCCAATATCCATATTATCCCGAATGTGGGTTCCAAACCCAAAATAAGCTACGGACATACCACCAGCAGATTCGTTGCTACCAAATTGGCTCAAGGTATCCGCTCCATTGATGAAGGAAGTTTCATCACTCCTAATTTGGTAGCTTTGTTCGAGATAGGGTTCCACTCCAAATCCAAAAGCAAAATTCTGTTTTACGGGCACAATAAACTGCATCCGTTGAATGCCACTTCCCGCCTGCAACATTCCATTGTCTCCCGTTAATACCGTTCCACCATAATCAGCACGGATTATCGTATATCGTAAATATCGCCAAGAAGAGGGATCCGTTGAAGACGCACGGGAACTAAGGTCAAAACTAAATCCAGCAGTATTACCAAGCAGGTATGGAGCACTGGCGGTTGCAAAACTTCCAAGACCCGTACTACCAAAATTTACTTGTCCAAAGGCTATAGAAATGATGAAAAGGGCAATCAGTTGTTTTAAGCTAACGAGCCTGGACATACAATACCTTGAGACTAGCGTTTGGATTATTGATTAGATCAACATGGACCGTTTCAAATGGGCTGGACGTGGATTTTACCGAGAATTTTAATCCCAAATTTGTAATGGTTGTCTGCTGGATCGCCTGCAAATAGTATTTAAGGTCTAACTCTATATTTCCATTTGCGACTGACGCTCTCATAGTGTAAAGACTCTGAACCGAAATATCATCTTCAGTCTTTTCAACATATCCAAAGGTTGTTAATGTATCCGCCAGAGGGGCTACTTGAATTTCCAACTCTGTATTATAAAGAGAATCACTGATGGGCAAAATCAAGTCCGCTTTATCAAATATAAGTTGTCCTTTCAAGGTGTCTAGGGGAGTAAGATCAAGATTCAGAATAAATTTTAACCCCTTCCCTGCCGATAGGCTCAGTTGATTTTGGTCTTTAGACGTAATTGGTGGTGGCGTAGCGATCGTCACGTCTTTTAATACAGCAAAGGATTGGTTCAGGGTATCCACCACATTTCCATCTACATCCAACGTCCGATAGTAAACCAGAATCTGAGGAGGATGTATTGATTCACGACTGAACAGAATGAGCGAATCACTAGATCCTGAGGTAAGGTTGAGACCAACACTGCGGCTACTCATGGAATCCACAAAGGATTGAGCGGACGAAAGGAAATCCCAGCGCAGAAAGGTTTCGCCTGAATCGGGCGGGATGAGAACATAATTACCATTACCAATCAAGGTGCCCGTTTGATACTCACCCAACCCAAAATTCTCATATGTCGTTTTTGATTCATTAAAGATCGAATCGGACACCGATGAAAAATTTACACATTCTACGTCTGGACGTGGTTCGGAAGAGTCAGTTTGAACCGCCACCTGAAAAAAGACGCTATCCACAATGATGGAATCTGATTCCAAAAGTTTGGACCATGTGAGAGCGGAAAAATTGGTCGCTGATTGAGCAAATTGGATCAAGACATATGAGCATTCAAACGAATCAATAGTCCCCAAATATAATTTAGTATGTGAACCAAATTCAGGGGGGACATGATACGTAAATCCTGAAATTCCGTTTACGGATAGTGTATCAACGGTTAATAAGTGGTCGGATGATAATCCGCTTTGAAGGGGAGTTTCTTCGCACGACCAGAGGATGAAAGCAAACATCACCCACAGCGGTGCGCTTTGGAGAATTTTCAGCATGGAGAAGGCTACGCTGACTTACAAAAAAAGTTTCTCAATGGAGTTTTCAACACCATCGGCAATCGTGTTGAAGTCTGGAGTTTCATCATCATCCCAGGTGATGATATCCACTTTATCTCCATTGGCTTTCATTCCCTTGAGTTTCATCAGGGTTTCTGAATTTTTATTGGATGGTGTATCAAAGATAATAACCCGGTCGGCTGAGTAGGCGGCCACTTCATAGCAATTCAGTGTATCGCCTTTAAGTTCTTTCGGGACTTGGACACCGGCCGCTTCGTAAGCCGCACGGGAAAAAGTGGAATATTCATCTACCGCATGAATAACCATTACAGTGTTTATGTTTTTATAAAACGAATCTTTAGAATAGATATCGCGATAGACAAGAGGGACCAAAGATGTCTGCCACCCATTGCAAACCACAATATCCGGACTCCAAAACAAGTGCGGTAAGGAAGCTAACGCCGAAGTACTGAAAAAGGCGGAGCGCATATCATTGTCACTTAACACCCGGCCATTTTTTGCTTTGTAGAGCAGATTATTCAGAGGTTTAAACCATTCATCATGCTCCAGGAAATAAACCTGAACCCGGGTTTTGGGGATAAATGCGCTTTTTGCAGAAACCATCTGATCCTGGCCCTCAAATGTAAAGGGAATTTCACGGAGCCGTATTACTTCCCGGAGAATATATTTACGTTCACTGACAAAACCATATTTGGGAATCATGGTCCGAATGTCATGGCCTTTTCCCTGTAATGCCAAGGGAACCTTTGCCGAGAATTCTCCTAGTGGTGAAGTGGATGCAAATGGAGTTATTTCAGTAGTTAAATAAAATATTTTACGGGACATAGACTCACTTATTCCAGATTTAATTGTTTTAAAGATTCTTTCGCTTTTTCCACGTATTCACTGGCCGGGAAGTAATCCAGGAGACGCTGATATTCTTCCTGCGCTTTTTCCAGGTCACCCATACTTTGATACGCCAACCCAAGTTTTAATTGAGCATCGTCATCCTTATCGGTTCCAGGAAAGGTGAATACTTTTTCAAATTCGATAACCGATCGTTTGTAATTCTTCTGTGAATAGTAACATTCGGCCAACCAGTATTGACTGTTATCCGCCAATTCATTCATAGGATCAGCCATAACCAGTTTAGCAAATCCTTTGATCGCCTGATCATAACGTCCATTTTGATAGTTGCTGAGACTCTCGATATATTGATTCTTATATTGTTGGGGCGTCAACTTGGTCGTTTGACTCATCGTTGGAGTCTCATTCTTTAAGTTGTACATCTCAGTAAAACTATTGGTCAAAGTAACCACCTTGTTTTCAATCATCACAAGTTGCGCCAGGATTTCAAAATTAGTACTGTCGGTATAGGCAGCCTTATCTTCAAGAATATGAATTTTATTTTGTAGTGTATTGATTTTGTTAATAATCGATATATCGACGGAATCGGATTGTTTTTTTGCTTCCGTGGCAGCACGCAACGTGTTCTTCAAATCAGGCATAAGAATTCTGATTTGATTCTCCAACGTATCGATCCGGACCTTCTCTCGGTTAATTCGTGCTTCCAACCGTTTGAACTGACGTTCAATGTCTGTCTGCTGCCCAGAAACGGTGAAGGTTAAAAGAATCAACCAAAAAGGTAATGATCTGGTAAGGATAAGCTGTCGCATAGGCACCCTTTAATAATTTGCCGAATCGAATGAATCAAATTTACCGACGATAAGGAGGGAACTTCAATACCTTTCCCACCCATTAACGGCTGGTTAATCCATTTGGTTCAACTCAGACTTTAAGATGAAACCTACCATCATGTAGGATGATAGCAAAAATGAACCACCGTACGATATGAATGGGAAGGGCAAGCCTTTTACTGGAATCATACCAACGGTCATCGCGGCATTTACAAATACATGGGCAAGGAAAATGGTAGAAAACCCAAATAATACCAATCCGGTAAAACGGTCTTTTGACTCATAACTTTTTCGAATGGTCCGCAAGATGAACCACGCAAAAACGATGAGAATCATAGCCACGGTAATAAAGCCTAATTCTTCACCAATGACGGATAAAATAAAATCTGATTCCTGGACAGGAAGAAATTTCAAATGCGTTTGGGTTCCCTGCCCAAATCCTTTTCCGAATAGCCCTCCCGAACCTACGGCTGTCTGACTTTGAATTATCTGGTACGCAGCTCCCAGGGGATCTTTTTCAGGATTTAAAAACGTCAAAATACGATTTTGTTGATACGGTTTCAACAACGACCAAATGTAAGGAGACAGCAACCCTAAAAATATATTGCTGAAATACAAAACGACTCCGGTTAAAATCGTGGGTTTGGATAAATAAATAATCACCAGCAACATGATACCCCAGATCGTAAATGAAACTGAATGGAATGCGGTTAAAATACTCACGGCGGGACCAATAAACAGGAATAAATGATAGGGCCGAGCGCCGCTCCAAAACAATAGAGGGAATAACGGTGCGAAAATAATAATCGCTGTTCCTAAATCTGGTTGTTTGGCAACAATTGCCGTGGGGAGTAACACCAGCGCCATGGCGGGAATCAGAGCCGAGATTTGCATGGAATCCGGTTTTCGATCGGACAAATATCGCGCCACGGCCACGACGGTGATTATTTTAGCAAATTCTGAAGGCTGAAATTGCATTCCTAAAAAAGAAATCCATCGATGAGTGCCCACCACTTCCGGGAGGAAAAACGGAACGAGGATTCCGAGTATGGAAAGGCCATATAGTCCATAAGCATATTTATGAATTTTGGAAAGGGGAGTAATGTAGATTAAAAATGCCAAGCTTAAAGCCAGTACTAAGAATAATCCTTGTTTAGCATAGGAATGTTGGTACCATTCACCTGGTTGGTTGGATCCAATACTAATCAACGCCAACAGACCAACGGCTGTCAGAAATAGGACGGCTAAAAACACATGAATTGGAAATTCAGAAAAATTATCTCTTCGGGGAAATTTACTCATGTGACTTCCGATTCACTGGTATGGATTGGAATGCCTGTGCAAACATTTTTCGGGCGATCGGTGCCGCCACATCGCCCCCATGACCGCCATTTTCCAACAGCACAACGACGGTCCGGACCTTATCATTCATCCGGGCAATACCCACAAACCAGGCATGGGGCTCACCGTGGGGATTTTCTGCTGTTCCTGTTTTGCCACTAACCTGTAAACTGTCCAGTTGGGGATCTGCCAGATGTCCGGTTCCTCCTTTCGCATGCACGACCTGAAACAAATACCGATCCATAGCGGACCAAATCTCTTCGGGAAGTTCAGGTCCTTGTATTTCTTCAGGCTTTAGATCACGGTTGAAATGCAATTGTTTGGTTTGCCCATGGGTAGCGACCAGATTTATAAATTGCGTCATTTGCATGGGTGTAACTAGTAATTCGCCCTGGCCAATCGCCATATTAAGCAGCGCTCCCTTGGACCAACCCCGTCGACCAAATTTGGCCGTCATATAATCTTCGGTAGGAATCACACCAGCAGATTCAAAGGGTAGATCTACTCCTGTTACTTGGCCGAAACCAAATTTCCGGGCCATTTCAGCAAGATCATTCATGCGAATTCGCTGTACCGCGTTAAAAAAATAGATGTTGCATGAATGAATGACCGCTTCCCTTAAATTTACCTGCCCGTGACCATATTCATTCCAACAATGGAAAACACGATCGCCAAAATGATAATTTCCAACACAAGTGAAAGCCTTGGATGTATCCAGGGCTCCTGAGTTTAACAATTGCAAAGTGGTGACGATCTTAAAGGTAGAACCAGGCGGATACTGTCCGTTAATTAATCGATTTAATAAAGGTTTGAGGGTATCATTTATTACTGATGTCCATTCCTGTTCCCGAATCGCACCCGTAAATAAATCAGGTGGATAGTCGGGGGCGCTTACGGCGCTTAGTATCTCACCAGTCACGGGGTCTGAAAGGATAAGCGCACCAGCCTTACCTTTCATGAGATCTTCGGCCAATTCTTGAAGCTTTAAGTCGATGGTTAGGGTAAGATTCCTCCCAGGAACCGGATCGATTCCGGGACGTCCCTGGAACTGGCCCTCTTCCCTACCATAAGCATCCACCACATAATATTGCACACCATCTTCACCGCGTAATAGGGTTTCATACGATTTTTCCAATCCTTGCCAACCGATCATATCTCCAGGATGGTACCGACTCCCTTCCAGCTGGTGATCGAGAATTGTTTGGTTCACTTCCTTGATATAACCTAAAACGTGTGCCAGACGAACCGACGAGGGGTAAAACCGATTTGGAATTTTTTGGTAATGAATTTGGGGTAAATCGTAACGGTTTTCCTCCAAAGCGCTAATCTGGGAGAATGTCAGATCTTTGGCTAATCGTACTGGGGAATATTTACTTCGAAAATATTTGTGGTAATTTTGGCTAAGATTTGAAGAATCCAGTCCCGTATACATTTCTATCGTATGAAACATGGATTCCACATCCTTCAATTCTTCCGGAGTCACAGTTAAGACATACATGGGAAAATTATCTGTGATTATAGACCCGTTTCGGTCCAAAACCAACCCCCGGGGTGCATTCAATGGTACAGCTCTGATTCGGTTAACGTCGGCTTGTGCTTTATATTTTTCGTGGTTATAAATCTGTAAGATAAAATAGCGTAAAAGTAGACTACCAATGGTTAAGGCGACGACCAAATACGCCACCCACAGCCGTCCTTCTCCGATTCGGTTTTCCGCTTTGAGCATTTATCGTAACGGACGAATGACTTGAAGAATGAGCATAAAACTCAATGTGTACAGGGAGGCCAATATCCAGGTATTGAAAAATTGGATCATATTCTCATCCCAAAGATATTGAAACCGAAAAAAGGAATAGATGAAAAACACAAAAAGGATAATGCCGATCCATAATGATGTGAATATGGCGGGTGCCAATCGCTGGAACTTTCCTTGTAAAAACCCGGACAGGTATCCGGCTAAAACATAAATTAATGACGACAAACCAAAATAACTTCCTACTCCAAAACTATCCAGAATCAAACCACAGAAGAATCCCAGTATCGTGGCGGTAAAACTCCCCGTCATAACACCAATGTAAACGATTAGAATCAGAAAAAAATCGGGTCGAATTCCCCGAATAGCCAACCGTGGTCCCAGAAGAAGTTGGAATGCCAATACGCCCAGAACCACAATTATTAGCCGTTTAGAATTCATTGGATTCCCTTCGGATTACAAAGACATCCGTAATTCGGCTCAAATCACTGGCCAATTGAACCCGTATGGTTTTTTCATAACGCCCACGAATATTTTCAACACCGATCACTTTCCCTACCGGTAGATTTGCGGGAAATATGTTGCTATACCCACTGGTCACAACTCGATCACCGATAGAGATGTTCGCATTTTTTCGTACTTCCAGAATCTCGGCCTTATCCGTTCCTACCCACCGTAGAATTCCGGTTGTTCCACTGGGTAAGATCCGGACACTGATGCGAAAGTTCATATCGCTATAAATTTGGACGACAGAACTGTTTTCTCCGCATAGAATTGTTTTTCCAACCACACCATCGAAGGCGATTACAGGAAGGTTTTTATCCACACCATCAGCCGTACCCACATCAATAATCATGGAGGTGGTATGGGGCGTCAACCCCATTATAAGAACATTTGCAGGAATAAGTGAAAGTTGACTTTGGTTACGAAACTCCAACAGTTCCCGCAAATGATCATATTCCTTTTTCAGATTAAGGAATTCTTCTAACTCCAATTTTAACTGGATATTTTGTTCCCGGAGGTAATCATTCTCAGTATGCAGATTTACCAGGGAATGATAATATTCTATAGGCGCTAATACAAAAGAAAAGGCATCGATGAATTTGGATCGAATGAGTTGAACATTGGGTGATTCATTGATAAACAGCAGACGGATAGAGAGAAGAAATAGAACGAAAAAAGTTACGTGATGCCGGTTGGAGACGAGTGCGAGGTAAATCTTTCTCATTGCGATTTACATCAACACCGCCTCGTATTTCGCAATGTTTTCCAGCACCAATCCAGTGCCCTTTACCACCGATAATAACGGATCTTCAGCAATATTAACCGGAACATTGGTCCGTTCCCGAATGATTTGATCAATGCCCTTCAACAGACTTCCCCCTCCGGTCATAATAATTCCACGATCTAGAATATCCGCCGCCAGTTCTGGGGGTGTTTGCTCCAAGGCGCGTTTCACGGCTTCCACAATATTGGCAATAGGATCTTTAAGGGACTGTCGGATTTCATCGGATGAGACTTCAATTGTTTTCGGGATGCCGGAGACCAAATCACGTCCTTTAACGGAAATGGAGTCCATTTTCATCCGCATGGCTGAACCTACCGCTTTTTTTATATTTTCTCCAGTAGGTATACCGATTTCCAGTTTGTGTTCGTTCCGGAACCATTTTACGATCGACTCGTCCATTTCGTCACCGGCAATACGAATCGCTTCTTTTGTTACCACTCCATTTAAAGCGATCACAGCGATTTCCGTGGTTCCGCCCCCAATATCCACAATAATATTTCCCACCGGCTTATCGATTTCCAATCCAATTCCAATCGCGGCCGCGACGGGTTCTTCAATGAGATAAACTTCCCGCGCATTGGCGCGTTCTCCCGAATCTTTCACCGCCCTCCGTTCCACTTCAGTAACACCAGAGGGAACGCAAATGACCATTTTAGGCCGCGCCAGACGATTCAGGTTAATTTTCCGAATGAATCCCTGTAGCATTCCGTCGGTCATATTAAAATCGGCAATCACGCCATCTTGTAGAGGACGAATGACTTCCAATTCGCGGTGGGTTTTCCCCATCATGGCTTTGGCATCATTTCCAACCGCCAGAATTTTTCCATCATGAACCGAACGTGCCACGATGGAAGGTTCGTTAATAATGATGCCTTTTCCTTTTAGCCAAATGAGAGTATTGGCCGTACCCAGATCAATGGCGATGTCCCCAGAAATCCAATTTAATGTGTCTTTTAGTGATGCGATGAAGCCCATGATGATTTCAAATATTTTGTTTTTTATGTTTAAATCATCAGTAAATCTACTTCAGTCGTTGCTCATTTCATCTGAATTTATCGCCATGGAATAAAAATGCTGGCCTGAAGTCAAAGCAATTCTACATGACTCTGATCGCCCAACATGAAACGGAGATTATTGGGTTTCTGCTGGCGCCGTTTTACCAGAACATTCTGCCCAAATAATGATCCACTGACTCGCTGATTTAATCTCGACAACGTCCCCCCTTCCATGATCACCGAATATTCAATTTCGCTGTCTTCAATGGTACAGTTATGACCTATAGATGTGTAAGGTCCGATATATGCATTTCGTAACGTGACAGAATTGCCGATAATTGCCGGTCCGCGGATGATCGAATTTTCGATGCGGCATCCATCGCCGATATCCACGCGACCGGTGATGGTACTGGATGGAAAATCTACCGGGTTCACCGTATTGATAAGGCTGTCCAACACCAGTCGGTTGGCTTCCAACAAATCTTCGGGTTTCCCTGTATCTTTCCACCAGCCAGTGATTTCCGAATAGGACACGGCATATCCCTTTTCAAGTAAATATTGGTGCGCATCTGAAATTTCCAATTCTCCCCGAGAGGAAGGTTTGATGGAATTGACCGCTTCAAAGATGTGTGAGTTGTATAGATAAATCCCCGTGACTGCAAAATCACTCTTGGGTGTTTCAGGTTTTTCTTCGATAGAAACAATACGATTGCCCTTTAATTCCGCAACACCAAAACGATTAGGATCCGGCACTTTGCTTAACACCAAATGACAGTCTGATTTTTGGTTCCGAAATTCATCGATAAACCGGTGTATACCTCCTACCAGGATATTATCGCCGAGATAAAAAATAAAGGGATCGGAACCAATGAACGGTTCGGCTATTTTCACAACGTGAGCCAGGCCCTTCGGCGCTGACTGCGGTATATAGGTTATATTCAAACCCAACTGTTCACCGTTCCCAAAGGCCTTTTCGATGGAGGTATCACCTGTATTGATAATGATGCCCACATCTACAATCCCGGCTTCCGCCGCATACTCCAGAGCATATTGAAGCATGAGCTTATTTGCAATGGGAATCAGGTGTTTGTTCTGGGTATGAGTAATGGGTCTTAGCCGAGTTCCATGCCCTCCGGCGGTAATCAAAGCTTTCATTTCGACGGTCCTTGCTTAAGTCCTTGTTTACTGAGCTGATCGGCTCGTTGATTTTGTTCACGGGGAACATGCGCCACACGCCAGGATTCCAGCTTTTGCAACAATGCGTTGACCCGCTTGTGCAGCGGAATCATATTGGGATGTTTAACTTTGTATTCACCATTGATCTGGCGAACGACCAATTCACTATCCGCATAAATTTGCAGACGGGAAAGATTGAGTTCCAAGGCCAGTTCAATTCCGCGGATAAGTGCTAAATATTCCGCTTCATTGTTAGTGGCATTTTCCACATAGTCTGAAAAATGATAAAGTTCCTGTCCATTCTTTTGAATATGGCCCCCGATTCCGGCAGCTTTTTTAGCTAAATTAGCCGCGCCGTCAACATACAACTGATACACATAATCGTCATGATCGTCATGGTTATCATTCAACAGCGATTGAAGGGCTTGACGCTCTCGGCTAGAAAGGGTTGAAAGAGCCTCAGGGGTGAGAAGTTTCCGAAGGATGGAAAGCTGTTTTTCGGTAATCTGAATCATGGATTCAATATAGGGTTTGGTTGATGTTTAGCGGGACATTCTTCCCAATAATAGCACCAGTAGCATAAACGGGATTCCCACGGTATAAAGGGCTCCTCATCTTGAATCTTAGCTCTTATATGATCAATTGTGGATCGTAATCGATCCCTAAGCGCCAATATATCGTCAGAGGTGCGCTGAGAATGTACCTCGGTTCCCGTTCGTAAAAAATGCCAAACCAGGTGTATGGACTTGGAATTTGGCTGATGTTGTTCCCAGGCCAACTGGTACAACGCCAATTGTTCATCTTTATCCGCAGCTTTCTGTGATAAGGTTCGTTTCCCGGTTTTATAGTCATGGATCTCCACAACATTATCGTCAACAACATCCACCCTGTCCAGGATTCCAACCATGGGATAATCCCTGGTGTCGTCCAAATAAAAATCGATCCGGAGCTCGGTGGCCAACACAGACTGATCAAAAGGAAAATACGTTCGATAATAACGGGCTAACATGGATTCACCCAGACGAAAATAATCCATGGGATGTGACGCATAGTTCACAATTCCAATTCGTTCATGCCAATGTGCGTTCCAACCATCGTGAAATTCATTCAATAATGCATCCAGAGATGGTGGATGGGGATCATCTTTGTGGTGATTAGAGTATAAGCTTTCCAGAACTTCATGGACTCTTTTCCCAAGATAGGCTTCTATACTTTCATCGGTTTTTTCAACGCCGTCAATGTATCGTATTGAAAACTGCGCAGGGCATTTTTCAAAGGTTTGGAGACTACTATAAGAAAAATAGTCCCGCATTAAAGGCCGCGAAACGGATCACCGACCAAAGGAACATCAAGGCGAAAATCCCCAAAACCATTATAATCGATGAAAAGAAATTGCCGATTGATTCGATGGTAATACCATAATTCATAACTCCGATGGGATTGGGTGCTGGTGCTGCGTTCCACTTCATCAGGAGGGCCGAAAAGAACGTAAATCATCCCCATGTCGGTCATCCAACCGGCCGTAAAACCAGTAAAATGTTCATTAGAGTACTTAATCCGTCGGTAATATTCATCCATGAGTTCATTTTGTTCCGTCTCGGGATTGGGGTCCCGTACTTTCCAAAATTCTTTAAACAGGGCTTCACGTTCCTGTTCACTCGCTGATTTTAACTTATGCCGTTCTTTGGAATTTAAAATATACATCATTTGATCCAGGGCGTCATTCACATCGGTTACCAGACTGGATATCCCTGGTTTATCGACTTTAATCTCCACCGATTGTGTATATGACTTGCCTTCTGATTCCAATTCCGCTTTGATTTTAAACAGTATTCCATCAAACAAAGACGGATCTAAATAAAAATCCATGGACTGTCCCGACGTAGCCTCATTCACAATCTGTGAACGATTCCAAAGACGATGATTATCCCCTTTTACCAAATTGAGTCTGAGCGTTGCCTCGCCGTCCGTCTTGAAATACACAACCACTTTGAGAGAATCTTCCAGGTTTCGTATTTCACGATTTATAACCGGGATCAATCCTTCGCCGAATCCCCAATCGCCAGGTTTATTCTCCAGAACAATAGGTGGAAAAACGGCGTCTGGCCCACTGAAAACGGTTAAATCCCAATCCCCTGTATTTTCTCCCGTATTTTTAGTGTCCATATCCATTAACTGGGCAACCAAATGGTATTTCCCAGGGGGAACGGTGAACGAAGTCCAGGTTATCGTCGATAAAGATAAGGAGACTGTAGAAATATAATTATCCACGACGACGGAATCTTTCCAAATCTTCCGTCCATATTGATACCCCTCCTTATCCCGTAAGGTAATCGTTCCTTGGAAATCTGCCCTATAGGTTGAATCGTGTTTGAGGAATTGAAGAGCCAAGTAAGGAATTTCCAAATAGGCAATTACTTTAATCGAATCGCTATCCGCAACTGGTAATGGATAGGCTGCCATATTAAAATGATCGATATTCCGTTTTTCCGGTCTCTTCCGGAATGGATCAACGGCAAAGAGTGTATTCAGCTCTCCTAAAAGGAGTAAAATGATCAGAATGGATCTCATTTAAGACGTTCGTTTCTCCAGTTGAATCGAATCAGACCGCGGTTTGTTCCCAGCCAAACATCATCCCCATCAATGTACGCACAATTTATTTTACCTATGAAATCATAATTATAATCTCGAGTCATATTTCCGTCAAATGAAAAGAGGACAAAACGACTCCCCAAATTTAACACCCCGTAATTTCCCTCCCAATCCATGGACTTCACGGGTAAAGCACCATAAAGAGTAGGATTTAGAACTAATTTCCATTTAGCGTTAGGATTTGCTCTGAAAAATAGGCCTTGAGACGTGGCCAACAACATTTGGGAGTTTTTCGTGACCAATGCTTCATACCGTATCAAACCGGGAGCAATTCCAACATCAGGATGAATACTTGCATCGCGAATATTGTCCGTTTCAGGATCGACAGTCAATAGATTCAGGTCTGTAACGACCCAAACGACTCCGGCTTGGTACCCCAAACCGTACACCTGAGAATTCAAGGTATTGGGCAAAACGTTAAAAGATAAGATTCGATCCCGAGTAGTATCAATTTTAATTAGTTCCCGGTTTGTGGTAATCCATTGGTATCCCCCTCCATTCACCATAGCTATCACCGGTCCACCTTGCAGAGGTTGGCCTAACGTTTTCCAGAATTGATCTTTCATATGATACACGGCTATATCCGTGCCGCCCACCCAGATATCCTGTGCATAACGATCCAGCCGGGTCACCGGTTGTCCCGGCGAATTGATCTCCAACTCACTTTCTAAATAATCATACTTATTCTGATCTGGATTGAACCATGTGAGCCCCATGGGATCAGTAGTATTGGAACCTCCAAGAAGGATGTCAGATCCTAAAACAAGGTCGCCAACCCCTCCATTTAATAACCCCACCCGGACCGGTTGGAAGCTTTTCAAAATACCATCGCCTACTAGTAAGGTGCCACGGTCCGTCCCCACAAATTGATCATTATAGCGTCCAAAATAAAATGTCGTAATATGTTCGGTGCGTCCATCCCAGTCGATCACATCATTCCCATTAAACATCCAGCCATCCATCACGGAATAGTCCCGCAATTGCTCAGGCACATTATAATTAAACCGGTGCCCGGAACCTACCGCCACAACGGGTTCGTCAGGTTGTGATTTTTGTCCTAAATAACTTCCACTGACTCGATCAATTTTAACCGCAACTGAGCCTGTTAACAACCATAGGTAATTTTTTGAAACACCAATTTGATCCACGCGTGTTCCAGGAACCAACCCCATCTCCTCAAATGAGCGATGAATCCAATTACCCTCTGCATCATAGCTAAATTCCAAATATTCCGGAGTAGCCACCCACAAGATTCCACTATCACGATCTATAAAAACGGCGTCACATGAATTAGAGGTCAATCCCTGTGCTGTTGTGATCGGTTCAACAAATTGCTTACGGAGAATGTGCCAGCGATAAATACCTCCGGAACGAGTGGCGATGTAAAGATATTCATAGCCTTCGGAAAACGATTGGAGAATTCCGGCTCGAGTATATAAAACCCAATCGAAAGGTTCAAATCGCGGGGCCGGTTGTGCCTGCAAGGAAGTGATGAGGAAAAGGCACCCTGCCAACATTCCCCATCGTTGAAAGAAAACAGAAAAACTAGATTTAATGCTGAGCAGAGATTAACTCACTTAACCGAGTTTGCAATTTACGAGTTGTGATGGGAACAACACCTACTTCTTCGCACACGATCCCAGCTGCCAGATTGGCCAAGGCTGCAGCATCCACATCTGAGAGACCGGAAACATCGGCCAGCGTATAGGTTGCAATTACTGTGTCACCTGCTCCGGAGACATCATGAACACGGCGAGCATGGGTGGGAATAGTCTGCGTACCAGTTTGATTAAATAGGGTCATACCTTCCGCACCCCGAGTGACGATAAGTGTATCAATATGTTGCGCCTTCCGGTAAGCTTCGCCCTTTGATAAAAACGCTTCTTCGGAAGCGAAAGGTCCCACAGCATGGGAAAATTCGGACCAGTTAGGTTTTAAAAGCCGGATACCTTTGTAAGCATCAAAGAATTGCTTTTTCGGGTCTACATAAACCGGGATCCCATTACTTTCAGCCTTCTCCAATACCTGTGTAATAAATTCAACTGAGAAAAAGCCTTTGTCATAATCCTCTAAAATAATGCCATCAACCGACGTGATCACTGACATTATTTGATCAAACACTTGAGACTGAATTGATGGATCGACGGGTCTGGTAGTTTCCCGGTCATACCGCACTACATGTTGATTCCGGGCTATGATTCGTGTTTTAACGCTGGTGGGACGACTGTTTGTTTGAATAATTATATCCGAATGAATCCCGGATTCCTCCAGTAACTGCATCAACTGATTACCTTCCTGATCCACTCCCACCAAACCACCCACATAGACTTGCGCACCCAAACCACTCACATTGCGAGCCACATTGGCAGCGCCACCGGGCATGTAATCCTGCGAAGACACTTGAACTACCGGAACCGGCGCCTCCGGCGATATTCGCAGGGCGTCTCCCCAGACATAAGCATCCAGCATCAAATCCCCAATCACCAGGATTGTCTTAGAGGAAAACTTAGGCAGTGCCTGCTGAATATTTTGATTATTCATCATTTGGTCTTGGATAATAAAAAGTAGGCCAAGATATACAAAATCACCCCTAAAGGACCAACAAACAGGGTTCCCAACGCCCAGGCTAAACGCACAATTACGGGCTCGATTTTAAATGTTTCTCCTATCCCGCCACAGACACCCAGTATAAAACGATCGGTTTGGGAAATATGCCACCTTAGGTTCTGAAATGGTACAGCCTCTTCTCGGCGGGAGGCTAGCAAATAAAGAATTCCCAAAACTACCAGTACAGGGATAAGCCGAAATATCCCGGAAAATAACATCTGAATTAACCCCTGAAATAATGGAATCCCCCGAAGGATAAATATAATAATCAAAGCTAAGAAGACGTAACTCCAGGGTGATTCTTTCCCAGGGATAACATCACTGGGGTGGTATGAAAAATGTGTTCCCGGGCGCTCCGGAATGAAGACCAGGGCCAATATATAGGCCAAGATTCCATATCCACCGAAGAAACTAAATAGCAACCACACAATTCGAATTAGCGTGGCATCCACATTGAAGTATTCCGCGAATCCGCCGCAAATACCGACCAGAACCCGGTCATCTGATGAACGATAGAGTTTTCTCATTCCATTAAGACCTTTAGATGAAAATAGACAGATTCTGATAACGCTTCAAAGGAGTATCCGCCTTCCAAAATGGATAATAGTCTTCCATCGCAACATTCATCGGCTAAGGATTGAAACACGCCAGTAATCGTTGCGAAAGTTTCGGTTGAGATTTGTAAACCACCGATGGGATCCAGTCGGTGGGCATCAAACCCTGCTGATAATAAAATTAAATCCGGGTTAAAACGGAGCACCAAATCCGGGACGGCATTTTGATAAATATCCAAAAACACATCATCGCCTGATCCTGAGGAGAGCGGAAAATTCCGCGTGAGTCCTTTCCCGGCGCCAATCCCTGTTTCATCAGCCGTGCCCGTGCCGGGGTAGAACGGATATTGATGGGTGCTAATATACAGAATCTGGGGACGGTCCTCAAAAATGTGTTGGGTCCCATTTCCATGATGAACGTCGAAATCCAGAATGGCCACACGTTCAATGGATTCCTGAGATAAAGCAAATTCAGCCGCCAACGCCACATTGTTGAAGAGACAAAATCCCATTGCTTGCCGCACTTCCGCATGATGGCCAGGGGGACGCGTTAGTACCATCCCATTATCCATGTTTCCGGATAGAATTTCCCTCACACCCTGGACAGCGGCACCGGCTGCAGCTAACGCCACCGAATAGCTATCATATCCCACCGCACAATCGGGTGTATCCACATAGGGTTGTCCGCTGATACAGGCGGTTTCTACATGACTGATGTAATCCAACGGATGGATGGTTTCCAACACCGCTCGATTTGCCGGTGAGATAGGGATTTCCACCAAATCGTCCATCAGGCGCTTTTCCTTTAAATAGCGCAAGATGGCGGTCAATCGCCTTGGAGATTCCGGATGCCCTGTTCCGGTCGTATGCTCGAGGAACAGTGGCGAATAGAGTAATCCGGTAGATTTCAATCCATCAATATCGTTTAGAGGGCGATTTTGTCACGCCAGGCCGGATCTTCGCCACATGGCCATTGTCCAAATGGATAAGGACCGCTGCAAATTTCTTAATGCGATGATCATCTGGTGCAGCCAAAATAATCGTGGTTCCCAGTTCCCGATTCATTTTCAACAGTCGATTCCGAAAATCCCGTTCCATGGTGCTGTCCATCGTAGTTCCATAGTCATCGATGAGTAGTACTCGCGGATCGCTCTCTACAGCCAGAACTTTTTTAAACCAGGATGTTTCACCGGGGGAAAGTTTTTTCAGAGGAATATCCCAAAATTCCTTAAACCGCCCTCGGGAAAAATATCGCCCGCGAATTCGTTCCACTGCATCCGGATGAACCATTTGAACAATTTGGCTCAGCTTTTGGGAATCAGGTAGCGTTTCTACACTGGCAAGATAGATTTCATCGATGGGCTTTACTTTCCCTAGCCACGTCGTTTCAAACTCTTCGCCGTCGTATTTAAGGGTTCCGGTTGTTTGCCGTTCTATACCGGCTAACAATTTTAACAAGGTGGTTTTTCCGGATCCGATTGCCCCAATAATACCATAGATGGTTCCGGGATGGAATTGTAGATGACCAATCTGTAGGACAGTTCGGGAACCGTAATCCTTTTTCAGATCCGAAATTTCATAAATAAGTTTACTGCGTTGATTCATCACTCACTCCTATTTGAGATTGGATGAATCGGAAGTTGATCTATTCTTGAGACTCCAAAAACCGTTCTGCGTCGATGGCTGCCATACATCCTGAACCGGCGGCCGTGATCGCTTGCCGGTATACATGGTCCTGGGCATCGCCGCAGGCAAAAACACCCGGAATATTGGTCAGACTGCGACCTTCTTTTGTTTGGATATATCCTGTGGTATCCAGATCTAGATAGTCTTTAAATAATTCGGTATTGGGACGATGTCCGATTGCAAAGAAAATACCGTCACAGGATTCTTCACGGGTGGCTCCTGTTTTTGTGTCTTTTAGGATCGCACCTGTCACTCCGGTTTCGCGGTTGCCTAAAATACGGTCAACGGTCGAATTCCAATGAACGTGGATTTTGGGATTTTCCAACGCACGTTTTGCCATAATTTTAGAAGCTCGGAATTCATCCCGCCGATGGACAATCCATACTTCGGAGGCAAATTTGGTCAGGAAAGTCGCCTCTTCCATGGCCGAATCACCGCCTCCAATAACCAGGACTTTCTTATCCCGGTAAAAAAATCCATCACAGGTAGCACAGGCTGAAACACCATACCCCATCAGTTCCATTTCCGACTCCAAGCCCAATGTTTTGGCCGATGCGCCGGTGGAAATAATGATCGTTTCACCCGTGTAAACTTCGTCACCGACCCACACTTTAAAGGGTCGTTCAGAAAAATCAACTTTAGTCACCTGTTTCATGACACATTCAGCCCCAAATCGTTGGGCCTGTTCACGAAACCGATCCATCAATTCCGGACCCATGATACCTTCAGGAAATCCTGGATAATTCTCAACTTCCGTCGTGATAGTGAGTTGTCCTCCGGGTTGCATACCCTCAAATACGATGGGATTTAAATTTGCTCTAGCCGTGTAGATCGCTGCGGTTAGGCCGGCTGGTCCAGAACCGATGATGATGACTTTCCGATTCATAGTAGGTTACTTTAAAGCGCCTCTTCTAATAGTTTGGTAATTCTTTCCTTGGGAACAGATCCCACAATTTGTTTAAAAACGGAGCCGTCTTTAAACACCAACAAACTGGGAATACTGCGAATTCCATATTTCATTGCGGTTTGTTGGTTATGGTCCACATTTAATTTTCCGACTTTTACCCGATCTTTGTAATCATTGGCAATATCTTCAACTACGGGACCAATAACTTTACAAGGTCCACACCATTCTGCCCAAAAATCCACTAAAACCGGACGGTCAGATTGAAGAACCTCAGATTCGAAATTCTGATCGCTAAATTCGAATACATTCTCTGCCATGGATTCTCCTTCTTGTTGATGAATAAAAATTGGAATACACCAAATTTACTTGTTATCACGAATTCGATGTAACCTTTTTACCTTCATTCATCAATGTGAACTTATACACATAGATGATATTCTGTTCAAAGGTTACACAATTTCTGTCATTTTCAGGACATTTCCAGGTGTTAGGTTATCCTATGATCGTATCCACCGAATAATCTCCGGCAATGTAATCCGTTTCCCATACATTAAAATAGACATCTGGAATATTTTTCCTGAAATTTTCAACATTCCCCATATTGAGACAACCATTAAGACAAAAGCCACCAATTGTTCCCAAATTTCTATGGAAGATGTGCCGGCTCTGAGAACGATAAGAAACGGTGTTATGGGGGGAATGAAAGTTACAATCCGGGTAACCAAGGCCGTTGGATTGGTGATAAAAAAGGTTGCCAATATAATGGGAACAATCATGATCAGTGACACCATACCACTAATTTGCTGAGCTTCTTGTTCGGAATCGAAAACACTGCCCAGGGCCGCAAAAATAGCGGCATAAAAAATAAAACCCAGAATGAAAAACACCATCATGGACAACAGAAAACTTATTTTGATTGTATCCAACCCCTGATAAATGGTCACCACAAATCCCACTGACAAATAGAAAAACAACTGGGTGAGCCCCAATGCACCTAAGCCTAGGATTTTACCGCGCATTAGTTGGCTGGGGGTCACAGCGGATAATAGGATTTCAATCATCCGGGATGATCGTTCTTCGATGACACTCCGGAGCAGGATTTGAGCCGAGAATAAAATGGTCATGTACAGAATCATCATGGCAATGAAGGGGATAAAGAAATCCACCAATTCATTACTTTCGGTTGTTCCACCGGTTTTGGAAACCTGGAACGTATTCAGGCTGAC
>CAZHTM010000004.1:62149-91306 GCA_964535735.1 uncultured bacterium
TCTCCATTTTTAAGTCGATAATCTTCAGTCAATTGCTGGATATAAGCCTGTGCCAATTGACCGGTTTCGTCTAACAGGCCGATGGTTGTCTTTTCAGTGCTTTCGCCGCTCAGCAAAAGGGACGGCAGGATCATGCCTCCCAAAATAAAAAGTGGAATTACAACTGCTGTAAAAAGGAACAATTTCGATTTTACGCGCCGAATGTATTCCCATTTAAATATTTGGAAGATCATGCGGCCCTCTCTTCCCCGGAGGCTTGAACTTCTGCGATGAATATTTCCTCCAAACTAGGAGGTGTGACAGAATAGGATTGAATTTCCACTTGATTGCTGATCCATTTCAAAAATGCTTGAGACTCAGATTTTAATGATCCTCGTAACCGATTTTTCCCCAAGTCAATATTATCCATGTAATGCTTTAAATCTTTTTCCGTGAGTTCACCTGAGAAAAAGATATCCACATTCCGGCGGTGATGCCTGGATTTAACCGAGTTAATGTCCCCTTCCACCACAATACGCCCCTGATTAATCAAACAGATCCGGTTACAGAGCCGTTCCACCTGTTCCATTTGATGAGTGGAAAACAGAATGGAGGCTCCTTTCGCACTCAAATCCTGAATGATATCCTTCATCAAAATCTGGTTAATGGGATCCAATCCCGTGAAGGGTTCATCCAAAATGATCAACTGGGGATCATGGATTAAGGTCGCCATGAATTGGACCTTTTGCTGGTTTCCCTTCGATAATTCGCGAATATGGCGCTGCGCATAGGCATCCAACTCAAAGCGTTCTAACCACTGATGGACGGAACGATCGATTTCGGATGGAGCCACGCCTTTCAACACACCGAGGTACTTCAACACATCTGCCAGTTTCTCTTTTTGATATAATCCTCGTTCCTCGGGTAAATAGCCAAATTTTTTCCTGGGTATGGAGTTAATATCCTCTCCATCCAGAGTAATGGTTCCGGAGTCGGGTTTGATAATTCCCATTAGCATTCGAATCGTGGTCGTTTTTCCGGCACCATTTGGTCCTAGGAAACCGTATATATCACCAGGATTCACCTGAAAAGTAATTGAATCCACAGCTAATGTGTTTTGAAATTGCTTCCGAATCGAATCAACTTGAAGCATATTAAAAACCTTCCAAATAGGTAACCAATTTATCAACGACGCTACCATCTATTGGATGGGTAGGTTCAATGCCCAAGTAGCGGCTCAATGTGGGTGCAATATCTACCGTGGCCATTCGGTCGTTAAACTGAGATGTTTTGGTATTTGAACGGCAAAAATAGAGTGGAACATGTCGGTCGTAGGAATAGGGTGAACCATGGCCGGTTCCGAATGGATACTTCCACACCCAATTGCGTTTTTCCAAAGCCCAGGCGTCGGGACCGGCCTCATTGGTGGAATGACGTAACCAGTAGAGCAGTGAATCCTCCGGGGTAGCCTTCAAAATATCGTCCCTGAATAAAATTTGGTCAATTCCTGGAACTGGTTCAAAGTACGTTCGAATTGTCTCCAGAATCTCAGCGCGGGGGATTCGTGTTTGTGATAACAATTTATCATTAATATAAAAACCCGGTCCCTTAATGGCCACCAGCCCCTTGATACCGGTCTTTTTCACCAAATTATCTTCCAGCGCTTGAGAAGCCATTTTCCAAATTTTAGCATCAATCCGGCCCGCATTCTGGCGGTGAACATTCATAAGGTATTCCGGTAGAGGTAAGCCACCATGATCGGAGGTCTGGATAAGCAACACCTGGTCTAAGCCTATCCCCTTATCCAACCAGTTTATGAATTCGCCTAACCTCCTATCTAACTTAATTTGCGAATCCATTGCTTCCTGTGAAAACGGACCAAAATAATGGATCATCCAATCCACGCCAGACAAGCTGATAAAAACGATATCCGGGTATTCATCCTGGCCTAAACTTTCTCCGTGGATAGCCGCTTTGGCAACATCCAGCGTCAATTTATCAAACCAGGGTGTTCCACCAATTTTGGTCAACACGGACTTGAGATCATCTTTATGGTCAAACCCAATGGGGAACTCGGGTGAATACGGTTCATTTCGATAGGAATCCACTTCACCGGGGTAAAAATCTTCCCGCGTATATTTCAAATACACTGAATCCGGCAGGGATTTGGTCCAGATCGAATCGCGGTAGGTTTCGATGTGACTATTTTCGTTAAAAGCCACCAACCAATCAGGCAGGGATTCTGTATAGTAATCGGATGTTACGAAATGGCCGTCCCAATTGTACCAAATGGCTATGTCAGGATCATGTCCACCCATAAAAACTGAAGCGCGATCTTTCCCTGCGACACTCACAACTTTCGACCTGGGATCAGAAGTTTTCAACCAGTCTCCTAAAGCTGTTGTATTGAAGGATCGGAAAGAGCGTCCTTCCCCTTCGCCCCCAAGGATTGTGGCGTCTTTATCTTCTACACAATACCGCACTTTTTGCGTTTGCCGGTCCCACCAATTATTTCCAAGAACTCCTGCCGGACCAGGATATTGTCCTGACGTCAAAGCGAAATGTCCAGGACCGGTGGCCGTGTATCCATGCTCATGATACACTTGCGTACATTCCAAACCATGATCCAGAATCCACTTCAGACCGCCTGTATAAAGCGGTGCATAATGGGTGATCAAGTCTGGACGACACTGATCCAAAACCAAGAAAACCACTAATCGCGGCTGTTCCTGACGGCGGTCGCAAGACCAGATTAAAAAACTATGTAAAATAAGAACAAATACTAGAGTAATCTTTTTCAAGTAATCACCTTTAAAAAACGTCGTTTTCCCACTTTAATCACCATGTCCCCGGTCCCTACGTCTAACCGAGTTTGTATATCTTCGCAGACCTCTGAATTGATACGGACGGCCTTCTGTTTGATCAACCTCCGAGCTTCACTCTTGCTGGACACCAATCCTTCCTGAGCTAACAGGTCCACCAGAAGGGTGCTCGCTGTGAGCGTCACCGTGGATATATCATCAGGTATATCCTTTTGAATGAAAATTCGGTCGAATTCCGCCTCGGCGTTTTGAGCAGCCGCTTCGTCATAATAGAGCGCCACTAAGTCTCGGGCCAATTCCCGCTTTACATCTCGGGGATTCACTTTCGGATCAGATAATTTTTCCCGCACAGATTTCATCGTCTCGTCGTCCGCATCCACAGCCAGAAGGTAATATTTTTCAATCATGGTGTCGGGAATCGATAATACCTTCCCATACATCTCTCCGGGGGAGTCGTGAAGTCCGATGTGATTGCCATAGGATTTGGACATTTTTTCCACCCCATCCGTTCCTTCCAGAAGCGGCAGCGTTAGAATAACCTGGGGCGCCTGTCCGTATTCCCGCTGCAAATCCCGTCCCACCAGGAGATTGAATTTTTGATCTGTCCCTCCCAATTCAACATCGGCCTCTAATTCCACTGAATCCATGCCCTGTGCTAGAGGATAAAGGAATTCATGGATGGCAATGGGAATGTTGTTGCGAAACCGCTTCGTGAAATCATCCCGTTCTATCATGCGGGCCACCGTATATCGGCTGGCTAACCGAATTACATCCTTAAAATTCATAGCATTCAACCATTCAGAATTATAGACAATTTTCAAGCGGTCCACATCCAGAATGGCGCTAGCCTGGTTAACGTACGTTTTCGCATTTTCCCGAGCTTCCTCCAATTCAAGTGGTGGACGGGTTTTATTCCGACCTGAAGGATCACCGATCATGGCGGTAAAATCACCAATCACTAAAATCGCCTGGTGCCCCAGGTCCTGAAAATGCCGCAGTTTCCGCAACACTACAGCATGTCCCACATGAAGATCGGGACGGCTGGGATCACATCCCAGCTTGATCTTCAACGGTCGGTTTTTTTCGCGACTGTCGTTTAATTTTGTTATCAATTCCGCTTCAGGAATGATTTCTTCCACTCCGCGGCGAATCAATCTCAATTGATCTTCTGCCGGTAAAAAAGTCATCGATACTTCCTCATTTCCCGTTGAGTATCCCGTGCCACATCCCGGGCTTTTCGGGCTTCACGTTTATCATATGTATGCTTTCCTTTAGCTACGGCAATTTCCACTTTCGCCCAGCCATTTTTAAAGTATAGCTTTAACGGTACCACCGTAAACCCCTTTTCTGCAATCTTATGACTAATCTTCCGAATCTCACGGCGGTTTAACAACAACTGCCGGTCACGGTCTGGATCATGCCCGCTATACCCGGTGTGAGAATAGGGACTAATGTGGGACCCAACCATAATGGCATTGCCATCCCGAATTGTAATATATGCATCCTTCAGATTAGCGCGCCCTTCCCGAAGACTCTTCACTTCGCTTCCAGTGAGTTCTAATCCGGCTTCGAAGGTTTCGAAGAGGTGAAATTCATGCCGGGCTTTCCGATTGGTGGTAATATTCTGTATATCTGCTGCCATAATAATCGGGAAAAATACATGTTCCTCTTCTTGGCGAACAAGGTTATTCCTTGCAGGATGCCAAACCCGAAGAGTAATTTTGCCCGCTTTTTGAAGGCCGGATGATCTATTTTCAGAATATTTAATCAGAAAATGATCGAAACAATTGCCCGGGTGGTGGAATTGGTAGACACGCTAGGTTCAGGGTCTAGTGGTTGCGAAACCGTGCTGGTTCGAGTCCAGTCCCGGGCACTTCTATTTTATAGACTGATTGCCGTAAGTTAGGCGGTCATGAAAGAATTTCAGGCAGCCGTTGACCGCATACTCCAAGATCATGTTCACGGATCCGGTACCCTCACCGAATCCCTCCTATCCGCAACTGAAGATTTTCTCCAGCGCCACCCCAACCGCTCCGACCCAGAATACGATGACTTTTCCATCACTTTATCGAAAATAAAAACCCACCTGAAGGCTTTTTCCGGTGTTGTCCATTTTATCCAAACACTTCAAGTTCAGTTATCCCAAACATCAGTCTCCACGGCTCAACTCCTGGAAACCGTGGATCGGTATCGAAACCAACTACAAACGTCTTTAGATAGACAGGTACAGGCCCTTGAATCCCTTGAACCGCAGGGGCAAACCGTCCTTCTTCACAGTCACAGCACAACGGTCATCTCGGTTCTCACACATCTATCGCACCACAACCGACCAAAAACCATTATCCAGACCGAATCCCGCCCCCTTTTGGAAGGTCGTTTGCAAGCCGCTGAGCTGGCTGAAGCTGGATATTCGGTTCAAATCATCGTGGATGCCGCCGTTCACTGGTTTATAAAAACTATTGGACTGGTTATCCTGGGAGCAGACAGCATCCACCGGGACCAGTTTACCAATAAAATCGGATCCGCTGCCATTATCTGCGCCGCCCGAGAACAATCCATTCCAGTGTATGTCTTCGCCGATACCACCAAACTCCGGCTTACTGAACCCGATTCGGATATCCTAACGGGACCGGAAGCTGACCTTTGGAAGGGAGCGCCAGAATCGATCCGGATCGAAAATCCTATTCTGGAAACTACGTCCAATCGCAACGTAACCGGATTTATCCTGGACGGTATCATCCTGTCACCGGAGGAATTAAAACATGAATTTGAATACCTCTGCCGCACCCCGTAAAATCATATCTCATGGCTGGGGTGAGATTCAGTTAGACGACGGTCGTCGTTTCAAAGATGTAAAACTTTGGCCCGGAGGCGCAAGAAAATGGGATTGGAATGAAACCGGCACACGGCATCAACCCGGAATTCAGTTTGCCGATGTGGAAGAATGCCTGGTCCCTGATCTGGAAGTGATCATTCTCTCCCGGGGGCGGCTGAATCGTTTAAACGTCCCTACATCCTTGGTTAAACAGTTGGAATCCCGTGGATTAAGCGTGCATGTGCTGCCAACTGGCAAAGCGATCGAACGCTACAATGAACTGGCTGAAACGGTTCCCACTGCCGCATTGATCCACTCCACCTGCTGAGGCGTTAATCATGTATGACGACTCCCACTACTTCTGGTCCGTTGTCGTCCCGGGATTCATATTCTTTAATGATAAAATAGTACCAAGACACGCCTACGGTGTACAGGATTGCCGTGATGAAAAAGATTTTAAAATATTCCAAATCGTGACCGCGTAAAAGCTGGAATAGTTTAGCGCTGATAAACCACGAAGCGCTCCAAATACTGGAAGTGAGGGCGCTGATTAATTCCTGATTTTTCGGTCCCACATATTTCATAGTGAGTTCTGAGGTCATGGGATTGGCCATATTCATGAGTGGTTGCCGCAGAAGAAAGCAAATCACCGCCAGTGCCATGATACCTTCCACATCTTGGAAGATTTCGGTAAACGCTAAAATTACGAGGAAAATAATGGCCAGAAATTGTGTCCCCAGAATGGCCTGCGTGTAGCCCAGTTTCCGGCGTAACGTGGGAACGAAGAAGGCTCCCGACAGAACCAGAAACGCCGAAAGGCTGCCATAGACGCTGAATTGATCGGAATCGACGCCAAACACCGAATAAAAGAAGAGATTGATAAAGGGAATCGTCAATCCGGCACCTACAGAAATGATAAGCGTCGGGATAATGGCTTTCCAGATCAGCCCCCAGTCGTAGTCATGGAGCAAAGTGGAAAAATTGGTGGTGAAATGAGATGACTGGGTCCGCGGTTGTCCTTCCTGTAGGAAGAGAAAACATCCAAATGCAGCCAAGCTAATGACCGAAATAATCCTGAGAATTGTAGCTTCATCCAGAACAATCGAATATCCGAAGAACGTCATCTGATTCAGATGGGTCATTCCGGAAATGAAAATTCCCGATAGAATCATGGCGGTGGACCAGGTGGAAAAATTCAGGGACAAGGCTTCGGAAAGGACGTCATCCTCCGCAATGCGCATGATAAACGGAACCGCGCAAACCTGCAAGAGCATCAATCCAATCCCCCAACTCAAGAAACCCAGTTCCAGGAGCCACTCATTCCGGACAGAAATGGCATACACAATTTCCAGACTCACAAGGGGAATAATGAGCGAGGCCGCCAGAAAGTACGGTTTCAGGGATTTCCCCTTGATAAATATCCCGAATGGAAAGGCAAATAACAGGACGCCTAAAAAGCGGTAGGAGGTAAAATTAGCAATGTGCTCATCGCTAAACCCTGCTTTACTGAGATAAATATTCAGAATCAGGATGAAAGCGGCATTGATTAAATAGAGGAATAGCTCAGCAACTGTGAGGAGATAAAGCGGTCGGGGAACCCGATAGTATCGGCGGAGGATGGAGCGCACTTTGTGTAAAAATTTTCTCTAAAATGAGATGGAAATTAGGAAATTTTTAAACCAGGACCAGAAAACTAAATTTCTATATCACAGATTAGATGAATCGGCTATGTCCGAATTCCACCACTCCTCCAGCCAGTTAAACAACATGGTGCGCCGATAATGCAGGGGGACAAGATCGTTGTTCACGGTTTTACAGTGTTTCCGGAAATGGGTCTGAAGGTCTTCCAGGGACATTTGATTTTTATCACCTTGCAGAAGCACCGGCGCCATGGATACAGCGTTCACGCACACCCGGAAGGCTCCGTCCGGTTTGGTTAAGGCCGCTATCGTAAGAGAGGAAAAATCAATAGAACGCCGAACCCGGAGTTTGCGGTACCAGGTCTTTCCTTCCGGTATCGGGATGGAAATTTCAGTCAATAGTTCACCGGAGTTCAGCCCCTGATGATAATGAATGCCATCGGGAGTGTACAAATCTTCCAGAGCTATGGACCGGGATCCATTGGGACCATGGAGGGTAATTCGAGCCCCCAAGGCAATCAAAGCGGGAGCCAGGTCGGAAATGTTTCGGGAATAACAGTTCCCTGTCTGTTTCGTCACTTGGCATATTTCACCGGTATCCCGAAGGCAAGACCCTATAGCTTGTCGCCACTCCAGTGATTGATTGTAGAACGTACAACGATTGGCCGCCAGCAGGTTTCCTCCAAGGGTAGCGGATTTACGAATGATCGGCGATGCCACCGATTGGGCGGCCATGGAAATCAGGGGACATTTTTCTTGAAGCTCAGGATGGGAAACCAATTCTGCCAATGTCACCAGGGCTCCGATTTGAAGGTCTCCCTTCTTCTGAAAACGGATGTGTTTTAATTCGGAGATGCGGCTCAGGTCGATGATGGTTTCCGACTTGGACAATTGGTGTTTCAGGAGGAGTTGCACATCGGTTCCTCCCGCGTAATACTTAGCTTTCGACTGGCGAATGGCTAGACTTAACGCATCGTCTACGGTTTGGGGTAGAAAATATTTCACGCGCTCTCCTTTTGTTGGAGCGCTGCCAGGACTTTGGGGGGCGTCATGGGAAGATCATATAGTCGAATACCCACCGCATCATAAATCGCATTTCCAATCGATGGAATGACCGGATGAATGGGACCTTCCCCCACTTCTTTGGCTCCATAGGGACCTTCCCGATCATCAGACTCAATGATGGCAATATCCATTTCCGGTGTATCCAGCGGCGTGGGAATCTTGTAATCCAGAAAACTGGAATTCATGAGCCGCCCCTGATCGTATATCAATTCTTCCGAGAGCGCCTGCCCTACTCCCATGTGAATACTACCCTCAATCTGTCCTTCCACCGCCAGGGGATTCAACGCCTTGCCGCAATCGTGGGCGCCCCAGATTTTTTCCACCTTTACCTGTCCTGACCGAGGATCCACGGTCACTTCGCTGATGAAGGCGCCGAAACTATAGGCCGGACTCAACCCGGCTCCGGACCCTTTGAAGGTACCGCCCATTTTTGGCGATATGTACCAGCCGCTGGTCATGATGGACCCCCGACCGGCCATGGCCAGCGCGACGGCTTCATCCCAGGAGAGTTCCAGTGTTTTATCCGCGGAATAAACGTGATTATCCAGAAAAACGATATCTTCCTTTACGTCAGGATGTCGGTTCCGTATGGCCTTGATAATTTCTTCCCGCAACTTGGCCGCTGCCGATTGCGCTGCATTCCCCATCATGAAGGTCACCCGACTGGAATAACTCCCCAAATCTACCGGAGAAAGTTTTGTATCCGCCGTGTGGACTTGTACGCGGTCCATAGAAATTCCCAGTTCCTGAGCAGCAATCTGAGCCAGAAGCGTATCACTTCCCTGTCCAATATCGCTGGCGCCGCTGAACATCACCACCCGGCCGTCAAAATCCAGTTTGGCATGGACCACCGTTTGGGGATATTCCGTCCAGTGAATGGGAAGCGCGCTGCCACTGATATAAAATCCGCACGCCACTCCCAAGCCCCGACCATAGGGCAAGCGACCATGCCTCCGATCCCAATCGGAACGTTTACGAACTGTTCGTAGGCAATCGGCCACTCCGTTGCTGGTGATGCGTAACTGTCCCACCGTAAGTGTATCGGCAGGCAGGAAATTCTTCAACCGCAAATCACAAGGATCCATCTTAAGTTTTTCCGCCAGAATATCCAGCGAAACTTCCATCGCATAACGGGGATTTACCGCACCGTGGCCACGCATGGCTCCACATTGCGGCTTGTTGGTGTAGACCCGCGTGGTTTTGAATCCAAAGGGATTGATGCGGTACGGTCCCTGCAACAGCACCCCATTGTAATACGTAGTGACCACTCCGAAACTGCCATAAGCGCCGCCATCGATTAGAATATTGGCATTCAAACCCGTCAACATGCCATTCTCATCCGCGCCAATCGACAATTCCATCTCCGTGGGATGACGTCCATGATTATTGATAAATACGCCTTCACGATCCAGTTCACATTTCACCGGTCGGCGAAGGGTCAGAGCACCGTAGGCGGTGATAATTTCATGAGGGAAGGGATCACTTTTCCCCCCAAAACCGCCGCCCAAAACCGGTTTAATGACCCTGATTTTATGCAACGGCAAATCCAGCACTCGGGATAGGGTGCGCTGTAAATAATGGGGAACCTGGGTTGCGCTGATGACGGTCAACGCCTCCTCTTCATCCCAAGTGGCCAGGGTGGCCATGGGTTCCGTAAAACCATGATTTAATCCCGCAAACCGAAATTGCCGAGTGACTACCACGGGGCTGGATTCCAACGCTTTTTCTGGTTCATTAAAATGAAGCTGCGCGATTTTATGGATATTGGTCCCGTGTTTACTATGGGCATGGATTTGGTCCTCGGAAGCGCAAACATCCAGGGATTCATGTGGATCGAAAAAAGGTCGGCATTCACGATATGTCACCGAAATTCGGGAACAGGCTTCCTGAGCAATAGCTTTTGTCTCAGCGATCACTGCCGCAACTATTTCTCCCCGGTACCGGACTTTTTCCACAGCCAAAGCCGTTTCGTCGCGACTAATGGGCAGAACGCCGAATGGCGTAGGAAGGTCTTTGCCAGTGACAATTAATAAGACACCGTTGAGAGCTTGCGCCTCAGCGATATCGATGGAATCGATAAACGCATGAGCATGGGGACTTCGAAGAAAGGCCACATAGCTGAGATGATTACGGGTAAAATCAGCCGCATAGTTTGCCTTTCCCGTCACCTTAGCCACAGCATCGATGTAGGGCGTTCGTTTTCCGATGGGTCCGTTCATGACCTCATTTCCTTTGCCGCCGCTTCCACAGAATCCAGGATTTTCTTGTATCCGGTGCACCGGCAGAGATTACCGGACAGGGCGTCTTTGATGTCCTCCCGATCAGCCTTCGGATTTTCCATGAGATATGACTTGGCGGTCATAACAATTCCCGGAGTGCAAAAACCGCATTGTAGTCCACCCTTTTCAACCAAATGCTTTTGAATGGGATGTAGTTCAGCTCCGTTCGCCACGCCTTCAATAGTTTCAATCGACAAACCATCGCACCGCGCGGTAGGCGTTATGCAACTGAGCACCGGCTCTCCGTCCACCAGTACCGTACAACTTCCGCACGTGGCCTGATCGCATCCTTTTTTCGTCCCGGTTAAATGAAGTCGGTCCCGTAAGGTATCCACCAACATTTCATCCACGGGGATAGAAAGGTTCTGGCGAAATCCATTTATAATAAGGGTTACGGTGATCATCTCAGGTACGCTCCATCAACATGGCGACTCCCTGACCGTGTCCCACGCACATGGCGGCAACCCCCAACCGAGCGCCACTCTGTTTCAGGGACCGGGCCAGGGTAAGAATGATCCGAACGCCTGACATACCCAGAGGATGTCCCAACGCCACCGCACCTCCATGGATGTTCACTCGATCCATGCTCAACCCAAGTTCCTGTAAACAGGCTAACATCTGAACGGCAAATGCTTCGTTAATTTCAAACAGATCGATCTGGTCCAGAGTCAAGCGATTCCGTGTCAACAATTTTTGGATTGCAGGAACAGGACCCAGCCCCATCCTTTCCGGTGAAAGTCCTACAGCCACACCATCGACAATCCGTGCCAGTGGTTCCCAATTATGGCTCCGGATTGCCGCTTCGGAGGCGATCAACGCCATTCCAGCCCCATCGCCAATCCCTGAGCTATTGGCCGCCGTCACTGTTCCGTTTTCTTTAAACGGCGTTTTCAGGGTTGCCAAGATATCCAGGGTCGATTGTCGCGGTTGTTCATCGCGCTCCACAAGACCATCGGGTGTTGTAATGGGCACAATTTCATCGTTAAAAAACCCGTCCTCTAACGCCTTAAAGTAACGGTCATTGCTCTCCAGCGCATACCGGTCCTGATCTTCCCGGGGAATTTGATAATCCACCGCCAGTTTTTCCGCCGTGAGTCCCATGTTCGACCATTGAAAATCCGCATCCTGAAATAAACGGGGATGATAATCCAAAGCTGCAGTCATGGACACATGCCCCATATGCTCCACCCCTCCCGCCAGGGCCAGGGACACTCGTCCCGAGGCAATACTATCGGCGGCCTGCTGCACGGCGCTGAAGCTGGAACCGCAAAGGCGATTCAGGGTAATCCCCGGAATAGTTTCCGGTAATCCCGCCAATAGAATAACAAGCCGTGCCAGGTTTTTCCCCTGTTCCAGATGCTGCCCCACACACCCTAGCAAGACGTCCTCTATTTCTGCCGGATTGATCTCCAACCGTTTGATCAGCACGTCCAGCACCTGGACAGTTAACTCATCGGCGCGGAGGTTACGAAATGCGCCTTTTTCGGGATGCCCGCGTCCAATCGGTGATCGGCACCCATCTACCAGATAGACTACATCCTCTCGTTTCAGCATGGTTTAACCGGCTCCGATACTCCGTCCCCCATCCACATAGAGACACTGCCCTGTGATGAAGCGGGCCTCCGGGGAAGCAAAAAAGGTGACAGCCGCCGCCACATCGTCAGGAACACCGGCGTGTTTTCCCGGTTGTTTTTCCACCAACTGTTGATAAACATCTGGCGGGAGCTTCCGAGTTAATTCCGTTTCAATCAGTCCCGGCGCCACTGTGTTCACCGTAATATTACGACTGGCCAATTCCAGGGCCAGAACCCGGGTGAGGCTCACCAGTCCTCCTTTGGATGCAGAATAATTGGACTGTCCAAAATTTCCCAGCCAAGCTCTGGAAGCAATATTTATAATCCGACCAGAACGTTGCGTTCGCATGATGGGCGCCACCGCCCGGCACATGAGCCAGGCCCCCTTCAGGTTTACGTCCAGGACTTGATCAAAATCTTCCTCAGACAGATTCCAGATGGCTCCGTCCCGGATGATCCCAGCGTTGTTGACCAAGACATCTACCCGACCCGTCTCCTCCACGACCCGGTTTACAAAGCGAGTTACATCGTCGGAACGGCTCACATCCCCTTGCTGTACAACCCACCGATTCGGGGAGGCCTCCACCTCATCCGCGATATCCAGGATATAGACCGTTCCACCTTGTGCATGGAATCGATCCGCAATGGCACGACCGATACCTTTCAGACCGCCCGTGACGAGAATCGTCTGTCCCGAAAACATTTACGCTCCCTTAAAGACAGGTCGTTCCCCGGTGAGCACGGAGCGCAAACCGGTCAGGGCATCCTGGGTGCGGAAGATTTCATCAAGATGCTTCAATTCCGCCTCCGGTCCTTCCTGGGCGTCGATTAATTTTTCTGCCAGTTTCAAGGCCAAGGGCGCTTTGTACGCTAGCTTCTTCACCCATTTTTGTTCACGTTCAGTCAAGGAAGAATCGCGTTGCAGATCTTCCACCGAACTACGGTCAAACAAAGACGCCAACGATTTCCAGGTATCGGAAGCCGGTTTGGTTTGAGGTTTCCAACCCTTTGGATCGTTCAGAATGGACTGGAATTCATCCCAATCCACCGCATCATCCACCAGCCCCATTTCCAAGGCTTGCGTAGCAGACACCATTTGGCCCGTATACACCAGGAATTTGGTCAAGCCCAAACCAATTCTCCGTACCGGACGGGATGTTCCCCCCAGTCCGGGATAAATACCAATACCCGTCTCCGGAAACGCCATCCGCGCTGATTTCAAAGCAATGATGGTGTCTGCAGTTAAAGCCAACTCCAGTCCGCCACCCAAGGCCAGTCCGTTCAGGAGAGCAATCACCCGTTTGGGTGATTCATCAATGCGACGAAAGAGGGCCTGTCCCCGGCGCGTGAATTCCACAATCTGGGGGATTGTCCCCTGCTGAATATGATCCACAAAAAACTTTATATCCGCACCGGCTACAAAGGCCTTTCCCAACCCGGTGATTACAATCGTATCAATGTGGGGATCGGAATCCAAGGTCTGGAAATGCCGGTCCAATTGGTCCATGACCAATGGATTCAGAGCGTTTAATCCTTCTGGCCGATTCAAAATAAGGGTTCCCACGGTTCCCTCCACCTTCGACTGAACAAAGTCTGGTTCCCAATCCTCTGGGGATAGGGACATCGGTAAAGGTATCGAATATCGCTCTGCTATGTTTTGAATTATGTCTCGAGCCTGGTCATGACCAAGCGTTTCCATTAATGTTACCGGCGTTTTACTCCACCGCAACCCCACGCCAGCTCCTCGGGAAAGGTCGCCGGCAGTGCAAACGTTTTCATCCAACAATTGACCGCAGATCAGTAAAACACTACCTACGAGACGATCGGCAATGGTTCGGGCGGTCTCCTCGTCTGTCGGTTTTCCTCCTGAAATCTCCCAATTCTGACCCGATTCAGTCTGTCTCATTAGTCCTTCCGCAGGGGCATAAAAAGAGCCAAAGGCGGATTCCAACGACCGTTCCGCATGATAGGCGATGGGAACGCCGGTGGCATTCATTAACGCAAACGGTCCCATGCCGCAACCGAAGGTTTCGCAGGCCACAGCGTCGATTGCTCCGGTATCAGCAACCCCTTCTTCCAACAGGCGTACCGCTTCATTCAGCCAAGGCACAAAAAAGCGATTAACCACAAAGCCGTGGGAATCGCGACACGTAATGGGGTCCTTCCCCACCCGTTGCATAAAAGCCATTATCTCGGGAATTAATGCAGGATCGGTATCTTCCCCGGCCACTACTTCCACAAGGCGGTTTTTGGCGGCGTGATAGAAAAAATGCAATCCTAGAAACCATTCGGGATGGGATAGCGATTGGGCCAAATCCGATATGCGGAATGACGATGTATTGGAGGCCAGGATTGTGTCCTGAGATACAAGTCCAGACAACGACTGGAACAGGTCCTGCTTTACCTTAAGATCTTCAAAAACCGCTTCGATGATCAAATCACACCGTTTCAGATCCACCAGATCAGTGGTAGGCTGGATTCGTGAGAGAATGGCTTTGATATCTTCTTCCGTAAATAACCTCCGAGCAGCACCTTCCTGAAGCGTACCCTGAATCAAGGACATTCCCCGGTCCGTGAAACGCTGTTCCCGATCCATGAGAATGACTGATAGTCCTTCCTGAGCGAATTTTTGCGCCAGAGCCGATCCCATAGTTCCAGCGCCCACAATGCCAATGGTTTGAATGGTCATGATGTCCCCCACTTAGGTTTCCTCCGTTCCAAAAAGGCCTGAATTCCTTCATTGGCATCCGGAGTATTCATCAGATCATTGAGATACAATGCTTCCAATTCTTTCAGTCCCTTGCGCAGTGTTTGGTTAAACTGCCATCGAGCCGCTTTTACTGCATACCGCAGCGAACTGGCGCTTTTTGGCAGTAACGTTTCCCGTATCCAGGAATCCACACCCGCGTGAAGCGCCTGACGGTCGGGAAAGACTTGCATCGTAAGTCCCAAGGATTGCAAATCTTTTGCGGAGAGAGACTCCCCAGTGAGTAAAACGCGCTCCGCCTGTTGCTGACCAACTTTCATGGGCAAGATGAGGGATGCTGGCGGTGCAAATACGCCCAATCGTATCTCAGGTTGACCGCAAAATGCCGTTTCATCGGCAAACAGGAAATCGCACATCATGGCCAGTTCAAAGCCCCCGCCGAGACACTGACCGGATACCATCGCTACTGTGGGAATGGACACATCCATCAATTGGTAAAACAGGTGATGAAACCGATGCAACATTTCCGGTGCTTTTTCCCGTGTATGCTCATCCACGCTGGCACCGTAGCTGAAGTGATCGTCTGCTCCCTGAAATACAATGCATTTTAACCGGGTGTTTTTCCCCGCTTCATCCAGAACCGCTGATATGGATTCCAGCATGATCGAATCCAAAACATTCCCTTTGGGGGCGTCCAGGATGATCGTCAGCCCTTCACCATCAAAGAGTGACTCAGTACGAATCTTGGACAGCATGATCAAGACTCCGATCGGGTGGGTAAAATAGATTCGATCAAATCGTCGCTCCAGGGTTCTCCAGCAGCCAATTTCCGTCGCAAAGTAATGAAATCCACCTCCCGGTTCCCTTTGGGACCTTCATTAAAGGCCCGGAAACCGGCTTTAGCTTCGGTCATCATGTTAAGGGCCAGCCAATCCCGGTTCGTTTGCGCGTTAGCGTCCCAGTGTTCCAGTTTCTTCTTCCGCAGACTGTTTAATGTTTTGTTGAGACAATCGGGCATCATGTATAGGAATTTGGTGGCCAATTCATTAACAGCGCGATCCAAAGGTGCCAGGTCAACGGTACCGCTAGACAGAATCTCCTTTGCTTCCTGCGCTTCCACTCCGGTTTTTTTCTTTCCATAAATTACCTGGCCATGGGTGTCCAGATACCGGTCCGTGATCACCAATGGATTGGGGATAAATTGCCCATCAACGTTCAACACCGGAATCGCGGCAGAAATGAGTCCATAGTGTAATGCTTCATAGGCGGTCCACATTTCACACAGGGTACAGCTTTGCATCGCCCGTTCAATCCCCACATACAAGTGAAGAAAATCAGTACTCCCTCCGTCCGGCGCGCTACCATGTTTCGGTCCGGCCTGACCAAAGACCGCCAGATCACTGGCCAGGGAAAAGTCACAGGCCATTCCAATTTCCTGTCCCCCGGCGATCCGCATCCCGTTCACCCGACAGATCACCGGTTTATCGCAGTGCAGTATGGCCGTGATCATGTCGTTGAAGAGTCGCATGTACTGTTTATACTCCAGGGGCCGTCCTGCATAGTATTCCGCATATTCCTTGGTATTTCCGCCGGTACAAAAGGCTTTATCGCCGACAGCGGTAAACACCACTGCCACCACCGACCGGTCATTGGAGGCCTTCCGGAACGCCAAAATGATTTCTTTCACCGCCTGGGTGGTATAGGAATTATATTGTTTCGGATTGTTGAGAAAAATCCAGGCATTATACAGTCCGTCCACTGGTTGGCCATCCTTATCCAGACAGGGTCGCCGCTCGTAAAGAATGTCCTGAAAATCAGTCGTCACTAAATTATGATCAATAAGCATTGGTTTTTCCATATTCCCCCCTCAATTACGGTTCTGGAATCAAAATAGGTCGTTTCAGGGTTTTGCCCTCGGTGCTGGATTTGAAGACGGCATTAATCTCTGATAATGGGTAGGTTTCGATAAAGGGTTTAATCTTAATGCGACCTTCCTGTACCCAAGTGATCACTTCCGGGTAGAGTTCCGGTTTACAGCCCCAAGTGCCAATGACCTGGGCGTCGAACGCCATGAGATTGCTAAGCCGTATCTCCAATTTGTCCAGAGTAAATCCTACGATGGACAGGGTTCCGGCAATTCCCAAGAGCGCAAACGCCAATTCCTGACCGGATCGTGTCCCGGACAATTCATAGATTTTCCACTGGTATGGACTAACTCCCGAATCCTTGGCGATACGCTTCACCTCCGATTTGATGGAGCGAATGTCCATCCCGCGAGTATTCAGTGTGCGACCGACACCCACACTCCGCACTTGATCCAGTTTGCGATCGTCTATATCCAGCGCCAGAACCACGGCACCCGTCATTGTGGCAATTTGAGCCGCATACAGCCCGATTCCGCCAACGCCGATTAAAATTGCGAATTCCCCCGCGTTTAGTCCGCTTTTTTTCACCACTTGATAAGGCGTGGACACGGCATCGGCGATTACAGCCAATTCCGCCAAGTCATGGGTATTCAACAACTCATCCGGAACCGGTGCCAAGTAACGATCGGGCACAACCACATGACTGGCGAAACCACCATGGAAATCATTCCCCGGCATGCGCTGATGCTGACAAATATTGCTCCGCCCCTCACGACACAGATCACAATTCCCGCAAGGCAGCACGGCAGGTATGATCACGGGCTTTCCTACCCATTCCGGCGCTCCTTCTACGACAGTCCCGGAAATTTCATGTCCCAACACCAGAGGCAATTCATGGCGGGTAGGAACCCCATGATGCCAAAAACTAATATCCGTATGACAGACCCCGCAGCCCGCGACCTGAACCAGCGCTTCTCCCGATTTTATCTCCGGGGTCCTCCATTCCGCCAGTTCTAACGGATGATCCCGTGCCACCATCTGGTATCCCTTAATCATGAATCGATCCTCTCTAACAGAATGGCTGTTCCTTGTCCGCCGCCGATACAAGCTGAGGCAATACCATAGCGAACATTTCGCCGTTTCATTTCCAAGGCAAGTGTATGGGTTAACCGCGTTCCCGTAGCTGCCAGCGGATGGCCAATGGCGATAGCGCCCCCATTAACATTCAGTTTTTCCCGATCCAGACCCAGCTCCCGCTCTACAGCGATGATTTGGGCTCCAAAGGCTTCATTGATTTCAAAGAGATCAATGTCCTCCAGCTTCAGCCCTGCCAGATCCAATACCGTGCGAATCGCCGGAACCGGACCGATGCCCATAATGTTTGGCGGAACTCCCGCCGATGCGGAAGCCAGAATCCGGGCCAGGGGTTTCAGATTCTTATCTTTTACAGCTGATCCGGAAGATACGATCACGGCCGCGGCACCGTCCACAATGCCACTAGAATTTCCGGCTGTCTGAACCCCATCTTTAGCGAAGGTGGGAGGCAGCGAGGCCAGTTTTTCACGATTTGTCTCCCGGATATTTTCATCTTGATCAAGAGTTGATCGGGAAGGATTCAATCGGTATTTCCTTGGCGTCAACCCTTCCTGCTCATGGATACCGGAGGTCATGGATATGATTTCCTCACCCAGAGTTCCGTCTTGCTTACGTTTCAACGCCAGCTCATGAGATCGTGCTGCGAATTCATCCACATCCTTCCGGGTGATCTGGTATTTTTTCGCCAGGTTTTCCGCTGTGTCGCCCATGGTACAGCCGGAAGCAGGATCCAGAAGACCCTCCCAAAGCATATCCTTGAAGACGACACCTCCCAAGCGATACCCGAGACGGTTTCCAAAGGATGCGGTGGGAGCCAAGGTCATATTTTCGGCTCCGCCGGTTAGCACAAGATTCGCTTTGCCCAACACAATATTTTCTGCTCCGGTAATAATGGACTCAAAACCGGACCCGCAGATGCGCTGCACCATTAAGGCTGGCACGTCTTCCGGAATTCCGCTATATAACGCAATATGACGCGGAAGATACAAGGCGTCAAATCCCGCCTGAATGATATTGGCGAAGACAACGTGATCCACGTCGTCAGGATTCACGTTGGAGCGCTCAAGCGCCGCACGGGAAGCGACGATTCCCAGATCAATGGGATTGACGGTACCAAGAGTTCCACAAAATTTTCCAAAGGGGGTTCGGGCCCCCGCGATTAAATAAATGTCTTCATAGACAGCACCAAATGTGCGTGTTTTCCCCATGTTACACTCCTTTTTGTGCGAGAATGGCCGCCCCATATGCCACACTATATTGCGGATACGGAGCAACCTGGACCTCAAGATTCAGTTCCTGACTCAACAAGTCCTGTAAATACGGATGATAGGCGATGACGCCACCGCAAAGATAAACGGGAAGGTCCCGCGACAGGGGGAGTTTGCAAATGCGATTCACAATGGACAGGTAGATCCCCCGGGCAATGTCCTCCACCGGAATACCGTCAAAAATCCAGGTGAGGATTTCCGACTTGGCGAATACGGTGCAAAAGCTGTTGATCTGACGCGTAGAGGAGGACTGAGCAGCCAAGTGACTCAATTCACCGATTTCCAGTTCCGCCCGTTCAGCAATCTCGGTAATGAATGTTCCCGTACCGGCTGAACATTTATCATTCATGGAAAACTGCATCACCGACCCGTCACCCTTACTGCGAATGATTTTGATATCCTCGCCACCGATATCTAAAATAGTTTTTTCCTGGTTGGGCGCCCAATAAGACACTCCCGCCGAGGCACAAATTAATTCTGTTTTTTTCAAGAGGGCGGGAAATGTTTTTCGCCCGTACCCAGTAGAACAACTTCTTTTAATGTTGAACTTAGTATTTATTTCATCAAGGGTACGATTAAATTCACTCCGATCTCTGGACAGACTTCTTAGTACGTGTTTATACGTGACCTCACCCTGATCGTCCACAACCAGAAATTTGGTAAATGAGGATCCTAAATCAACACCCAGAAAATATTCGGTCATTTCAGGGTTCCTCACGGTTGGTATTCGGACGGAAATTCCATTAGATGGACCATTGCTGTGAGTGCTTTGTTCAGGGGAGTGGGAACGCCAAATCGTTGACCATATTCCGCTATCTTCCCGTTGAGCCAGTCTACTTCGGTCTTCCGACCGGCTTCCATATCGGCTAACATGGAGGGCCGATGATGTCCCGCTTTCTTCAGATAATCCATACTAAAGGATTTGAAATTCTTGGGAAGTTGGATTCCAACTTTTTCTGCAACCTGAATGGATTCATCGATTAGAGCCTCCACTAAATCAAAGGTATAGGGAAAATCCATCACATCTTTCATGGTCCGGCGGGTGATGGCACATACCGCATTCAGAGCTGAGTTCAGAATGGCTTTTTCCCAGACATGATTCTGAATCGTATCTGTGGCTTCAGTGGTAAGCCCTACCGAATTCAAAAGCTCCACAATTTTGTTTGCAACGGTTTCTCCTTGGGGAGTGAGGGCTGCCAGATAATTGGGTGGATTGAAAAAACTGACATATACGGTGCTTCCTGACGCCAGATTCCCGGCATAATTGATGACCATCCGTAATACGCGGTCGGGACCAAAGAATCGGATGGCGTCTTGTTCATTATCAATGCCATTCTGGGCGCACATGACGACCATACGTCGATTATCGATGTTTTTCAATTCCCGGAACACGGCACCCATCACGGAAGCTTTCACGGCGACAATAACCAAGTCCAGGTCATACATTTCCAATCCCGCCACCGTGCGGCAAACAGGTATCTGGTCCACCTCCATCTCGATGGTATGGGTCAGAGTAATTCCGGACGATGATATTGCATCTGTAATTACAGGATTGATATCACAGGCAACAACCTGCGCTCCGGATTTATGTAAATGAGCGGCCAGGGTGCAGCCAACAGGACCTAAACCAATAACTGCTATTTTCATGGACACCACCCTATGAATTCATCGAAGCAGCTTTTTTTGCTTTAAGCTGTTCAATAAATGTTTCCAGTTTTGTCAACATTTGACCTTCACTCAAAAATCGCATATCATTTAAATCGCCATCAATCGTCACCGCTTCGTAGGATGTTTTTTCCACAAGCTTACGGGGAAGACCAAAGCGGTTGTTGCTGTTGTTAAAACAGGTTTTAGAATCATGGAATATGGCCCCATCCACCTGGAATTCATCCATGATCTCAATCATGGCCTCCAGTTTATACTTTTCCCCCCGATTGATAAAAATATGCGTGTAGGCTAAAGCCATGGATTCCAGGGGGTTCCGGGTGTCAAAATGATCGAACACCCAGCTATTACAATACGTTGAGGCCACCACAACGGTATTGTTCTCCGCAAAAAACGTGGATAACATGCGAAGCCGGCCCCAAATGGGCATTCCTTCCCAGTACAAACGGATCGTTTCATCAGGAACGGCACCTTCACCCGACGATAGAGACTGAAGTTCCGCCAGAGTTTCCTCGTAAAAAGTCACACATTCCGGCGTTCCCCGGAGCACCACAATGGGAGCCATAAGGATCGTTCCGTCAAAAAATGTAATGGGCGCGGGGACTCGTTTAGCCGATCCCAGCACCTGCTTCCAGAGTGCCGAACCACGACTGCTGAGATCTAGAGTGGTCACTAATTGGTCTTCACTGAGAGGTTTCCCAACGACCCGTTCCCCTAGCGCGATGAGATCTTCGAATTGTGCCACTACGTCCTGAATGTGAGCGGGCAGAACGGTTTCCATATGCCGTGGCGGATAAACCCCGAATACGGGACAGTTGTACTGATCGGCGTAAAAATTGAACCACTCAGCCACTTCACGGCATTGGTTGGTGTTGTAAACAATTAAGTCTGGTCTGGGAACAGATTCCAGTCCATAGGCGCGAGTCAATGGCGTTTCGCCCATCATCCAGGCACCAATATCCGATGTGAGATAACTGCAGACTTCACCATTGTACCCCATTTGATGGGCCCGAGGGATATACCGTTCGGCCGTGTGGGAGGCGCCCAACAATGCCCCGTGGTTTTCCGGGAAATAGACTTTAAACCCCAGCGCCCGTAAAATTTCCGCCGGTCCGGCGCTGGTACACCAGGCCACCGGTGAACTCAGATCCTGAAAATAGTTGGTCAACAATCCTTTGAGTTTGTACTGGGCCTGTAACATGGTTAATGCTCCAACTGAATGACATAGACTTTTTCATCCGGGATAGGACCATCGCCGTATAAAAAATCAATGTTCGCTTTAAACGCCTTTCCCACCACATTAGGAGCCAATTTCAAAGAAGGGGTCAATTCTTCATTCTCAATGCTTAATTCATGATCCAGTAACATGGCCGTATGGGGTCGGATGTATTTCACATCCAAATGGCGGTTCAATTCCGATAAACAACTCTGGAGACACTGGGAAAAATCCTGAAGATTTTTCGGACAATGGCAACCAGCCTTTAGTTTGGATTCTTCCGGTAATTGATCCAGAAGGGTTTTGTTGGGAAACAAGAGAACCACGGGATAATCTTTCCCGCTTCCGGCAAGATAGGCATGGGTCAGGAAAAGGCAATCTTCTGTTATGAGATTTTCAATTTCCGTGGGAATCACTTTTTCCGCGTTGCTGAGTTTGAATATTCGGTCCTTCCGACTGATGAGTTGAACACCAGTCTTGGTATAAACACCCACATCACCGGTCCGGAACCATCCGTCGTGAATCAGTACCCGGTCTGTCTCCTCAGGATTTTTATAGTACCCTTTCATGATGTTGGGGCCTCTTACCAGGATTTCCCCGTCTTCGTCAAAGGCTATTTCCACACCGGGAATCGGTTTTCCCACTATGCCCGGCACTCGTGGAACCAATGGATCGGTTACCGTGCAACAAGGCGACGTTTCCGTTAGCCCCCACCCTTCGTACACGGGAATATCGTGAGATGCAAACCGATCAGAAATATTTTTAGGAAGGGGGGCCGCCGCTGTAAATATAAACCGCAATTCATCATGGAATATAACCGATTCCAAGTCAGGTGATTGAAGCAATCGGGCCACCATTTCCTGATAAATTTTCGGTACACTGAAAAACACAGTGGGTTTTACCAGGGACCAGTTCCGGAGCAGAATATCAATATTTTTACCAAACCCATGCTCCAGGGATAGCGTCGCCCCGTTGTATAAGGCGGCATACTTTTCAAAAATACCGCCAAAACTGTGATGCCAGGGAAGATAACAGAGAAACCGATCCTGTTCCGACAACTGCCAGAGCACCCGCATGGCGGCCTGTTGAGAAAGAATATTTCCATGAGTCAATTGGACACATTTCGGCTTTCCCATAGTCCCAGAAGTGTACATCATCAAGCAAATGGTGTCTCGTTCCACATCCAATCCCTGAAGAGGATTTTCTCCCGATTCCTGAGCAAGCAGCTCCTCAAAATGGACCAAGTTTCCTGTGGATTCTTTCAGCGAATCGAAATGGATGATAGTAGAAAAATCTTCCGGTGTATCCAGTTTATCGAATTGATCCTGGTCGGCTACAACAACGGCAACGGGATCACAAAAATGCGTCAATCGATCGGCCTGGACCGATGGATATCCGGCGAAAATCGGAACAGCAACAGCCCCCATAGACATGATCGCCATTTCCATTTCCAACATTTCCCGGCGGTTTCGCGATAGGATGGCGATCCGATCCCCCGTTCGGATCCCCAATCGCTTTAAGCCGGACTGAAGTTTTTGGATATCTAAAAGATATTGAGTCCATGAAAGGGGCACAAGTTGGCTATCATGAACTTCCTGGTAGATCGGGTGGCTCTGAAATCGTTCCGCGTTATGGGAAATCATACGAGCCAGATTTTGAGGATAGTCAGATAACGAATATTCGCTGGAATATACGTTCATGCCTGTCCCTCCAGCAGCTTGTAATGACGAAAGCCTCCCCAAAGAGCCGCTCCAATAGCCCCTGCGGCATACCCTTTTTCTACCGCAAACACCTCTAAATCAATATTCGTCTCAGCCAGAGTTTCACGAATGGCTTCCACCAGGCCGATATCCTGAGCAAGTCCTCCGGTCAGAGCCACGGGTGATTCCACTTTTAGCTTCCGCAATAATTTGATAACCCGGCGGGCAATGGAGAGATGGATGCCCTTCACAATATCAGCGGTGGGAATACCCCGGGATACCATATTGATCACATCGGTTTCCGCTAAAACAGCACAGATTCCACTGGTTCTGGCAGGATCATTGGATTCCAGAGATAAAGGACCCACTTCATCTAGGGTAATCCCTAAATAGCGGGTAATATTTTCTAAAAATTGTCCAGATCCAGAGGCGCATTGTCCCGTCATGGCATAATTTTTTACCCGTGCTCCTTTTTCCAAAGTGACCACCCGACAAAACAGAGCACCCAAATCCACAACGGTACGCACCCGATCATCGGCAAAATACGCTCCTCGGGCATGCGAGGTCATGCTATAAAAATGGCCGCGCTTTTTAGGGACCTGTTCTCCTTCTCCAGTGGACGCCACATAAATTAAATCTTCGTAGTTCAGCCCATTACGATCTAGAAGGTCGTCCACGGTCTGTGCGATCAATTCCGTGGGATTTCGTTTCCGGATTTTCTCATTCACCAATTCAATGACCTGAGGCGTATCAGAATACTCCATTAGAGCTAACTTGATGAAACTACTCCCCACATCAATCCCCAGAGTTTTGCTCATGATTTCCTCCTCGCGCTGAAAATCGCCGCCCCCACGGCGCCCATGAATATGGAATCCCAGTGACTGTTGAAGGTCATCTCACCGTAATTGGCCACGGTCAGTTCTTTCACATATTTCACTACCGCCACATTGCGGGCGACTCCGCCCGTGAACGTAAATTCATTCCGTACACCACCGGACCGGGCCAGAAGGGCAAATGCTCGTTGGACAATCGCTTTATGCAGACCCGCAAGAATGTTTTCTTTTTTCTCACCCAGGTTTAGGTACTCCCGCAACTCGGCTCCGGCGAAAACCGTGCAAGTGCTGCAAATATTGGACTCAAACTCGGCTTCCATGGCCATGGGTCCCAATTCACTCACGCTGATATTCATCTCATCGGCAATATAGCCCAAATATCGTCCGCACCCGGCGGCACAACGATCGTTCATTTGAAAACTGGTTACCAAGCCATGTTCATCCACTTGAATGGCTTTTGTGTCCTGACCACCAATATCCAGCACCGTTCGTGTTTTCGGGAAAAAATGGTGCGCACCCATGGCATGACAGAGAATTTCGGATTTGATATGTTTTTCATCAAACGGCAGGAGTTGACGCCCGTATCCCGTGCCCACATAATCGGCTGGTTCCAGGGAAATGGCGTCCACATCTTCCACAATATTCAGGATTTGATCCCGGTGAGCAGAAACCATATCAGGCATCATATCCAAAGCATTGGTTATCAATTCCAAAAAATTAAAAGATATAAGGGTATTCTCGACCGGCGTAATGGCGCGATCATAAATCGCGACCAGACGATCGTATACCGTTCTATCATCGGAAGGAATCGCCTCCAGATAGACGCTGGAAAATAAATCACGGAAAAACTCTGAGGAGGTGGAAATCTTTCCCGAAAGAAAACGGTCACGAACGGTATCATCAATGATTGTGGAAATGATACTAAAACGTTTGAGAGTGGACTCCCTGACTGCCGGATCAGTTTCGTCGTTCGCGATCTTGATCATGGCATCCATCAATTGCTTAAACCGGGTTTTGAACTGCAAATAATGGAACCGATGATTGAGGGCTTTAAAAATTGCTTTCCAGTCCACAGCGCCATTGCCTTGTGATTGTAGCTCACGATCCAGTAGGGTGAATTTGGAATTAAACTCTGCTTCCATCCGGGCGATCTCGGCCGCCACTTCATAATTGGCGCGAGTATTGGTTATTCCACGACCAATAATTCGTTCATCCGCATCCAGGAACACTGCTTTGGAGGTCGTAGAGCCTAAATCAATGCCTAAATAAACTTTCATTCCCCTCTCCTCATGCTAATACATCATCCGAGAGCCAATCATCGGATACCCGGACGGTTTGCCGTTGATCCAGCATTTGAAAGAATGAATCCAACCGGTTTTTGATGTTGGAATAGGAATAGTAGCGGGGATCCACCAGATCGGTTTCGATAAACCCAACAGGAATTTGGAGTCGCTCTTCCAAATCCCGCATCATGACCAGTTGTCCAGCCGAGAACGAATTACAGCTTTTGATGGAATTCACCAGAAAACCATCCGCTGAATACCGTTGGATGAAACGTTCAAGCAGATCAATCCGTTGAGGCAGATTCCGATTGGTGTAGCAACCTAAACAATATTCCGCCAGACTTTTCAGGGGATCATCCGGAGAGTGGCGGAAACCATCATCGTAGACGCCGCCTACCCGAGTATAGCTGGACCCAACGAAGACCGAACCCTGATCATAAAATATTTTCCAGAAATTGCGGAAGTGGGTCCAGTTTGGCGGGCCTTCCACCACCAGGCGATAGCGTTCTTTTTCAAGGTAGCCCTCAGGCGTCAAAGGACCTAACTTATTCTGAATTCGATAGTCCACATCCCGGACCAATTCACGGTAATATTCAACACAGCTTTCACTCCCCCGGAATGCCGTAAAAATGGGGCCAATGTAGTAAACCCCACCGAAGTAGGCATCGATGGGCGAGGGCTTATGGCGCGCCGAATCGAAGACATCAATTAATAAATCTTCCGCCTGGGCCGACAAATCCATACGGTCCGCCAGTGTTTTTTCATCGAAGGACAGGCCACTGACTTTTTCAAAGATGGGAATGACTTCCGTCACCAATTGTTTTTGAATATAGGCCACCGCTTCCGGCTCTATTCTTCCCGCCTCCTGATAGGGAATATGCAACATGGCAATTTCAGCCTTGGGATAGAGCTGTTTCAGGTTTTCAAACCACTTCATAAAGACAAAGCATCCGGTGTAACTGAGGAGAAGAATGTCCGGGTCCGGTAATTTTTGGCCGGTGGGACCGACGTTCCCCTGGAGCATCATGCCAATGTCGCATTTTACATAGGAACATACGTCTTCGGGAAAACCCATATCTTCCGCTTCCCGTATAAAGTCCCGGGATTTTTTCCGCATTCCGGATTGGAGGGCGTTGATTTCCGGATATACAGGTAACATATCAAATGTATAAATCAATTCCGTCAAATTGCCGGGTACAAAGGTGTACACCACCTTCTTCCCTGTTTCTTTGACCTGAGACAGCGCCATGAAATGTTCTGCCAGCATTTGCTTTTGTCTAAGCATGCTGGTTTCTTTTTGAATATTCACGTTCCCGGTAGGCGGCTTCGTATTCATACGGTCACTCCCATAATTTGACCATGTCAGCAAAGGTCCCCGCCTGCTCTTTGATGACATGGAATTGGCCTAAATTTTCATGGTATTGAAATGAAAAATGTTTAATGTGATGCTGATCCATGGCCTGCTCCAGAAAAGGCCGATCCAGAAGAGCCGGGTCGCAGAAACTGGGGGCACAGAAGATGACGCCATCAGCATGGCGATCCTGGACTTGGGTCAACAACGCCTTTCCCTTGGCTTCCGGTGTGGAATAGACAGCTGAAGACGAGGGTGATTGGTTTAAATAGGCATCTACCAGGATTCCCAGAGGATCATCGGTGTTCGCATCAAGTTCGGAACGGAACCAATGCAATCCTAACTGAAAATCATCATTCACAATATAACAGCCCGCATTTTCGATGGTTTTGATCAAACCCAGTGGCGGTTGCTCACAAAATGAGCCGGACACAACGACGCGAATTTTGTCTTCCGGCTCCCGCTCGATGGACTCTGCAAGTTCGATGATGCGCTTCCAAAAACGGTTGCAGTCCTTCACATCCAGTACCTGACCGGCGCGTCGAATAAGATAGAAATCAGTGGCGGAAATGATGTGTGGTCGTTCAGATCGGATGTGGTCCAGTGCCTTCAGAAGTATTCGGTTTTGGTTGTAGAGTCGAATGGCGTCGTTTAAAGCTTCCGTTGTTAACTTAGAATCATTGATTTTTTCCAAATCAGTGACCAGACGTTGAAGTTCGGAACGATAATAAACACCACCCACTTCGGGATCGAAATTCTGCGGATAATCCAGATAACGAACGTAACGATCCCCCATTTTCATTCGGAAGACCCCAGATAAATTGCGAATCACATCGCAAATGGAAGGGAAAATGAAGCCATCAAAGTCATCCAGGTATCCTCCCAAGGCCATTTCAATGACTGTCCGTGGTAAATGACAAATATAGGATTGGAAATAGGCATCGCCCCGAACTACTTGAAGTCGATCCCCGGCTCCGAATAAGCCCACTGGCAGCATGCCCAATGCTGAAATGATTTCTCTAGGGATATAAAGTGGAAGATAACCAATGAGGCGGCGAGCAGGGTCTGCTTTTTTCCACGTTCGGGCGTAGGTAAAGTTTAGGTCTTCAAATAAAGACCGGGAGAGTTCGATGGCATCGGAATACGTCGCCGAGTCAAATGTCCAGGTTTCCATTAGCATGGGTCCAAATTCGATTTAGAAATTTTCGCAGAGCAGCCAATTCCTCAGGATCCAAGACGCGGGTCAATTCCCGATCGACAGCAATCACTAAGGGTTCCAGTTCCGTATGGACCCGTTCACCCTTGGGCGTGAGATGCAGGCGAATAACCCGTCGATCGTGGGACGACCGGCGTCGTTCCACGAAACCGTCTTTCTCTAGTCGGTCCGCCAGTCCAGTAATAGCTGGTTTATCCAGGTAAATCTTTTTCCCGATTTCAGAAAGAGGAAGTCCCCCCTGTCCTTTTAAAGTATCCAGCACCATAAATTGGGTCGCCGTAACACCTTTTTCCGCAAATTTATTATCCAGGGCTTTTCGCATAGAGCGGGCGGTGCGAACGACTAAAAATCCGGTGCTGTTTTCAATATAGTTCATATGATTTCCGCGGGGATTTCCCGAGTCGGATCCGGTGGTTCGATGGAAAGAAGAATTAGCATATTGGAATTATAGTTCATATGGAAACTATTTGTATAGGAACTAGTTGTCAAGGGGAAAATCTGGATCCTCTGGAATTTCGCATCTTTACTCAGTTTGACGAACCTGAAAAATAAATGTTCGTCATCCAGATCCCAATGGAGCTACACGATATTGGGAGAAGGATCTTAAACCGTAGCTATCTTAGAAATCTACATCTGTTACCGTGGTTATACACAATGATAGATATAACATGGCTATAATGCTTTATGACAAAATAAGTTTGCTTGAGATTCTTCGTGTCCCGACGCATTTCCATTAGACTTAATTGTAAAATTGCCAGAATAGAATTAGAATAAATAAAGACAT